>JAZNFZ010000021.1:0-5273 GCA_045576195.1 Eubacteriales bacterium | reverse complement strand
CGCCTGCGGCATCAGCTCCCTTTACACAAGGGATCCTTTCTTATCATACATCCTATGTTCGCCCTTTATTTGCTTCCTCTCATCAGCAATAGCCTTTTTCGAACCACGCGATAGTCGCGTGGTTTTCTGTTACAAAAAGAGCGCCCACCGAGCGGTGGGCGCTCTTTTCCCTTTGAATACGGAGAAAATATGAAGAATATATAAAAAATATATAAATAATTCCATTTTTTTGGCCCCAAAACCGTCAATTGTGCTACAATGAGGCCAAGCAACCAGCCCACAAAACCATTGTTGAAAGGAATTTAAGTTATGAAACAGCTTCTTTCCCTTTTCCTATGTCTTTCGATGCTGCTTGGCACGGTGCTGCTTTTCTCCTCCTGCAACAGGGAAAAGATCAAAACGGTCGAGGTGGACCTCACCGACTACGCGCTGGTGCGCGGTGAGAGTCTTGCCGATTCGGGGCTCTTCGACTATTTTACCGCATTTACCACGAGCCTCAAGAACACCACGGGGCTTGTAAAAAAATTTGCCACCGATTCGGCAGTGGAGACTAACGTCTCCGAAAAGGAGATCCTGATCGGTGACACACGGCGTGCCGAATCCAAGGAAGCCAAGAGTGAGATCGAGGGACACGGCTATATCATCAAGGTCACCGAAGCCAAGATCGCGATCGTGGGCTCCACAGACTACCTCACCCTGGTGGCGCTGCAGCAGTTCGTGCGGCAATACCTCGGCGAGAGCGACGGCACGGGTACCACCCTCGCGCTGGCCGAAAAGACCCTCTGCTCCAATATGGCTATGCTGCAGCTCAACGAGGGCGAGACCTTTCGTTACACCCTGGTATACGACGATTACATTGACGATGACAGCGGCAACTGCCCCGAGTTTTACGGCCCGGGCAACAAGGGAACCAACCCCAATCAGGTCGATTTTGCGGTGCATTGTTGCTACCGCATAGGAGATCTGTTTGTCGACAACTACGGCTGCAAGAAAAAGTCTGTTTCGTATATCACCGATGCGGATGACGTGGCCGAGCGCGAATTCCAGATCGGCATTCTCTCCCGCGAGAACGCCAAGGCAAACCTTTCGAGCCTTGCGCTGAATGAATTCGGCCTGTTTACCGATGACAAAAACATTATGCTTCTCTCCTGGAGCGAGTCGACGCTGGATGAGGCCTACGATCTGCTTTGTCGGGTGCTGGAGCTTTGCACCGTCACCGAGGGGGAGAGCAAGATCTGCTATCTGCCTCCCAATATTGCCGACATTCATACCTCCGACGAGCCCGTGTACCTGGATCTGCCCCTGCCCGAGGCGGACGGCCTCTCTCTCCTTGAGTATGTAGATGTCTATGACGACTCCTACGCATATATCTACACGGGTGACGGTGCCACGGTCGCCAACTACACGGCATACTGTAAGACGCTGACCGAGCAGGGCTATGCCCTGAAGTATGAAAATGCCGTGGAGGGCAGCATCTTCCGCACCTACATCAACGAAAACCGCCATATGGCGCTGCACGTGGCCTTTGCCGCCTACGCCCACGCCGATGAATACCGCGGTGTGCAATCGATCTTCAAAGACAAGCCTGCAGGCGGCGGTGTATACCCCGATTGGCCCGTGGCGATCCGCGTAACGGCAACCCCCACCGCAGGAGCGGTGCAGACCTATCTTGACGATACGCTGCTCAACAAAAACCAGCCCTACACCAAGATCACCGACTCCATGATCACCTCCGTCAACCAGAAGGCGGGGGGCACCAATGCCGATGCCACGGGCAGTGCCTGCGGCTATGTGATCACGCTGGAGGACGGCAGCTTCTTCATCTGCGACGGTGGCTCCACGGGCGGCGGTATTGAGATCTATACGCTGCTTGAAAAGCTGTTTGTGAAGATCCACGGCGAAAAGCCGAGCAAGGATAACCCCATTGTCATCGCAGGCTACTACCTCACGCATCTGCACGGCGACCACACGGGCAAGATGAAGACCTTTGCACAGCGCTACGGCAACAGCGACAAGGTCAAAATGGAATATTTCTTTACCAACTGCCCCTCAAAGGATGAGCAGTTCAACATTGGTGCCAGCGGTGCCACCGCCTCGTATCAGAGCCTGCTTTACGGCTTTGCCAACACCGCAAAGATCGTTAAGGTGCGCTCGGGCGACAGATTTTATCTGCGAAATGTGGAGTTTGAGGTGCTTTATACCCACGAGGATATGCACCCCCATATGCTCGACTACTTCAATGAGACCTCGGTGGTCATCCGCGCCTTTGTGGGCAACTCCGAGGCAGCCGCAAAGGTGGAGCCCACCTCCTTCCTGATGACGGGTGATATGAACCGCTATACCGGCTACTATCTGTGCGGTATGTACGGCGACTACCTCAAGTCCGACCAGATGACCGTGGCACACCACGGCTGGGCAGGCCCCTATGAAATGTTTTACGAGGCGGTGGATCCCACCGTGCTCTGGTGGCCGAACAGTGCCTACTGGGTCTCGAGAATGATCCAGGGCAAGGCGCAGGGCGACTGGGTGCAGAGCCACGTGGACGGCTACATCGCCCAACGGCTTGCCTCCGTGCGCTACATCCTGGTATCGGATATCGAAAGCCAGACCCTTGTGATCACAAAGCAGGGACCCGATTACGATAACCTGCAAAAGGATATGTTCAACGCCGAGAACGGCGAACCCGTCCAGTTTGACGGCTATATCAACTACAAAAAGCGATAATAAATGTGCATAAGAAAAAAGCTCCCCCCACAGAGCCAAAGCTCTGTCGGGGGAGCTTTCTATCACCTCGCAAGGGCCGCACCGAGATCCTCCCTCGCCCCACAAAAAAACACCACGGGCAAGTGCAAAGCACTTGCCCGTGGGTCGTATGATACCGATATTAAATTTTATTTGTTTTGACTGACGGGAAAATTTTTATTCTTTTTCAAACGCGTCCTTGGTAAGGCCGCAGACGGGACAGACCCAATCCTCGGGAATATCCTCAAATGCCGTGCCGGGAGCGATGCCGTGATCGGGATCACCCACCGCAGGGTCGTACACATAGCCGCAGGGGCAAGCATATTTCATTGGTGTCTCCTCCTTTTTTTGTTAGTATGTGCCGCAAGGGGCAGATTTATTGATGATTATTTGAAGTAGCGCTTCAGCATACCCTCAAGCGCCTTGCCGTGGCGAGCCTCGTCGCGGGCCATCTCGTGCACCGTGACGTGAATGGCGACAAGGGCGTTCTTCTTGGCGCAGGCGGCAAGATCAAACTTGCCTGCGGTTGCACCGTACTCGCAATCCACGCGCCAGGCGAGATTGTCCTTGGTGGTGGCCTTCATATTGGGCTCAAGATCCTCACCGAGAAGCTCTGCAAACTTGGATGCATGCTCTGCCTCTTCCCATGCGGCCTTTTCCCAATACAGACCGATTTCGGGGTAGCCCTCGCGGTGTGCGATGCGCGCCATGCACAGATACATACCCACCTCGCTGCACTCGCCGTGGAAGTTTGCCATCAGCTGCTCGAAGATATACTTCTTGTCTTCCTCAGAGATATCGGGGTTGTTCTTTACGGTCTTGGCGTAGATGCCGTACTCGTGCTCGGCAGCCAGCTTGGTGTTCTCCATCACCTTAAACTTAGAGCCGTCAACCTTGCAGACAGGGCACTTGAAGCCCTCGGGCATCACCTCAGCCTCGTGAACATAACCGCAAACAGGGCAAACAAACTTTTTCATTTCACAAAATCTCCTTATATTCAAAAAATCTTTATAGGGTACAAGCTTAGGTCTTGCCGATCGATCTTCTCTTTCAGCATCTTTATTGTAACACATCAAAAAGTGGTTGTCAATAGATTTTGCGAAAAAAATTAGAATAATTCTAAAAAATTTTTAAGAGTGCTTTTTTGCGGCCTTTTTGTGCCAAATCGCTTGCATTTTTGCTACCTTTCTATTATACTGAATATAACAAAAAGCAAGGGAGACTGATCCAATGAGCAACACACCTCTTCATTTTTACGGCGGCAAATGGGACGGCGGCCATGTGCAGGGCATCGCCTTTGATTCGAGGCGGGGCTTTGTCTACTATTCCCACACCACGGTCCTGGTCAAGACCGACCTGCTCGGCAACGTGGTGGGCACGGTGGGCGGCCTTGTGGGCCATCTTGGCTGCATCGACTTCAACCCCGAGGACGGCAAGCTCTACGGCTCGCTGGAGTTCAAAAACGACGACATCGGCCGCGGCATCTTCAAGGCGCTGGGGCGCGAGGGCGAGTGCTATGTGGAAAACTGCTTCTACATTGCCGTTTTTGAGGTAGATAAGATCACCCGCGAGGGGCTTGATGCCGAAAAGGACGGCATTATGACCACGGTCTATCTGCAGGATGTGGCCGCCGACTTCCACGCGAGGAGCGAGGACGGTAAGGAGCACGCCTTTGGCTGCAGCGGCGCGGACGGCCTTTCCTTCGGCCCCGTATTCGGTGCAGATAAGGACAGCCCCCGCCAGCTGATGATCGCCTACGGCATTTACAGCGAGACCGACCGCACCGATAACGACTATCAGGTGATCCTGCAATACGATTGGCGCAAATTCGACGAATACCGCAGGCCTCTTTCGCAAACTGCCCCCCACCACGAAGGCCCCTTGGCCGACGCGCGCTACTATTTCTACACGGGCAACACCAACTACGGGGTGCAAAACCTCTGCTATGACCCCACCCGCCACCATTGGCTGGTTGCCGTTTACAGCGGCAAAAAGGCAGCGTTCCCCAACTACCCGATGTTCCTGATCGACGGCGCCAAGGCCCCCACAAGACAGGCGCTCCTCGGCAGAACTGATGAGGGCGACGTGCTCTCCCCTGCCCCCTATGGCATCCTGCACGGGCAAACGGGCATTCGCGGCTTCCGCTTCCCCTACGGCTCCACGGGCATTCAGGCCCTCGGCGAGGATCTCTTCTACTTCTCCCACCCCTCGCGCTTTGAGGAAAACGGCAAGATTATGCACGCCTGCGACGCCTACCTCTACCGCTTCACGGGCGAGGGCGAATGGGGCTTTGAGCTTGTCAAATAAATGTTCCCACAACAAAAAAGAAACGCCGACAGACCTTCAAAGAAGTCGGATCGTAGCCATGTCGTTCTGTGAGCCAAGGAGTTGTTATCAGGTCTTGTCTTCCTAAGACCGCTTGGCCTCCGACTTCCTACCTCTACCGCTTCACGGGCGAGGGCGAATGGGGCTTTGAGCTTGTCAAATAAATGTTCCCACAACAAAAAAGAAACGCCGACAGACCTTCAAAG
>JAZNFZ010000020.1:0-28094 GCA_045576195.1 Eubacteriales bacterium | reverse complement strand
CGTGCGCCTTGCAAAATTGCAAGGCGCACGCCTTTTTTGCGCTTTTGGCGCCACAGGTGATGTTTTATTGCTTTTCAAAGCACAGGCGCAGCACGCTGTGCGGGGGCACCGTGGGTGCCTTGGCGTCGTCGAGCGTGACGCTGTGATCGCGGATGCGGTCGGGGGTGTCGAAGGTGTTACAGGCACGGACGTCGTCTGTCGTGACCGCATCGGCCTTGACGAGCTTCCACTCGTCCGAAAGACCGAGGCAGACCTTCTTTTCGTCGTAGAGGTGACGGTTGACAATGCTGACCGTGAGCTTTGTTTCATCTTGTGAGATGGTGGCAACGGTGTCAAGATCCTTGTCGATATCATCGGGCAGCACGTGCACCAGCGTTTGACCCAGATGCTCGCGGAAGAGCTTCATCACGTAGAAGGTGGGGGTCTTGAAGAAGCGCGGGCCGTCGGTCTCAAACAGGCTTTGCAGGAGGTTGGAGAGCTGGGTCTCCATCGCGAACTCCACAATATCGGAGTTGCGGTAGAAGATGTGCAGCGTCAGCGCCGCAAAAATGGCGTCGCGCATGGTCTGGCGCTGGTTTTGGTTGTTCCCCCAGGTTGCCTCGGGGTGCCAGGTGCCCCACTCGTCAAAGCAGATCTTGGTTTTGGCACCCGTGCCCGCGTGCTCGCGGATCACGGTGCGGTGCAGGTCGATGTCAAACTGGTAGCGCTCCAGCAGATCAAGCAGGGCGTAGTAGCCCTCGTCGGTGTAATCCACGGCACCGCCGCACTTCTCGCCGCCGCCCTTGGCACCGCCAAGATAGTGGTGTACCGAGAGGGCATCGGGGGGAAGCTCGTGCTGGTTGCGGGTGATGTAGTCGAGCGCCTTACCCGTCCAGCCAGGCAGCTTGTGGCGTGCCGAAAGGCCAAGACCGATGAAGAAGAGCTCCCCGCGCTTTTTGCGAAGCGCGGTCTGGAATTTGCGGTAGCTTTGCGCGTAGGCAACGGGGTTGTTAAAGTCGTTGTGCCAGACGTTTTCGTCGGTGTTGCCAATCCCCCAGAATTTCACGCCGTAGGGCTCCTTATGGCCGTTTTCGGCACGCATACGGCCGTATTTGGTTTCCACGGGGCCGTTGACGTATTCGTACCAATCCACAAACTCCTCAGGCGTGCCCGATGCGGTGTTGACCGTCAGCACGGGGTCAGCGCCCGTCAGCTCGCAGAAGCGGAGAAACTCATCGGTGCCGAAGTCGTGCCGCCAGACGGGGTTAGCGGGGTCGTGCAGGGGATGGATGCGTGCGGGACGATCGGGGCCGACGCCGTTTTTCCAATGGTAATGGTCGGCGCAGCAGCCGCCAGGCCAGCGCATTGCGCCCACGCCAAGCTCGCGGCATCCCTCGATCACATCCTTGCGGATGCCGTCGATATTGGGGATCTCGCTGTCCTTGCCCACCCAGATGCCGTCGTAGATCACGTGGCCAAAGTATTCAAAGAACACCGAGTGAAGGTATTTGGAAACGCGAAATTCGTTTTTCTTTTGCGGAATGATGTTGTATTTCATAGCAACCGTCCTTTTTTTGTACCGCAGCGGAGCGCTTGGTCCGCCCCCGCTGCGGCGATCTGAATTTGAGCGTATCGCGCGTACGGGGCAGCGAAGGCGCGGCACCCATACAGGTCTATTATAATAGATTGCGGCGAAAAACACAAGAGGAGATAAGAAAACAATTCAATCGTTTTTGACACAAAACGCTCCGCACCCCCTCGATCGGGACAGGGGGGCAGCGGGGGAGCCGCGCTGCAGACTCAGCGCGGCACTCGGCCCTTTTGGTAGATCTCGTCGATCAGTCGCACCGTCCGCTCACCCTCGGTGGCATCGACCAGGAGCGGCGCCTCGCCGCGAATGGCGTCGATCAGATTTTGCAGCTGCTTGGCGTGCGGCGCGGCACTCATGGCCGCGGGGTCGCTTGAGGTGTCGGCGGCATCCGCGCATAGGCCGTCGATCACGGTCTCGCCGTGCACCACCAGCTTTTCGATCCTGTTCTCGCGCAGAATGGCGCAGCCCTCGGAGCCGATGATCTCCAGTGAGCGCTGAAAGCCGGGGTAGGCGCAGGAGGCGGCCTCGATCCTGCCGAGGGCACCGTTGTCAAATTCCAGCAGCGCAAGGCAGAAGTCCTCGGCCTCGATCTTGTGGAAAAGCGTCCTGCAGTCGGCCCCCGCCACCGTGGCATCTCCCATGATGTGAAGCATCAGATCCACACCGTGTATGCCCTGATTGATGAGCGCGCCGCCGCCGTCCAGCGCCAGCGTCCCCTTCCAGGGGCTGCTCGCGTAGTAGTCGGGATCGCGCCAATATTTCATGGAAAGCCCGCAAAAGATGGGCTTCCCGAAGGCACCCTCCCCCACAAGCGCGCGGATCCTTTGCACATCCTCCGAAAAGCGGAGCTGGGAGATCACGGTGAGGAAAAGCCCCCTTGCCTTGCATTCTGCCGTGACACGGGCTGCATCGGCGGCGTTGAGGGCCATCGGCTTTTCCAGCACCACGTGCTTCCCTGCCTGCAGGGCGGCAATGGCATTTTCTGCATGATGGCCGCTGGGGGTGCAGATGCAGATCACATCAATGCTCCCGTCTTGCAGCATTGTCGCGTAGTCCTCATAGGCTCTCGCGCCGTGGCTTTTGGCAAAATTCGCGGCGCGCTCGGGCGCGTGATCTGCCACGCCGCGCAGGGTGGCGTCGGGCAGCATGGCAATCGCTCTCGCGTGAAAATCCGCGATCATGCCGCAGCCGAGAATGCCGAATGTTATCATTGGTTTGTTCATTTAACCCTCCAACGGTAGGAGTTTTATTTGCTTTGGTAGTAAGCACACACCTTGCGGATGGCGTGGATGGTGTCCGCCAGATCCTCCTCGGTGTGGAACTCGTCGATCACCAGCTTGAAGCAGGTGGCCAGGATCTCCTCGGCTACGGGGCAGTCGCCGTCCTTATATTCGATGGCGGGGCCGTGGGTGCCGTCAAGGGGATATTGCGTGGTGCCGGGGTAGACGGTCTTGTTTTTGAACATATCGTATTGATAGACACAAGAGGGGATGTAGCCCTCGGAGACGAGGATGCCCTCTGCGGCAAGAGCCTTGACAAACTCAGTACGTGTGGTGCCCAATTCCTTCTCGTCAACGCGGAGCAGGTAGAACCAGTAGGAGCTCTCGCAGCCCTCGGTGATCTTGTGGGGGTAAAGACCCTTGATGCCCGTGAGCGCGGCACCCAGCTTTTCGCCGTAGGCGTGGCGCTTCGCGCAAATGTCCTCCACGCGGTCAAGCTGGGCGATGGCCACGGCGGCGGTCAGCTCGTTCATACGGTAGTTGGGGGCAAGGTAGGGCACGTTTTTGATGATCTCCTTGCCAAGGCGGTTAAAGTTCTTGTCGGCAAACATCAAGGCCTTGTAGTAAAGCTGCTCGTCGTTGGTCAGGATCATACCGCCGTCGCCTGCAGAGATGTGCTTGAAATCGTTGAGGCTGAAGCAGCCAATGTCACCCCATGTGCCCACATATTTGCCCTTATATTTGCAGCAGTAGGACTGGGCACAGTCCTCCACCACATAGACGTTGTGCTTTTTCGCGATGCGGACGATCTCGTCGATCTCGGCGGCGTTGCCCGCCAGATGCACCACCACAATGGCCTTGGTGCGGGGGGTGATCTTGGCCTCAATGGACTTGGGATCCATATTGTAGGTGTGGGGATCAAGGTCGGCAAACACGGGAACGGCGTTCTGGTAAAGAATGCCGATCACACTGCCCATATCGGTGATGGGGGAGGTGATGACCTCGTCGCCGGGGCCTACGCCCAGCGCGCCCAGTGCCACGTGCACCGAGGCCGTGCCCGAGCTGGTGGCTACGCAGTGCGCGGAGCCGTACATATCGGCAAACTTCTTGCAAAAGCGCTTGGTCATATTGCCGCGCCAGTAAAAGAGCGTGTTCTGGTCAAGTGCCTCCTTCAGGTTGGCAAGCTCTGCCTCGCCAAAGCGTTTTCCCGTACCGTAAGGGGTGGTTTTTGTGGGTGTGCCGCCGTAAAGTGCAATGTTTTCCATGGTGTAACTCTCCTTTTTATGTATGGATCAGATATGTTTCGGAATTTTGTCGCCGCTGCGCAGGATCTTGCGGGCGTTGTCCTCGTAAAGCTTCTTTTTTACGCTCTCGTCAAGGCCGAGCGTCTCGATCAGCTCTCGATGAATGTTATCAAAATAATCGCGTGCGTAAAGAACTCTGTCCTGCCATTTTGTGAGGAATTCCTTGGCGTGCTCACGGTCACGGTTGAGCGCGTTGTGGCCCGAGCCTGCCGAGATATCGCAGTACAGGTTGGGGTATTTTTCAAGCAGCTGTTCGATTCTGCCGCCCCTGATCACCTCACCCTTGGGGTAGGCGCAGGTTTTGTATTGCTCGTCGTTTGAGATGTGCGCCCAGAAGCCCGGTGCGTGGCCGATGAAGCTTGTTTCGGGGCAGAGCGCGAGCACGCGCTCCAGCACATCGATGCCGCCGCCGTACCAATAATTGGGCCGAGGGTAGGCGTTTTTGGCGGGAAATTCATAGTCAAAATGCATCAGCACGGGCAGCCCCAGCTCGCCGCAGACACGCCAGAGGCGAATGGCATCGGGGTTGTCGTACATCATACGCAGCTTCAGCTCACCGCAGATGGAGAGATCGTAAAGCGAGGTCATTGCCCTGAGCTTCTCGATGGCCTGCGGATCGCGCGGATCGGGGCAGTAGCCAAGCAAAAAGCGGTGGGGTGCCGCCTCCTTATAGGCCACACAGCGAAGGAAGGGCACGGGCATCGCGGAAAAGGGCGAAAAGGACTCCTTGGTTGCGGGATCCCACTCGCTCTCGGGGGCTTCCCAGGAGAGCAGGCAGGTAAGATCAATACCGCAGCGATCCATGTTTTCCAGCATTTTTTTCACACCGTATCCGTGGTAATCGGCGTGATTGTGAATATCAATAATCATCGGTGCCTCCTTTTTTGACAGTGCCGTCAGCGTTTGTTGGGGGAGATGCCGAACTGCTTTTTGTAGCAGCGGCAAAAGTAATTGGCGCTTTCAAAGCCGCATTCCTCGGCTACTGCCGTCACGCTTTTTTGCGTGTTGGCCAGCAGTGTGTCGGCAACCTTCAGGCGGTAGTCCCTCACGTATTCCATGGAGGTCTTTGCCGTGACCGCCTTGAATACGCGGCAGAAATAATGCTTGCTGACCCCGCAGAGCGCGGCCAGCGCATCCACCGTGATCGGTCTTTTGTAGGTGTCGCGGATGTGGCGGAGCGCAGGCTCAATGAGCTGGTAGGAGCGCAGCAGCTCGCCTCTTGGCGCGCTCTCCTCCTTTTTCTCCAGCCCCTCGCGCAAAAGCAGGGCAAAGAATTGGGTCATCAGGCCGTAAATGGCAACGTCAAAGGCCGTTTTCTTTTCCTCGCACTCGCGGGCCGCCGCCAAAAGCAGGTCGTGCATCGGCTTGTTCCCGCAGAACAGGGTTTGAAAGGATCGGTTTTTGGCAAGCAACGAGGTCCGCAGATCAAGCTCTGCCGCGTCGGGCCCGCTGAAAAAGTCAAGGGAGACCATAAAGAGGTGATAGCGCCCCTTTTCCACACCGTTTGCCACGGTAGCGTGGAATTCGTAGGGGTTGATCACCACAATGTCGCCCGCGCTTGCCGTAACGGTTTTGGAGCCGATCAGCAGTGTGGAGCTTCCCTCGTAGAAGCATTTGATCTCCACGTGCTCGTGCAGCGCCTCGCGGCCCGCATCAATACCGCCCACCGCAGAGGCGCGACCGGTATGGATGATCAGCCCACGGGGCATGGTTTCTTCCGTGTGCAATGTGCTCACCTCGCTTGTGTGAAGGGTTTGGGATCAGGCCTTTTTCTTTGGTGCCGTGTGCTTGAAAAGATTCCAGCCGCCAAGCTCGGCGGGGTCACCGGGGTCGCCCGCAAGCAGCTCGCGGTAGTTTCGCACCACCTTTTTGTAGGCGCTCGCGTACTCCTCGATCTCAGCAGGAACAAACTTTTTCAGCCAGGGCACCATCAGGGTGTGGGGGAAGGTCTTGAGATTGGCATCAAACCGTCGGATGTCATCGGGGCTGTTGGCAATGCGCGAGGGCGCGCCCGCACCGTAGACATCGGCGGTTTGGAAGAGTGCGTGGGTGTGCAGCGCCTTGTAGCCGCTGGGGGCGCAGCCCTCCACGCCCTCGGCACACACCGCCTCGCAGAAGCGGGTGATCGAAAGTCCCTCCAGCTCCTCGGGCACATAGATGGCGCGGGGCTCGTAAAAGCCTGCCATATCCGAGCCCGTGCGCTCGTCCACGCGGCGGGTGTGGATACCCGGCACACCCTCCAGAAGGTCAAAAAAGTAGTTCATGGCGCGGCGGATCTCGGCGCAGCGCTCGTCATAGTATTTCAACTGCACAAGACCCACGGCAGAGCTCATCTGGTGCATACGGAACTTGTAGCCGCCAAGGGGCAGACCTACATAGGGCTTCAGATCCTCGCTCTCGATCGCTCCCTCCTGGAAGCGCTCGTAGGAGCCAAGCGCCAGCGCGTGCTCGTAGATGCTGCGGTCGTTGGTGAGCAGCATTCCGCCCTCACCCACGGCAAAGGATTTGCCCGACATCAGGGAAATGCCCGCCACGTCACCGATGGTGCCGAGCCGCCGTCCCTTGTAGCGGCCGCCCTGGGCGTGGGAAACATCCTCGATCACCTTCAGGCCGTGCTTTTTCGCAATGGCCATAATGCGATCCATATCGCAGGGGTGCGCCAGATAATGCACCACCACAATGGCCTTGGTGCGGGGGGTGATCTTGGCCTCAATGTCGTCGGGGTCAATGCAAAGGGTCTCGCGGTCTACGTTGGCAAACACCACGGTGGCACCGAGGGAAAAGGCCTGGGTGCAGGAGGCCCAATAGGTCAGCGTGGGGCAGATGATCTCATCGCCCTTCCGCACGCCCGCGCCGTACATGGCGGCAAGCAGGGAGGCGGTGCCGTTGTTGAAGCCGAGGGCGTATTTCACACCCATCCAAGCGGCGAATTTTTCCTCAAACTCGCGGGTGATGTCGGTGCCGCTCATTTTGACGTTTCGCAGCACGTCAAGGACGGCGTCCTCCTCCTCCTTGGTGTAGATCGGCCAGCGGAACATTTCGGGATTTTTCGTCTTGACGGCTTTTTCCCCGCCAAACAGAGCAAGCTCGGACATAAGCATTCTCCTTGTTATCTCATTCATAGAATATTGGCTCTATCATAGAGTAGTTTTATTGTAGCACGAACAGATGGGAGATGCAATGGCTTCTATTGCTCTGTTTTAGCACAAAATTGACCAAAAATGCAAGAAGAATATAAAAAAAGCATAATATCGCCGCAAATTTGTAAAAAAGAGCCCCACGGCAATGGCCGTGGGGCTGCGAGGACTTTTTGGATTTGGGCTTGCTCGGGCGCAGAGCCCGCGCAGGGCGCGTTTTTTGATCTTACGCGAGATCAATTCTCCTCGCCCGTTTCGGGCAGGAGCGCGGTGTCGTAGATGGCGACGACCTCCTCGGAGGGAGCCTTCGTCAAAAGCGTGACGGCCACGGCGGCGATTGCACCCACGATAAAGCCGGGGACGATCTCGTACACGCCGGTGTTTGCGATCATCAGCTTGTCGGTGATCGTGCCGGTGAAGAGAAGCAGCCAAAGGATGTCTGCAACAGCGCCACCGATGATGCCTGCAATGGCGCCCTTGTAGTTGAATCTGCGCCAAAACAGGGAAAGAATAACGACAGGGCCGAAGGCGGCGCCAAACAGACCCCACGCGTTTTCAACCATTGCCATAATGTTGCTGGCCCAAGAGGAATTGCTGCCAATGCCGCTTGCCGCAATCACAAAGGCCACCACGGCCACCACCAATACCACGATGCGGCTGGCCCAGGTTACCTCTGCATCACTTGCCTTGCCCTTGCGAATGAGGGGCTTGTAAAGGTCGGAGGCAAAGGAGGAGGAGGCGACCAAAAGCTGGCTGTCGGCCGTAGACATCGAGGCCGCGATGATGGCCGCCAGCAGAATGCCTGCGATAAAGCCGGGGAAAATGTACTGTACCACATCAATAAAGATGTTTTGCTGTGCGCCCACGGGAATCAGCTTTTCGGCAAGGGAGATGCCGTCCATGATATAGGTGCGGCCGAGGAAGGCGATGAAAATGGCGGCGGTCAGTGTGATGACAAGCCAAATAATGGCGACCGTGGCCGATTTTTTGACCATAGAGGCCTTTTTGATCGACATAAAGCGCACCAGAATGTGGGGCATACCGAAGTAACCGAGACCCCAACCAAGCCCCGACACAATATCCTGCCAGGAGGCGGTAAAGGGGTTGGTGTGAAAGGCTGTAACGCCCTCGGCAAAGGCACCGTAGAAGGCGTTGTCATGTACGCCTGCCGCCATCGCGATCGGTACGGCAAGGAGTGCCACCAGCATCAGAAGTCCTTGGAAAAAGTCTGTCCAGCAGACTGCCTTGAAGCCGCCGAGGAAGGTATAGGTGAGAATGATCAGCGCGAAAATGATCATTGCCAAAAGCTCGCGCCCCTCAAACACAGAGGGGAGCACGGCGACGAACACCTGGGTGCCCGCATTGAAGGCAGAGGCCACATAAACCGTAAAGCTGACAAGGAAGATGACCGCGCAGATCACCTTAAGGGCGGGATTGGCTGTGGCGAAGCGGTTGGTCAGATATTGAGGAAGGGTGATGGAGTCGCCCGCCGCCTTGGAGAATTTACGCAAGCGCTTAGCCACCAAAAGCCAGTTGGCGGCAGTGCCGAGCGCGAGACCGATACCGATCCACACCTTGCCCATGCCGAAGGCGAGAATGCTGCCGGGGAAGCCCATCAAAAGCCAGCCCGACATATCCGAGGCCTGCGCGCTCATTGCGGTGACAAAGGGCCCCATCTGGCGGCCGCCGAGGAAGTAGTCCTTGTCGGACTTACTGCGGTCGCGCAGGAAGAAGTAGATGCCGATGCCCATCATCAGCACAAAATAAAGAATGAAAGCCAAAAATTGCATAGCAGAATCTCCTTATCCGTGGTAAAGTTTTTTGGTTTGATATTTCGGCTCGCAGGTCATCTGAATGCCCAGCTTTTTGAGCACGTTTTCATCCACCTGCGAGAGGATGACGGTGGAGTGCGCCTCGCAGTGGTGCAGGCGACCCAGCTCGTCCAGCGCGCGGCGGGCGGTGTCGTCGGTGACGGCGCAGATCGACAGCGCGATCAGCACCTCATCCAGATGCAGGCGGGGGTTGTGGTTGCCAAGGCGCTCCACCTTGAGGGTGGAAACGGGCGTGAGGATCTCGGGGGAGATCAGATCGACCCCCTTCTCAATGCCTGCCAGCGCCTTGAGGGCGTTGAGCAGCATCGCGGAGACCGCACCCAGCAGCTTTGAGGTCTTGCCCGTAACAATGCGCCCGTCGGAGAGCTGCAGCGCCA
This sequence comes from Eubacteriales bacterium, assembly GCA_045576195.1. GTDB lineage: Bacteria > Bacillota > Clostridia > Oscillospirales > CAG-272 > Firm-07. The sequence continues at coordinate 18,654 of JAZNFZ010000020.1, read as the reverse complement.
CGGCGGGGGCATCGGTCTCCTCGGCGCGTGCCAGCGCGGCGGCGATGACGGGGCGGTGCCCCGCATCGATGCCATCGGTCTGCATCAGCATTTTGATCCTGGCGATCTCCTCGGCGCACTCCTCGCCCTTGCGCTCGTTGCAGAGCGCGCGGTAGTAGCGGCGCAGGATCTCGTCGCGCGCACCCTCGCGCACGGCATCGTCGTCAAAAATGCAAAAGCCCACCATATTCACGCCCATATCCGTGGGCGACTTGTAGGGGCAGGTGCCGTAAATATGCTCGAAGGTGGCCTTGACCACGGGGAAGATCTCCACATCGCGGTTGTAGTTGACGGCGGTCTTGCCGTAGGCCTCCAGATGGAAGGGGTCAAGCATATTCATATCGTTGAGGTCGGCGGTGGCCGCCTCGTAGGCCAGGTTCACGGGGTGCTTTAAGGGCAGACTCCAGACGGGGAAGGTCTCAAACTTGGCATAGCCCGAGCGAATGCCCCGCTTGTTGTCGTGGTAGAGCTGGGAGAGGCAGGTGGCCATTTTGCCCGAGCCGGGCCCGGGGGCGGTGACCACGACGAGAGAGCGGGAGGTCTCAATATACTCGTTTCTGCCGTAGCCCTCGTCGCTGACGATGCGGCTGACATCCATGGGGTAGCCGGGGATCGAGTAGTGGCGATAGACCTTAATGCCCAGTGTTTCGAGGTGCTTCTGGAAGGCGGCCGCAGCGCTCTGCCCGTTGTAGCGGGTCAGCACCACGCTGCCCACAAAGAGCCCAAAGCCGCGGAAGGCGTCGATCAGGCGCAGGGCATCCTGATCGTAGGTGATGCCAAGATCGCCGCGCACCTTGTTTTTCTCAATATCGGCGGCGTTGATCACGATCACGATCTCGGCCTCGGCCGCAAGCTCCACGAGCATTCGGATCTTGCTGTCGGGGGCGAAGCCCGGAAGCACCCGCGCGGCGTGGTAGTCGTCAAACAGCTTGCCGCCGAATTCGAGGTAGAGCTTGCCGCCAAACTGCCCGATGCGCTCACGGATATGCTGGGACTGCGTGGTGATGTATTTTTCGTTGTCAAATCCAATCCTGAACATGAAAACTCCTTTGCGGCAGAGTGCCGCGCTGTAAAATGGTGAAGCGGGGGCGGGGAACGGTGCGGCGGGTGAAATGCGGCCGCGGGAGACATAACCAATTCTTAGTATAACACATTTTTTGGAAACGGGCAAGCCCTTTTTTTATTTCTTGGTGCAAAATCGTCAGGGAAGGGGGAAAAAGGCCGAAAAACGCCCTGCCGCAGGGCAAAAGGGGAGAGGAATTTGCGGCGGCGGGCGGCGCTCTTGCCCGCAAAAGAGAACATATTTTATTTTGAAAAGTGCTTATTTTTTTTTTGGATGCTTGACGGGGAATGGGTGTAAAATTTATAATAGTAGGTGAAAAGCAACGAGTCCCACAGGCGATCGGAGCAATGGTGCGCCGCCGCGGAATGGATCGCCAAGCCCCTACGGATTTTCATTCCCTTGTAGGGACCGGCCTCCCGGACGGTCCGGAAACGGATCGCGGATGGCGGGCCTGTCGATTGTCCTCGCCTGCGGCGAGCACGTCGATATGCCGCTTCGCGGCAATCGCGGGGCGCCAGCCCCTACGGATTTTCATTCCCTTGTAGGGACCGGCCTCCCGGACGGTCCGTCACGAAAAACCATATCCCGTAAAGCAGGGAGCCGCGTTTTTTATTTCGGTGCCGAGATTCTTCGCGCGGGCTTCGCCGCGCTCAGAATGACACGAACAGAGTGCGGAGTCAAAAAAGGCTCCCCCGCGGGGGAGCTGGCGCGGGAGCGCCTGAGAGGGGATACCGAGGCAATTTTGCGGGCGGCAAGGGCAAAAAAGGGCATTTTTCTTGCTGTAAAATTAAAAAAAGTGAAATTACGCAAAAAAATAGTGAAAAATAGAAAAGACAAACGGCAAAAAGCGTATTATAATGAAGAAAATAGGGTTTTTCTTCGCGGTGCGCGGCACCAAAAAGGCTTCCCCTCAAGGGGAAGGCTATCACCTCATCCGTCGCCTGCGGCGCCACCTTCCCCTCTGAGGGGAAGGCTTGGGAGAAAGATTGCGCTAAAGAAGGCTTCCTCCTTACCCCTCGTCGCTCGGCTTTGCAGCCTCTCTCCGAGAGGAAGCTCCCGCGCAGCGGGTGATGAGGTAAAAAAAAGGCTCCCTTGTGCAAAGGGAGCTCCGCCGAAGGCGGTGAGGGATTGTTTTCTCTTTCACCTCATCCGTCGCCTACGGCGCCACCTTCCCCTCGGAGGGGAAGGCTATGAGGTAGCCGAGCGGTGGCACAAAAAGCGATCCCCAAACAGGAGAGGGGTACCCCTCTCCCGCGTCTTGCGGTGCAAGACGCGGGTATCACCGTCTTTTATCGGCCGACCTGATCCAACGGCCATTTGAGATGGAGCCCCACACCGATCACGATCTTTTATCGGCCGACCTGATCCAATGGCCGCTTGAGACAGAAACCCACACCGATCACGATCTTTTATCGGTCGACCTAACCCATCGGCCGTTTGAGATAGAAAACCATAAAATAAAAAAAGGAGAGAACTACTTATGAAACGATTTCTCGCATTCCTTTGCACGGTAGCGATGCTCTTGTCGTTGCCCATCGTGCTGCCTCTTTCGGTAGACGCGGCATGGACGACGGACGGCGGCCTGACCTTTTCCGCTACCGACAACTACCAGATCACCAACAAGTTCAACCGCAAAGAGGGCGAACTTGTGACCATCGAGATGACCTTTAAGATTCCTAAAAGCAAACATGCAGGGTCGACGGAAGACTACAGGCAAATGCTGTTGGGTGATCTTAAGAATGATACCACCGAAGGATTTTATATTGAAAAAAACAAAGCCGGCGCTCTTCATTATTATGCGCGAATGAAGGATGCAAACGGCAAAATTAGCCGTTACCAGTTCTGGGTCAAAGAGACCATTGCCACGGGAGATTGGGTACATCTCGCTGTTGTGTTAGACGAAGATGTTTCCGCTTGCAAGGTTTACATCAATGGCGTGGAGTATGCCAAGGGAAACAGCAAGTTTTCCTCTGGGGTAGATTCTGCTAAGGATGAAGTCGGCACCAACGAGTTGCCCATTATGATCGGCCGTTATGCGGGCGGCGCGGATACCCATGGCTCGATCACGGACAATCAGACCGTGGTGAAGAACGTGGCGTTCTATTCTGACGGGCGTACCGCCGACGAGATCAAGAAGGATATGAAGTCCATCGACCGCAAGGCCGACAACCTGCTGGTGGCCTACGACTTTAGTCATGTCAACTATTGGTATGACCTGTCGGGCAACGGCAACCACCTGAAAACTACCAGAAGCGACTCTGCACAGGTGGTGCAGGAGTTCAATTTTTCTGAGGTTGACACCTATATGGCAGGCGGCGCGTGCAAGACTCTGCCCAAGACCATATCCATGTGGGTCAAGATCCCCGCGGGGCTTACCTCCCGCGCCTACACGCCCATAAGCAACTTTATTGACGAGAATCACGAGGCGCTTTCCGTGGAGATCCACAACAACGGCCAGCCCCGTGCTTACATCAGACGGAATGTAAACGGCTACGAGGGGGATGGCACCATCAAGAGCGTGCGTGAGGAATGCAAGTGGAGCATCAACCTGGCGGACGGCACCTGGCACCACGTGGAGTGGGTGATCGGCGAGGGCGTTGACAACATCCTTTGCTATGTGGATGGCGAGCTGATCACAAACAAATCCCTCAATAAAGCGGACAAAAAGGTGACCACCGCCCTTGCGGCCAATCCCAACCCGATGCGCCTTGGCGCGGGCTGGAAGCCCGGCGTGACCACAGAATATTTCCGCGGTGCTCTGGGCTCGGTTGCCTGCTACTCCGACCTGCGTACGGCACAGGAGGTGCGCTCCGACTACAACGCGGGCAAGACCACCTATCGCAAGGCGGCGGCGGATTATGCCGACGCAGGACTGCTTTACGCCTACGATATGATGGCCACCGACTTCATCAACGACCTTTCGCCCAACGGCAACGACATTGCATTGCCCGTTACGGCAACGAGCGGCATGTCCTTTGACGGCAAAGAGGACGTGGTGATGGCCAACAGCTTTAAGGATAAGGCCCCCTACACCTTTGAGGCCGAGATCTTTGCGCCCATAGGCGTGTCCACCAGAGCGGGCGTGATCGTGGGCAACTTTATGGATGCCGCCGCCTGCTCCATGAATGTGGAGATCAATACCAACGGTCATCCCAGATTTTACTTTGTTCACGCCAAAACCGATTCGAGCGGCAACGTAACCAATACGGACATCACCTTTGACGGCGTGGATGTTCGCACGGGCAATTGGGCGCATCTGGCCATTGTCTTTGACGAGGCAAACGATAAGCTCCTTTGCTACCTCAACGGCGAGCTGGCACAGACCGTGGCTTGCACCGAGGACTACTACGAGGGCACCTTTGATTGGGCTATGATGATCGGCTCGGACTACCGTGCAGGCAACGCCCAGTACTTCAAGGGCAACATCGGGAGCGTGGCCCTTTACTCCGATGTGCGCTCGGCCGAGGAGATCAAGGCAGACTCTGCGGCCATCAGCCTTGCCAATACCGATGCCAACTGCCTTGGCGCGTGGGAGTTTGACGATGCTGCCACCCACGGCACGGTCTATAAAGATCTCGGTCCCGCGGGTAACGACGTGACCTATACCGACTACTGGTTTGACAAGACCGAGGCCGAGGAGGCCTCCGACTATGCCTACTCCTTTGCCATCATCGGCGATACCCAGGGCATCAACCTGCGCGACGCAAAAAACGGCAATACCAAATTTATGGACACCCTTTACGACTGGCTGGTGGCCAACAAGGAGACCAAGAACATCCAGTATGTCATCGGTATGGGCGACATCACCGATACCTTCAGCCTCTCGGGCACCTACCACACCGCCGAGTGGAAAAATGCCGAAAAGAACATCGGCAAGCTGGATAAGGCAGGCATTCCGCACATTCAGGTGCGCGGCAACCACGACCATCCTATGTCCTTTAACGAGTATTTTGGAGAGGGTACGGCCTACGGCGACTCGCTGGAGGGCACCTACAACGGCACCATTGCCAACGCCTACAAGCGCTTTACCATCGGCAACACCAAATGGCTGCTGATCACGCTGGACAACGGCGCGGCGGGCGGTGTGATCGAGTGGGCATCGGAGCTCATTGAGCGCTATTCCGATCACAAGGTCATCATCTCCACCCACGCCTATATGTACGGCAACGGCGAATACCACACCGACCGATACGCCTACTCGCCCTCGATCCAGACCGTGAATATGAACGGCACGAGAATTACGGGCGGCCATAACGGCGACGAGCTGTGGGCAAAGCTGATCTCCCAGCACGAAAACATCACCCTGATGCTCTGCGGCCACAACTACGGCAACGTGATCCCCGTGAGGCAGGATATGGGTGTGCACGGCAACATCGTGACCCAGGTGCTGGTCGATTTCCAATGGATCGACCAAAAGGAGATCCCCGCAGGTCTTGTCACGATGTTCTATTTCTCTGCCGACGGCAGCACCGTTGAGGTGGAGACCTACTCTCCCATTCAGGAAAAATATTACAGAGCAGCCAATCAGTTCACCATGAGCCTGACGGGCGAGAGGGATCTCGGCCGCGAGAGCGACAGCTACGGCTGGCTTCAGGAGGGCAGGGACTACTGCTTTGAGATCATTGATCCCGCAATGAAGACCACCGCCACCACCGCCGTGGTGGGCCTGCGCTACAAGACCCTTGCTGAGGTCAACGCGGCGCTTAACAAGGATGGCCTTGTGGTGAAGATGCTCGGCAACGTGAGGAGCAACCACACGAGGGAATTTGCCTTTACCACCGCCGCAGATTTTATCTTTGACGGCGGCGGCTGGATCTACGACTCCCACGGCTGGGATGAGGCGAACACCTATGTCTGGAGCTTCTCGCAGAGAAACACCGTGGCGATCCGTAATCTGACAATGGTCAGCAGCACGGGCTGCATTTATGCCAAAAATGTAGACCTCATACTGAGATCGGGCGCACGTCTTTACGGCGGCTGGTCCTACGGCTACAAGAACGAGAACTACTACGTGGCAGACTTCGGCACCAACGGCACCTTTACGGTACCCGGTGCCAACGGCACCGCCTGGCTTGCCCAGAACACGCTGCGGCCTGCGGGCGGCGGCGCCAAGGTAACGGTCGAAAAGGGCGCGGCGGTCTATGCAGGCGGCAGCATGGCCCTTTACTGTGACGGCGATACCACCGTGACGGTCAACGGCGGCTACTTTGAGAGCCACCAGAAGGGCTTTGGCACCGTGGCCACACAGCACAGCAGCAAGAGCGACAAAACGCTGGTGATCAACGGCGGTACCTTTGCCAACTACTATTTTGATGCCGAGGGTAACGTGGGTCACGCGCTGGAGAACGGCCGCGGCCACGTGACGGTCAACGGCGGTACCTTTATCGCCTATGGCGCACCCTTCCTCAGCTATAACGGGGATGCAAGCTGGACCACCCATTATCCGAGCACGGTGATCAACGGCGGTATGTTTATCTCCGAGGCACCGGAGGGCTCGGCACAGCCCCTTGGTGAGCGGGCGAATGGGCTTATCGTGGTGGATGACCCCACGGGCAACTCCACGGTGGCCATCGTCAACGGTGCCTTCCTCAACCGACGCGGCGGGACCACGGCACAGGTCCTTGCGGGCAACAATAGCGTGACCGTGACGGGCAGCCGCTTCTTCTCGCTTACCACCGCCTCCGATAACCTCTCGCTCACCGCGGCACAAAAGGCCGCCACCGTAAAGCTTGAGGGACGCGAGTACTACATTGTCGAGGAGCTGCTTCATGCGGCCAGCGACAAGGCGCCCGTGCTGGCAGATGGCGCGCAGGCGCATCTGTCCATCAAGAATGCGGGCATCCGCTTTGTCTCCACGGTAAAGAAGATCAACGGTGCCACCTACGGCACACTCATCGTTCCCACCGAGGATGTGATCAAGGCAATGGCTCTTGCGGGCGGCATCACCGAGGAGAACCTCATTAAGGTCTCCGCAACCGGCGAGATCGCCAAGATCAAGGCCACCAAAAAGGATCGAGTGGATAACGGCGACGGCACCCTGACCTTCCACGCGGCTCTCACCGGGCTCACAGGCCTTGAGGATGTGTCGTTTACGGCTATTTCTTACACCGTTTGGCAGGATGTGACCTATTACACCCAGCCGCAGCTTTTGGTGAATTCCCGCACGATCTCCGCGGTGGCGGCAGCGGCGCTGGCCGATGTGTCCTTCACCAAGGGCGGCGAGAGCAGCCACCATCACGCCTGCAACGAGGCTTACCTCTTCAATGACGCGGGGCTTGTGGCATACCACCGCTACGACAGCGTAAGACAGCAGATCCTGGCGGCACTGATGAACGAGACCGATCTCGCGGCCTGCAAGGCGGCTGTGATCGCCAAGCGCGGCTGATGATTTGATCCTACCGCGGGCGTACGCTTCGCCAAGCAAAAACCCCCATCACGGTAAAGCTCTTACCGTGATGGGGGTAAATTTTTTGGCGGTCAGACAAGCAGCGGCCCTACGGCGGCGAGAACGCGCGAGAAGACCTCGTCGGGGGTGCCGTCGGCATCGATCACGGCCACGGGGTCGTCAAGCGAGTCAAACACCTTGAGAAAGGTCTCGCGGAAGAGCGCCAGTGTTTCCTCCCTTTCATAGATCTCCTTGGCCTCGCCCCGCGCGCCGATGCGCGCAATGGCCGTTTTGGGGGGGATGTCAAGGAAAATGCAAAGGTCGGGGCGGCGGATCTCGGGGCAGTCGAGGTTCATGCGGCGCACCCAGTCGTAGTCGGTGAGGCTGCCCTGGTAGGCAAGCGAGGAATAATAGTAGCGGTCACAGACCACATCAAAGCCTGCGCCAAGGCTGTTTTTAATACCGTTATCGCACATATTGTGGTGAATGCGGTCAAGCGTAAAGAGCGCCGCCATCTCGGCAGGGGTACGGGGATCTCTGCCCGAGAGCGCCTCGCGCAGCATTTTTCCCGTGGCGCTGTCGGTGGGCTCGGCGGTCGCAATGACCGCGCGGCCGCTTTTTTGCAGATAGTCGCACAGGCGATGCAGCTGGGTGGTTTTTCCGCAGCCGTCAATGCCTTCAAATACGATAAAACGAGAACTTGTCATGGCAAAGCTCCTTTTTTGTTACTTCCTTTTTCTATTTTAGCATTTGTGGCCGCTTTTGTCAAGAAAAAAGCGCAGAAGGCTTGACAAATGCCGTGCCTTGTGCTAAAATTGAGAACGATTCTCAAATCAGAGGTGAAATATGGAGCAAAAGCATTACCGCACGGTGGGTCGCACCGTGCTGGTGGATTTTTTAAGAGAAGCAACCGCCGCCCATCCGCTCTCCGCAGGAGAGATCTGCGAGGCACTCTCGGGCAGATCGGGCGCGCCCGCGATCAGCTCGGTCTACCGCATGCTGGGGGAGCTTTCCCGTGAGGGCGTGGTCCGCAAGTACCGCGCGCAGGAGGGGGAGAGCGCTCGCTTTCAGTATGTGGGCGGCGACGGGGGCTGCAGTCGTCACTTCCATCTGCAGTGCACGGGGTGCGGCAGGATCGAGCATCTTCACTGCGACCGCAGCGAGGAGTGGCTCTCGCACCTGCTTCACACACACGGCTTTTCGGTGGATAGCGGTCGCTCGGTGCTGCTCGGCCTTTGCGCCAACTGCGCGCCCCTGATCGCACCGCAGGGAAAGGGGGAGCACCATGCCTGAAATGATCCTGCACGTGGTATGGCACGGCTTTTTGGACACGTTGAAGCTGCTGCCGTTCCTGTTTTTGACCTATCTTTTGATGGAGCTGCTGGAGCACAAGGCAGGGGAGCGCGCCGAGCGCGTGCTGACCCGCACGGGCCGCTTTGGGCCCGTGATCGGCGCGCTTTTGGGTCTTGTGCCGCAATGCGGCTTTTCGGGCGCGGCGGCAAGCCTTTATGCGGGGCGTGTGGTCACGCTCGGCACGATGCTGGCGGTGTTTCTCGCCACGTCGGATGAGATGATCCCCGTGTTCCTCTCCGAGCAGGTCGCGGCCCCCGTGATCCTCGCGGTGCTGGGCATCAAGTTGCTGGTGGCGGTTTTGGTGGGCTTTGTTGCCGATGCGGTGACACGGCGCTCTCGCAAGTCGCTCCACGTGCATGCGCTGTGCGAGGAGGAGCATTGCCACTGTGAAAAGGGCATTGTGCGCTCCGCGCTCCACCACACGCTGCACATTGCGCTTTTCGTGCTGATCATCAACCTTGCCCTCGGCGCGGTGCTGGAGCTGGTCGGGGCAGAACGGATCGCCGCCGCGCTCTCGGCCGTGCCCTTTGTGGGGCAGGTGGTGGCGGCGCTGATCGGCCTGATCCCCAACTGCGCGGCCTCGGTGGCCATTGCCACTCTTTACGCGCGCGGGCTCCTGTCGGCGGGGTCGATGCTGGCGGGGCTTCTCACGGGTGCGGGTGCGGGGCTGCTGATCCTGTTCCGCACCAACCGTCAAAGGCGGGAGAATTTGCTGATCGCGGCGGCGCTGCTCGGCATCGGCGTTTTCTTTGGCTGCTTGCTTGATTTTACGGGGCTTGCTGCCCTCTTGGGGCTGTAAGCCAGGGCATCGGACGCCCGAAAGGCCGCCCGATGCGGTTTTTTGGAGCTTTAATTGTGAACAAACCGAAACAAATGAGAAAAAATCAAAATACCCCTTGACTTTAGCGTGATAAAGTGGTAAAATGATGGGGAATTCAAAAAAGCGGGGTGTCTTTATGGCAAATTTTCATTCGGAATCGATCGATCGGTTCTTTCGGGCTGTGCTGAATTTGCAGTCGGTGGAGGAGTGCTATCACTTTTTTGAGGATGTTTGCACCATCAACGAGGTGCAGGATATGGCACAGCGCCTGGATACGGCCATTATGCTGGATCAGGGCTTTAACTACCAGACCATTTCGCAAAAGATCGGCATCAGCACCGCCACCATCAGCCGTGTGAGCAAGTGCCTTAACTACGGCAGCGGCGGCTACCGTGCCGCCCTTGACAAACTTAGCGAGGAGGACAAAGCATGAGCGCTTTTGTGCAGGGTGAAAATCCCGCCCTTTCGGGGCTTGGTGCGCTCTACAGCCGATATGGCTACACGCCGTATCAGATGAGCAAGTTTGAGGAATATGACCTCTATGTGCGTAACAAGGATTTTCTCATTTCGGACAGCATCATCACCTTTACCGATACCACGGGCAAGCTGATGGCCCTCAAGCCCGACGTGACCCTTTCCATCATCAAAAACAGTGCCGACACGCAGGGCGGCGTGCAGAAGGTCTACTACCACGAAAACGTGTACCGCGTGTCCAAGGGCACTCGCACCTTCAAGGAGATCATGCAGGTGGGACTGGAGTGCTTTGGCGAGATCGACGACTACGCCATTTGCGAGGTGCTGACGCTGGCCGCCAAGAGCCTTGCGGAAATAAGCCCCGTAGCGGTGCTGGATATTTCCCATCTGGGGCTCTTATCGGGACTTTTGGAGCAGCTTTCGGTGTCGGCGGAGGTGCGCGCCTCGATCATTTCGCTCGTCGGGGAAAAGAACGCCCACGAGCTGCGCGCGCTCTGCGCCGCGCAGGGCATTTCCCCCGAGCTTTCCCGTGCGTTGCTGGCGCTTGCCTGCACCCACGGTGCGCCGCGCGAGGTGCTCGCCTCGCTGGCACAGATCGAGCTTCTCGATCAGGCGGCGCTCGCGCAGCTCTCCCGCGTGACCGAGGTGCTTGAGGCGTGCGGACTTTATGATATGGTGCGCTTTGATTGCTCGGTAACGGGCAACCTCAGCTATTACAACGGTATCGTGTTCCGCGGCTTCGTCGAGGGTGTGCCCACCGAGGTGCTGTCGGGCGGACAGTACGATAAGCTGATGCAGAAGATGCACCGCCACGGCGGCGCCATTGGCTTTGCCGTGTATGCCGATCTCCTTGACCGCTTGCTTGCAAGGGAGGAGGCATTTGACGTGGATGCGGTGCTTCTTTACGGTAAGGATGAGGATCCTGCGGTCATTTCTCGCACCGTTGCGGGACTTGTTGCCGCAGGCGAGAGCGTTGCCGCCCTGCGCGCGCTGCCGCAGAAGCTGCGCTGCCGCAGAGTGCTGAAGCTGGAGAAGGGGGAGGTGAAGGTCGTTGAAGCCAATGCTTAATGTAGCCCTGCCCAAGGGACGGCTGGGCGAAAAGGTGTATGCGATGTTCGAAAAGGCGGGCTTTGAATGCCCCTCCATCAAGGAGAACAATCGCAAGCTGATTTTTGAAAACCCCGAGGCGGGAGTGCGCTATTTCTGGGTTAAGCCCTCTGACGTGGCGATCTACGTCGAGCGCGGCGCCGCCGACGTGGGCGTGGCGGGCAAGGATATTTTGCTGGAGTATGAGCCCGATGTGTATGAGCTTCTCGACCTTGACATCGGCAAGTGCCGTATGGCCGTGGCCGCCAAGGAGGGCTTTAAGGACGATACCCGCCGCACACTCCGCGTGGCCACCAAGTTCTCCAATATCGCGGGGGCCTACTACGCGGGACGGGGCAGGGATATTGATATTATTCATCTGAACGGCTCGATCGAGATCGCGCCGATCCTTGACCTTTCCGACGTGATCGTCGACATTGTGGAAACAGGCACCACCCTGCGGGAGAATCGGCTGGAGGTGGTGGAGACCATTGTGCCGATCAGCGCCAGGCTGATCGCCAACAAGGCCAGCTTCAAGTTCAAAAATACACAGATTGAAACCATCGTAAACGAGATTTCGGCACAGATAGGAGCCAAAAATGATTAAAATTTTACCGTACGGCGAGGTTGATAATAAGGAGATCTTTTCCCGCGTGACCCCCGCCGTGGATGTGGCCGCCATTGTGGCAGACATCATCAAAAATGTGCGCGAGAGCGGCGACGCGGCGCTCTTTGCCTACTGCAAAAAATTTGACGGCGCGAGCCTTACCTCGCTTACGGTCACCGAGAAGGAGATCGATGAGGCAATGGCCGCCGTTTCCCCCAAGTTCATTGAGATTTTGCAAAGGGCCGCCGCCAACATCAAAAAATTTCATTCCCGCCAGGTGCGAAACAGCTTTATCCTCAATGATGAGGATGGCATTGTGGTGGGGCAAAAGGTGATCCCCGTGGACAGAGCGGGCCTTTATGTGCCGGGCGGCACGGCGGCCTATCCCTCCACCGTGCTGATGGATGCCATCCCCGCCAAGATCGCGGGTTGCCCCGAGGTGGTGATGGTCACGCCCCCCAACAAGGAGGGCAAGGTCAACCCCGTGATCCTCGCCGCCGCGCGCATTGCGGGCGTGGATCGGATCTTCAAGCTCGGCGGCGCGCAGGCCATTGCCGCGCTGGCCTACGGCACCGAGAGCGTGCCGCGCGTGGACAAGATCGTGGGCCCCGGCAATGCCTTTGTGGCAGAGGCCAAAAAGCAGGTTTTCGGCACCGTTTCCATTGATATGATCGCGGGCCCCAGTGAGATCCTGGTGGTGGCCGACGGCACGGCCAACCCCCGCCACGTGGCGGCAGACCTGCTTTCGCAGGCGGAGCACGATAAGCTGGCCTCGGCGGTGCTGGTCACCGATTCCGCGGAGCTTGCCTCGGCGGTGGCCGCGGCCATTGAGGAGCAGATCCCGCAGCTTTCCCGCGCCGAGATCGCCCGCGCGTCCATCGACAACAACGGAAAGATCATCGTGGCAAAGGATCTTAGCACCGTGATCGAGATCGCCAACGAGATCGCCCCCGAGCATCTGGAGCTTTGCGTGGACAACCCCTTTGACTACCTTGCCGAGATCCGCCACGCGGGCTCGATCTTTATGGGCAAGTATTGCCCCGAGGCGCTGGGCGACTATTTCGCAGGCCCCAACCACACCCTGCCCACCAGCGGCACGGCGAAGTTCTCAAGCCCTCTGTCGGTGGACGATTTCGTCAAAAAGACGCAGTACACCTACTACACCAAGGAGGCGCTCGCGCGCGTCGGGCGTGATGTGGCGTATTTTGCCGAGCAGGAGGGACTGACCGCCCACGCGAAAAGCGCGGTGATCCGCCTGGAGGACGAGCAGGCATGAGCAGATTCTGGAGCGAAAAGCATAAGGAGCTGACCCCCTATACCCCCGGCGAGCAGCCGAAGGATATGCAGTATGTCAAGCTCAATACCAACGAGTCGCCCTTTCCCCCCTCAAGGGAGGTCTGCGAGGCGGTACGCGAGGCTGCGGGGCAGCTGCACCTTTACCCCGACCCCGACTGCAAGGCGCTTGCGGCAAGGCTTGCCGAGGTGCTGGGGGTGACCCCCGATGAGGTGATCCTCACCAACGGCTCGGACGAGGTGCTCAATTTCGCCTTTATGGCCTTCTGCGACGAAAAAAATCCCGCCGTGTTCCCCGATATCACCTATGGCTTTTACAAGGTGTTTGCGGCGCTCAATCACATACCGTTTCGGGAGATTCCGCTTCGCGAGGACTTTTCGGTGCGGGTGGAGGATTACCTTCCCGCCGAGGGCACGGTTTTTTTAGCCAATCCCAACGCCCCCACGGGGCTCTCGCTCCCGCCATGCGAGATCGAGCGGATCCTGCAGGCAAATCCTGACCGCGTGGTGGTGATCGACGAGGCCTATGTGGATTTTGGCGGCGAAAGCGTCATTCCCCTGATCCGTAAATACGACAATTTGCTGGTGACGGGCACCTTCTCCAAGTCCCGCTCGATGGCGGGCGCAAGGCTTGGCTTTGGCGTGGGCTCGCCCGCGCTCGTGGCAGACCTGCACACCCTGCGCTACTCCACCAACCCCTACAACGTCAACCGTATGACCATGGCGGCGGGGCTTGCGATGCTCGCGGAGGAGGCGCTAACGGAAAAAAGGTGCCAAACGGTAGTAGAAAACCGCGCTTATGCGGCAGAAAGGCTCGCGGCGCTCGGCTTTTCGATGACCGACTCCCGCGCAAACTTTCTGTTTGCGCGACATAGGACACTGGGCGGCAAATTTCTTTACACGGAGCTCAAAAAGCGCGGTGTGCTGGTGCGCCACTTTGATACCCCGCGCCTTCGCGATTACAACCGCATTACGGTGGGCACGCGCGAGCAGATGGATACGCTGCTGGCCGCCATCCAATCTATTCTGGAGGAACAAGCATGAGAACGGCGACACTGACCCGCACCACGCGGGAGACCGATATTTCTCTTTCACTCAATCTTGACGGCAAGGGTGTGGCAGACGTAAAGAGCGGCTGCGGCTTTCTTGACCATATGCTGACGCTGTTTGCCAAGCACGGCCGCTTTGACCTGACCCTTGTCTGCCGAGGCGACACCGAGGTGGACGACCACCACACGGTGGAGGATATCGGCATTGCCCTGGGAACGGTATTTAAAAAGGCGCTTGGCGACAAGGCGGGCGTGGTGCGCTACGGCAATATGATCCTGCCGATGGACGAGGCGCTGATCCTCTCTGCCGTGGACCTTTCGGGCAGAGATTATCTCGGCTACGACCTGCACATCCCCACGCAAAGGGTGGGCAGCTTTGACACCGAGCTTGTCAAGGAGTTTTGGCTCGGCTTTGTGAGAAATGCCGCCTGCACGCTGCACATCAAGCAGTTTGACGGTGAAAATTCGCACCATATCATTGAGGGGACCTTCAAATCGGTGGCGCGCAGTCTGGCGCAGGCCGTGGCCATCGACCCTGCACTGGAGGGCGAGATCCCCTCGACCAAGGGGGTACTCTGATGGTCGCGATCGTGGATTACGGCGTAGGAAATCTCTTTTCGCTGCAAAGCTCCTTTGCGGCCATTGGAGCGGAGGCGCAGGTGACCTCCGATAAGGCAGTGCTTGCCGCTGCCGACCGCATATTGCTGCCCGGTGTGGGTGCCTTTGGAGACGCGGCGGCGAAGCTGCGCGCCTCGGGGCTGGATGCTGTGGTCAAGGAGCAGGCGGCGGGCGGAAAGCCGCTTCTTGGCATTTGCCTTGGTATGCAGCTGCTCTTGGAGAAGGGCTTTGAGTACGGCGAGCACGAGGGGCTCGGGCTGATCGGCGGCGCGGTGCGCCCCATTGCCGACGAGATCCCGCGGGGGCTTAAAATTCCGCATATCGGCTGGAACGCCCTTCGTTTTGTGGGGGAAAAGCACCCCTTGTTCCGCTATTTGCGCGAGGGGGATTGCGTGTATTTCGTGCATTCCTATCACGCCACGGACTGTGACGCGGTGATCGCCACCGCAGAGTACGGCGCGCCCCTTGTGGCGGCCGTGGCCAAGGACAATGTTTGCGGCTGTCAATTCCATCCCGAGAAAAGCGGTGCGGTGGGTCTTTCGATCCTGCGCGCCTTCTGTGAGATGTAAAACTCACACCGTTTACCTGCTTTTAGCGAAAAGTTTTAGCGAAAAGGAGCCATTATGTTTATTTTTCCTGCCATCGACCTTTTTGAAGGTAAGGCGGTGCGCCTTTTTAAGGGCGACTACGCGCAAATGACGGTTTACAGCGAAAATCCCCCCGAAATTGCCGCAGATTTTGCGGCAAAGGGAGCGCATCACATTCATATTGTCGATCTGGAGGGTGCCAAGTCGGGTACCACCCCCAACCTTGATACGGTCTGCCGCATCAAGGCGGAATCGGGGCTTTTTTGTGAGATCGGCGGCGGCGTGCGGAGCATGGAGGTCATCGACCGCTATATGGCGGCGGGGCTTGACCGTGTGATCCTTGGCACGGCGGCGGTCACCGAGGAGGGCTTTGTGGAGCGTGCCGTGGACAAATACGGCGAGCGCATTGCGGTGGGTGCCGACATCAAGGAGGGCTTTGTGGCCCTGCGGGGCTGGACCGAGACCTCGGCGCTTGGGATTGATGCATTTTGCGAGAGGATGCAGCGGATCGGCGTGAGCACGATGATCTGCACCGATATCTCCAAGGACGGGGCCATGCAGGGCACCAATCACGCCCTTTACCGCGAGCTTTCCCGGCGCTACCGCATGCAGATCGTGGCATCGGGCGGCGTCTCCTCAATTGAGGACGTGAAGCGGCTGGCGGCGCTGGGCATTTACGGCGCGATCATCGGTAAGGCCTATTATACGGGGGCGATCGACCTTCGCGAGGCGATTGAGGTGGCAAAATGATTACCAAGAGAATTATCCCTTGCCTGGACGTGAGGAACGGAAGGGTGGTAAAGGGTGTGAATTTTAAGGGGCTTGCTGATGTCAATTCCCCTGTGGAGCTGGCGAAATTTTACAGCGAATGCGGTGCCGACGAGCTGGTGTTTTACGACATCACCGCCTCGGCGGAGGGCAGAGAGCTCTTTACCGACATTCTCACCGAAACCGCAAGGTCGGTGTTCATTCCCCTGACGGTGGGGGGCGGCATCAATACCGTGGCCGACTTTGACCGCGTGCTGAAATGCGGTGCGGACAAGGTGAGCGTCAATTCGGGTGCCATTCGCAACCCCGCGCTCATCCGCGAGGCGGCAAGGCTTTACGGCGACCAGTGCGTGGTGCTGTCGGTGGACGTGAAGCGCGTGGACGGCGTTTACCGCGTGTTTGCCAAGGGTGGCCGCGAGAACACGGGCATGGAGGCCATGGAATGGATCCGTCGCTCGGTGGATGCGGGCGCGGGCGAGGTGGTGGTCAACTCCATCGATACCGACGGCGTGAAGGGCGGCTTTGACCTGGAGATGTTAGAGGCAGTCTGCCGCGTGGTGTCGGTGCCTGTGATTGCCTCGGGCGGCGCGGGCTCAATTGAGGATTTTATCACCCTCTTCAAGACTCTGCCGGGGGTGGATGCGGGGCTTGCCGCCTCGATCTTCCATTTTGGCGAGGTCAAGATCAGCGATCTGAAAAAGGAAATGGCGGCAAGCGGCATTCCCGCACGCCTTGTTTGAAAGGAGAATTGCAATGATTGATGTAAAGGAACTGAAATTTGACAAAAACGGCCTGATCCCTGCGGTGGTGGTGGATGCCATCTCGAAAAAGGTGCTGACCGTGGCCTATATGAACGAGGAGAGCCTGAAAATGTCCATGGAAAAGGGCCTCACCTGCTTTTACAGCCGCTCGCGCCAGTGCTTTTGGCTCAAGGGTGAGACCAGCGGCAACTACCAGCATATCGTCAGCATCACGGCCGACTGCGACAACGATGCGCTGGTGGTGATGGTGGAAAAGGACGGCCCCGCCTGCCATACGGGCACCGATTCCTGCTTTACCCACCCCGTATGGGAGAGTGAGGAGCTGCACGAGTTCTCGCTCGGTGGGCTCTACGAGCTTCTGGAGGGCAGAAACAAGGAGCGTCCCGAGGGCTCTTATACCACCTACCTCTTTGAAAAGGGCATTGATAAGATCCTCAAAAAGGTGGGCGAGGAATGCACCGAGGTGATCATTGCGGGCAAGGCGGGCGACAAAAAGGAGACCGTGTATGAGCTGGCCGATCTTGCCTATCACGCCATGGTTTTGATGGTGCAGATGGGCATTACCGTAGAGGACGTGCACCGCGAGCTGGCCTCGCGCCATATCATTGACCACAAGGTCAAGCAGGAGAAAATGACGAAATGACATTGTGTGATCTTCACTGCCACACGACCTTTTCCGATGGCCAAAACACCCCTGAGCAGATGGTGCTGGCGGCGATGGAAAAGGGAATGGTGCGCCTTGGCTTTTCCGATCACAGCAGCTCTCCCCTTTACGGTATGACGCCCGAGACCGAGGAGGCATATATTGCCGAGATCACGCGCCTGAAGCAAACATACCGCGATCGGATCGAGATTCTTTGCGGCATCGAGCAGGAGTATCTTCAGGGCAAGCCGAAGCATCGCTACGACTATGTGATCGGCTCGGTGCATTATATCCGGACGGCAGATGTGTGCTATCCGATCGATATGAACGAAACCAATTTTCTGAAAATGGTGAACGAGGGCTTCGGGGGCGATTTTTATGCCATGGCCGAGGCGTATTTTGCCGCGGCTTCGGATGTGGTGCGCGCCACAGGTGCTTCGATCATCGGCCATTTCGACCTGATCACCAAGTACAATCAGGACGGAAGACTGTTTGACGAGTCACACCCGCGCTATCGCGCGGCGTGGCAGGCTGCGGTCGATGCGCTGCTGCCCTTTGGCGTGCCCTTTGAGATCAACACGGGGGCGATTTCGCGCGGGTATCGCCAAGAGCCTTACCCCGCAGGCGAGATTCTTGCCTACATCAAGGCAAAGGGCGGTCGGCTGCTGCTTAGCAGTGACAGCCACAGCGCGCAAAATCTTTGCTTTGCCTTTGACCGATTTGAGCATCTGCTGCATTAAATAAAGATCCCCCCGCTACGCGGGGGGATCTTTATTGTAACAGAAAACCACGCGATAGTCGCGTGGTTTGAAAAAGGCTATTGCCGATGAGAGGAAGCAAATAAAGGGCGAGCGTAGGATGTATGATAAGAAAGGCTCCCTTGTGCAAAGGGAGCTGTCGCCGCAGGCGACTGAGGGATTGTTGAACATAGAAAACAAAGCCAAAAGAGCAAAAAGAGGAAATCAAATTACAATCCCTCCGTCACGGCAAGCCGTGCCACCGCGACCACCGTGAAACGGTGTGTCGACGTGCTCACCGCAGGCGAGCACAGCTCCTATTTACACAAGGGAGGCTCTTTTCGCCGCCCGATAGATAAACAAAGAGGACA
>JAZNFZ010000019.1:0-9347 GCA_045576195.1 Eubacteriales bacterium | reverse complement strand
CACCGATTTTGATAACGAGATGGCAAGGCACTATGACGAGAGCTACGGACTCCTCAGGTTCTCAGGCTCTGACAATCACGGCGCGGCAAGGGAATCCCTGCTTGGCGGTGTGATGTCCGACACTCTCATTAAGGACGAGAGGGATTTTATCGAAAAGGCGAAAGCCGGCGAGCTTGAGGTGTATATAGGCACTGTTGCAGGGCGCAGAGCCGAGCTTGAATAAAATAAAAAAGTTGAGTCGAAAATTCGTCGGCTCAACTTTTTGTATCTAAGGCTCCCTTGTGTAAAGGGAGCTCCTGCGGTAGCGGGTGAGGGATTGTTTTGTAAGGCTTTTTTTGTTTTTTACAATCCCTCCGTCACGGCAAGCCGTGCCACCTCCCTTTACACAAGGGAGGCTTGGTTTTAGTCCCGCTTGAGCGGGGTTTCGTAACAAATGCATAGCTGACAGCCCAATAAAAGACGCACTTGTGCGTAGCCTGTAGTATTAGGGCTATGCCCGAAACTGAAATCCCCCCCACGCGGGGGGATCTTTATTGCTTGGCAAAAGGATGCCAAACGGTATTAAATATCAAACTGCTTGATTGCCTTGATGGCGCTGCCGTCGGGGTAATCCCGCACCTCGCCGAGGGCGAAAAAGCAGCCGTTGGCGGAGAGCAGTCGCACCCGCGTGCCGATCTCAAGGCTCGCGCCGATCTTTTTTTGGTAGATCTCGCAGCCGCTGCGGCAAAGTCTTTCATAAAACGGTGGAAGGGAAACCGCGGGTAATGCCGAGAAAAGCGATTCGACAGGCAAGAGCTGCGCGGCAAGATCTGCTGCATCCTTGCCCAAAAGGGCCTCAAGCGTGGTGGCGTGCGCCAGCGAGAATTCACCTGCCGCCGTGCGGCAAAGGGCGGCCATCACCCCGCCGCAGCCAAGCGCCTTGCCAATGTCGGCGCAGAGTGTGCGGATATAGGTGCCTGCGGAGCAGGTGACCCGCAGCTCATAGTCGTTCTCCTTCAAATGCTTGCAGGAAAGCGCGTGTATGGTGACGGGACGCGCCTCACGCTCCACCTCAATGCCGCGCCTGGCAAGATCGCAAAGCTTTTGCCCCTTAATTTTCAGCGCGCTGTACATCGGGGGCGTTTGCAGGATCTCTCCCACAAAGCCGCTTGCCGCCTCGCATACACGCCGAGGAGAGGGAATATCCCCCGAAACGGTAAGCGTTTTTCCGGTTATATCCTCGGTATCTGTGGTAAGGCCAAGGCGCAGAACGGCGCGGTATTGCTTGGTTTTTACGGTGAGATATTCGGCGGCCTTGGCGGCGCGTCCGATGAGCACCACAAGCACTCCCTCGGCCATGGGGTCAAGCGTGCCCGTGTGTCCCACGCGGCGGGTGCCATAAAGGCGTCGTACCCTGCCGACCACGTCGTGTGAGGTGATCCCGCAGGGCTTGTCGACGACCAGAACCCCGGAGATTTCGGTGTTGCTCAAAGCAGTACGTCCTCCAATTTCAGCTTAGGCACATAGTGAATGCCCTTTGCATCACGGTAATAGACCAGATGCTCCGCATCCTCTGCCTCCACCAAGCGACAATCCTCGGCAGGAGTGCCGAGCGCCAACACCAAAAGGGGCGTGTAGCGCGACGAGATGCCAAGATCCTCGTGAATGCGCTCTGCATGAAAACTCCCCACCATACAACCGCCAAAGCCGCGCTCGGTGGCGGCAAGCATCACGGTCTGCGCCGCAATGCCGAGGTCCTTCAGCACCCAGGTGTCGGCACTTTTTGCCTCGGTGTCGTTGCAAATAACGATGTAACCCGTAGGTGCCATGCCCTCGGGCGGGAGCTTGATGGAGAGCGCACCTGCATAGCGGGTGTTAGCCAGCATTTTCGCGCATTCCGCAGAGTCGCTCACAATGCGGTAGCGTAGCGGCTGACGGTTGATCGCAGAGGCGGTGCGGCGCGCAATGTCGACAAGCGCCAGCATATCCTCCCGCGAAATGGGGCGGCTTTCGTCGAAGCTGCGGTAGCTTCGTGTTTTGACGACCAATTCTTCCAGCATGAAAATACTCCTTAAAATTCTACCGTTACGGCGTGGATGGGAAAGCCCTTTTCCGACCAGGCTCGCTCGTACTCGGTCATAATGTTACCCTCGTTCAGGGGGGAATTGTGCAGGTCGCGGGTGAGATCGCGCAGGGTAAGCCCCATTGCCGCAAACTCCTCCAAGGAGAAGTCGAAAAGTCCCACGTTGTCGGTCTTAAAGCGCAGAACACCGCCTTTTTTTAATACCGTTCGGTATCTTTCAAGGAAAATGCGGTGAGTCAGCCTCCGCTTGGCGTGACCTGCCTTCGGCCACGGATCGCTGAAGTTGAGGTAGAGGCAGTCCACGCTGTGCGGGGGGAGCCACTCGGTCAGATTATCGGCATTTCCGATCAGAAAGCGCAGGTTGTCGGGGCGCTCGTCGGCGCAGGCCTTGGCCTTTTCCAGCGCGAGACATGCCACGTCGGCAACGCGCTCCATGGCGATGAGATTGATCTCGGGATGCCGGGCGGTGATGCCGCAGGCAAAGCTGCCCTTGCCGCAGCCGATCTCCAGGTGCAGAGGGCGAAGCACGGGGAAGGGGGCAGAGGGGTTTTCCTTCAGCGTGGCGGGATCGGAGATGAGAAGCTCGGCGCAGGCGGCGATCCGCTCAGCGCCGTGCTTTTTCTTACGGGCGCGCATCAGACGTTAAAGCGGAAGACCACAATGTCTCCGTCCTGCATCACATATTCCTTGCCCTCGCTGCGAAGGAGCCCCGCCTCCTTGACACCGTTCATCGAGCCAATGCGATGAAGATCGTCGTAGCTTACCACCTCCGCGCGGATAAAGCCGCGCTCAAAATCGCTGTGGATCTTGCCTGCGGCACCGGGAGCCTTCGTGCCGCGGGTGATGGTCCAGGCACGGACCTCCTTGGGGCCCGCGGTGAGGAAGCTGATCAGCCCCAGCAGGGAGTAGCTTGCCTTGATGAGGCGGTCAAGACCGCTCTCGGCGATGCCGAGATCCTCAAGGAAGGCCTGCTTTTCCTCGCCCGAGAGCTCTGCGATCTCGGCCTCGATCTGGGCGCAAACGGGCAGCACCAGCGCGTGCTCGCTTTCGGCAAACTCCTTGACCTTTCGGTACATCGGGTTATTTGTGGGCTCGTCACCCACCTCGTCCTCGCTGATGTTGGTGACATAGATCACGGGCTTCATCGTCAGGAGGGGGGTGTCAAAAAAGAGCGCCTGCTCATCCTCGGAAAGCTCCACCGTGCGGGCGGTGCGACCCTCCTCCAGCGCTGCCAGCATCTTTTCAAACACGGCAAGCTCGGCGGCCAGGGTCTTGTCGCCCTTCATGGCCTTTTTGGTGCGGTCAATGCGGCGCTCCAGCATCTCCATATCGGAGAAGATCAGCTCCATGTTGATGGTCTCAAGATCGCGCATCGGGTCAACGCCGCCGTCCACATGAATGATGTTGTCATCCTCAAAGCAGCGCACCACATGCACCACCGCATCCACCTCGCGGATGTGAGAGAGGAATTTGTTGCCAAGCCCCTCGCCCTTGGAGGCGCCTCGCACCAGACCCGCAATGTCCACGAATTCAATCACGGCGGGGGTGTACTTTTCGGGCGAGTACATGGCGGCGAGATAGTCCATTCTCGCATCGGGAACTGCCACCACGCCCACATTGGGCTCGATGGTGCAGAAGGGATAGTTTGCGGATTCTGCGCCCGCATTTGTCAGCGCGTTGAACAGTGTGCTTTTACCTACGTTGGGAAGCCCAACAATACCCAGCTTCATATCAGATCTCCTTGCTTTGCCGCGGCCGCCGCGGGGGCGGGGTGCGGGTCATTTCATACCTACCATTATACCGCAAAAAAAGAATTTTGGCAAGAGAAAGCCAAAAAATGTTGTGAGAAATGCGAAAAAAGCAGAAAGTTTGGAAAATACTACAAAAAAAACGGGTTTTTTTCAAAAAACTCTTCTCAAAAAGCAAAAAATATGTTATACTAAATTGAGGTATTTTTAATAGATACGAAACGGAGCGCGCCGTGTGCCGCAGGGCAGGGCTGCTCCGCAGCAAAACAGGAGGTCAAACACATGGTAGGAATCAAGATCTTGGTCGTTGACGATGACGCCAACATTTGCGATATTTTGAAGACCCACTTTGAAAAAGAGGGATATGAGGTCGTCACCGCAGGTGACGGTCTGGAGGGCGTTGCCACGTTCAAATCCGCCAATCCCGACCTCGTTTTGCTGGATATTATGCTGCCCCGTATGGACGGTCAGCAGGTGCTTGCCGAGATCCGTAAGGAATCCTCAAAGCCCGTCATCATGGTCACCGCCAAGGGTGAGGTGTTTGACAAGGTGCTGGGGCTTGAAATGGGCGCGGACGATTTTGTGGTAAAGCCCTTCGAGCTCAAGGAGCTGAGCGCGCGTGTCAAGGCGGTCCTGCGCCGCTACCAGGCACACACGCACCAGGATGACGGCGATGTGATCAAGTTTGAAAATTTTGAGATCAGCCAGGATAAATTTGAGTTGAAGCTGCGCGGCAAAAAGGTTGACGTTCCCCCCAAGGAGCTGCAGCTGCTTTACTGCCTTGCCTCCAACCCCAACCGCGTGTTCAGCCGCGAGCAGCTGCTGGAGCACGTTTGGGATTTTGCCTTCCTTGGCGATTCTCGCACCGTTGACGTACATATCAAGCGTCTGCGCGAGAAGCTGGAGGGCGTGTCCGACAAGTGGGCACTGAAAACAGTCTGGGGCATCGGTTATAAATTCGAGCTTTACAATTAACTGCTGAGATGCCGTCGCAGGCTTCCTTTGCGACGGCATCTCTTGTCAAATTCGGCAAAGGAGGAGCGACGATGTTCAAAAGCGTATTTGCCAAGTATATCACCACCTTTATGCTGATCGTCTTCGTCAGCTTTCTTTTGCTGGTGCTGATCATCACCTCAATGGTCAACAATTACGCACTGGATGCCAAGAGGGAGCAGCTCTCCCACGCGGCGCACAGCGCGGTGGATTTTTTGGAATCCTATATTGAGGGCAGCTCCTCCGCCAACTTCGGCGTGCTGATGGAGGTGGCGCAGGACGAGGTGGACCGTATGCTCATTGCTCTCGCTGCCACGGGCGAAAATGTGTCGATGATGGTGGTGGATGAGCGGGGCAACGTGCTTCGTATGGTGGAGAATGGGGCGGCGGTCCCGGATCTGGAGCTGAAGCTCCCTTATTCCGTAGTGATCGAAGCGATCAGCGGAGATGAGCTTTCCCGCTTTGAGAGCATGGAGGGCGTGTTTTACGAGCCGCAGCTCTACTGCGCCGTGCCGATCTCCACGGGTGATGAAAAGATCTGCGGTGCGGTGTTTGCCTGCGCCGCCTCGGCCACGCTTGACGAGCTGTTGGGCGTGATGGTCAAAACCGTGGTCGTGGCCAGTATCTGGGTCATGCTGGCGGCGCTGGTGGCGGTATACCTGATCACGGTACGTATTATCAGTCCCCTTAAGAGCATGAGCCGTATGGCCAAGGAGTTTGCCTCGGGCAATTTCTCGGTGCGCGCCCCCGTGCACGGAAAGGACGAGGTGGCGGAGCTTGCCGTGGCCTTCAACAATATGGCAGAGTCGCTCTCGCACCTTGAGGTGATGCGTAACACCTTTATGGCAAACGTCTCCCACGATCTGCGAACACCGATGACCACCATTTCGGGCTTTATTGACAACATTCTCTCGGGGGCGATCCCTCCCGAAAAGCATCATTACTATCTGGATCTTATCCGCACCGAGGTGCAGCGTCTGGCGCGCCTGGTGGCCTCGCTGCTTGATATTTCCCGCATTCAGGCGGGCGACCGCAAGTTTGAAATGCGCCCCTTTGATATTTGCGAGATGGCACGCCGCATTGTGATCTCCTTTGAGGGCAAGATCGAGAGCAAGCACCTTGACGTGGAGTTTAACTGCGACGAGGAGCGGATGATGGCGCTGGCCGACCACGATGCCATTTATCAGATCCTTTACAATATTTGCGACAACGCGGTGAAATTTTCAAGAGACGGTGGTTTGCTGCGGGTCTCTCTTGCCAAAATAAAAGAGAACAGTGTCAGGGTTTCGGTATATAATGAGGGTGAGGGAATCGCCAAGGCGGATCTGCCCTTTGTGTTTGAGCGTTTTTATAAGGGAGATAAGAGCCGCGGCCTTGATAAGAGCGGCGTGGGGCTTGGTATGTTCATCGCCAAAACCATTATTGATGCCCACCAGCAAAGGATCTGGGTAGAGAGCGAGCAGGGCGCTTACTGCGAGTTTTGCTTTACGCTCTCGCTTTCCGAGCCGGAAGGTAAGTGAAAGGAGCTTTTTATGAGTCAGGAAAAAAATCCCTCCAACGAGTCGATGGAGGAGCTTGATCGGGCAGAGGCGCTGCCCGAGACGACAATAGGAGAAAAGACGGAAGAAAAAAAGGAAGCTGTCGGGGCGGCGGTGGACGAGGAGACAAAGCCTCTTGCTAAGGAGGTGGAGGGTGCGGGTGCCGAGGCGGCCACCGAGGAGCCGCCCGCAGCCCCCGATGGGGATCCTGCGCCCCTGCCCGACTGGGAGTTCGGCGGCGCGGCACCTGCCAAAAAATCAAGGGATCTGCGGCGCTTTGTGCTGATCTTTTGCTCTGTGGTGCTGGTCTGTGTCCTGCTGCTGGTGGCGGTTTTGCTGATCGGCGACGGGGGGCTCCGCTTTATCAAGGTGCTGCACACCGACCGCACGGTATTTGTCAAGGAATATGACAGCGAAAGCGGCTTGCTCTCTCACGAGGAGGCCGCCGCAAGGATCCGTGAATCCACGGTAACCATCTCGGTCCTGACGGTGCAGGGCACCACGGGAACGGGATCGGGCTTTGTGTATACGGAGGATGGCTATATCATCACCAACGAGCACGTGGTGGGGGATGCCATCGAGCTGCAGGTGATCCTTCCCGACGGCAGCGTGTATGACGCGCGGCTGATCGGCAGCAACAGCATTGCCGACGTTGCCGTGATCAAGATCGATGCGGACGGCCTAAAGCCCGTCAAGCTCGGCACCTCGTCCGATCTGCTGGTCGGTGAGGAGGTCTTTGCGGTGGGCTCGCCCGCCAGCCTTGATTTTGACGGCTCCGCTACCTTTGGCAGAGTGTCTGCCGCCAACCGCTTGGTGGCCATCAAGGATACCGCGGGAAATGTAACCAGAAAGCTCACCCTCATCCAGACCGATGCCACCCTGAATCCCGGCAATTCGGGTGGCCCGCTTGCCAATCTTTACGGCGAGGTCGTGGGCGTGGTGGTGATGAAATATTCGATCTATGGCGATCAGATCTTTGAGGGAATGGGCTTTGTGCTTCCCATTGACGGGGTCAAGACCATTGCCGATGCTCTCATTAAAACAGGCTTTTTCCACGGCAGAAATCCCATCGCCGAGGGGCCCTCAAGGCTTGGCGTGCAGGGGCACGGCGGCAAGGAGGGCATGTGGTATTATGTAGACCCCGAGCTTGGTACGCTCAGCTCCGACACCGCGAAGGAGGGCTACCACTATATGCCCGTGAACGGCCTTTATGTGATGGACGTGACGGGCGCGGGTGTGCAGAGCAAGCTGCGGGAGGGCGACGTGATCACCAAGGTGAACGGCCTTCACGTTTACTCCACCAAAACCGTGATCGATGAGGTCAACCGCCATTATGTGGGCGAGATCGTGGAGCTGACGGTGCTTCGCTACCGCTCGGGCGACATCAGCGATCCCGATTCCTATGAGGAGATCACGGTCAGCGTGACCCTTACGGAGGGGTGAGCCAAAAGGGCGCTTTGCGCCCGTTACATCTTAATTTTTGAAGGGAGGATACCAATGCTCGAATTCCTTGATTCGTTTCGCTCCATTACATACGAAAACAGTGTCTGGGTCTCGCTGCTGCGGCTGGGTATTGCCGCGCTGTGCGGCGGCATCATCGGCATTGAGAGAGGGCGCAAGCGCCGCCCTGCCGGCTTCCGCACCCATATGCTGGTCTGCATCGGTGCAGCGCTTGCTATGATGATCAGTCAATACCTCACTATGATGGCGGAGGTGTGCTGGGACAGTGTCGTCTCCTTTGATGGGCAAAAATTTACCGATGCCTCGCGCTTCGGCGCTCAGGTCATCAACGGCATCGGCTTCCTTGGCGCGGGCACCATTATCGTAACGGGTCAGCAGGAGGTCAAGGGCCTCACCACCGCGGCGGGCCTTTGGGCAGCCGCCTGTATGGGCCTTTGCATCGGTGCGGGCTTTGTGGAGGGTGCGGTCATCGGCTGTGCGCTGATCGTCATCACCATCGTGCTGCTCAGCCGCGTGGAGCGCTTCATTCTTCTCCGCGCACGAGATGTGAATTTTTATGTGGAGTTCCTCCATGTGGATGACGTGGGTGCGGTGATCTCCACCATCAAGAGCAACGATGTTCGTATTTTTGATGTGGAGATCCAAAAATCAAAGACCGTGACCAAAAACCCCGGCGCGATCTTTTCGGTAAGATTGCCGCGGCGTATGAGTCACGCCAAGCTGATGACCCTGATTGCGGGCGTGGAAAATGTGCGCTCCATCGAAGAGCTGTAAGGAGGTGTTACCGTGAATATACAACATATCTTAGAGTATCTGCGATTTGCCGACGGATTTCATCTCTGGGGCGCCCTGGTGCGAATGGTGCTGGCGGTGGTCTGCGGCGGTATCATCGGCATCGAGCGCGAGCGTAAGCGCCGCCCTGCGGGCTTCAGAACCCACATCCTGATCTGCCTTGGCGCATCGCTGACCACCATTACCAGCCAATATCTCTACCTTGAGATGAATATGTTTACCGATCTGGCACGCCTTGGCGCGCAGGTTATTGCAGGCATCGGCTTTATCGGTGCGGGCACCATCATTGTGACCAAGCGCCGTCAGGTCAAGGGACTTACCACGGCGGCGGGCCTTTGGACCTCGGCCATTGTGGGTCTTGCCATTGGCGCAGGCTTTTATGAGGCGGCGCTCATCGCCACCGCGCTGATGCTGATCATCGAGCTGGTGCTCTCCCGCCTTGAGTGGTTTGTGATGTCCTCGGCGCGCACCATCAATTTGTACATCGAATATAAGGAAAACGACACCCTTACCGCCATGACCGACTATATGCACCGCAAGCGCGTGGCGATCAACGATCTGCAGATCACCAAATCGGGCGAGGCCTCGCAAAACCCCTGCGCCATCTTCTCGCTGGATCTGCCGCGAAAGTTCTCTCACGATGTGCTCATGACCGCTCTTGCCGAGATCGACGGCGTGGTCTCCGTGGAGGAGCTCTGATCAAACGCAAAGGCCAAAAATCACGGAAAGAGGGACACCCTCAGCCCCTGGGGA
>JAZNFZ010000018.1:0-14266 GCA_045576195.1 Eubacteriales bacterium | reverse complement strand
ATAATTTCCCCACAACAAAAAAAAGACCCCCGGCCAGCCCTACAAGGGCCTTCCGGCGTTTGTCATTCGGCAGATCGGGGCCTTCTTGCCCGCTTTGCTTCAATCAATTGTACTCAAGCTCAAAATCACCGTCTACGCACTTGTCTGTCGATTCGAGAATGACGTAGACCGTTTTCTCGTTATCGTATTTGGCATCAAGTGTGATCGTTTCATCAAAGGCTTCTCCGCCCCTCACGGTGCGGAGCAGCTCCTTTTCGCCGTCAACACCGATATAAACATTCATCTCGCCCTTGGCAAGGCTTGCTTCAAGATCAAGCGTATGCTCGGCGGCACCGTCTCTTTTCAGCTTGAAATGATACGATCCCTTAAAGGTTGCAAATTCCATGCTTGCCTCGTCACCCTGACAAGAGGTGATCAAAAGGGTTGCAGAATAATTTTTGACATATCCCCCACAGCCGCAGAGCATAACGAGTATCAGTATCCATACCAATGTGAGACTGATCTTTTTCATCCCTGTGTTCTCCTTTTTGGTTTTCGGCAATTTTTATAACAGAACGACCTCGTAGGGGCGATTCACGAATCGCCCGCTTTTTATTTTGCGATCTTTTCAGAAGTTCTTATCGCGGAAGATATGGCTGTAATCGTGATCGTCAAGGTCGGAGTAATCGGAACTCGTGTTGTCCTTTGGTGGGTAGCCCATCAGCTTGCGGTATTCCTTATCGTACGCTTCCTTATAGAATTCGGTATTCTTCACCGCATCGGTAACGATGATGTGGCCGCTTGAAATGCTGCTCACCCCCGAGCCCGTGTGCTTTGCCGCAGTGGGAACGTAGGGCGTGGGGGGGTAGAAAAGATTATCCGAGATCCAGGAGCAAAGCAGCAGCTGAAGTCCGAAAGAGATGCCCCCTAACAGCACGATGCACACCACACCCGCGCCCACGGCGCGCTCGCCGTCATTCAAGCTCCAGGTGGGGTTGAGGATCATCAGCACAATGTCAGAAGCCAGCAGCACCACGCCGCGTGTGATGATGCAGGGTATCACACGGTCACGCACGGGCTGACTTTTTTTCGTGGTAAGGCAGGCAAAGAAAACGGTGATCAGGCCAACAACGGCCGAGCCGAACACATACCCGCCATACGCGCCAAAGAACTTCTCGCCGCCCTCCAGGGGCCAAAGCACAAGGGCGGTAAAAAGGCCGTCCAGAACCAAAGAAAACGCATAGAGCAGAATCACAATGGTAGAAAGGCGCTTTTCCTTTGCCATAGGCTGTTTCTTTTTTGTTTTTTTCTTTGCCATCATAACACCTCTTTCTGTCAGTTGTAATAGGTTGCGGTTGCCGAAAGCTTTTGTTGGTAATACATCCAAAGAAATCTATACTTTTCTTCCTCACCCTGTGCCACGGCGCGGTGCAGACTTTCAAGGTCGTCCGTATTGATCCTGATACTCACCTCAGCCGCCCTCCGCGACTCAAAGCTTTCGCAATAGGGCTCGGCGAAGGAGGAGAGAATGGAACGGTAGCGCCATCTTTTTTTTAGCTTTTTCTCGCGCGGCCGCCAATTATGTATGTATTTTTCTCTGATTCTGGCATAATTTTTGACAAAAGCCGCGGCTTTTCTGTTTTTGCGCGGGGAAATCTCTGCCTCGGCAAGCAGCGCCTTGATCCTTTCGTCGTGCTCGCGGTATTTCTGCTCTGCCTCTTCTCTTCCCTTGAGCAGTTGGCCTTCAAGCGTGGCTTCGTTCTCGTAATCCACGCTTGCCAACACGTCGGGATCATAACAAACCCCACCGCGTCGTTCCGTGCCGCAAAAATATCCAAGTCCGTCGCTGTATTCGTTCATACCGTCACCTCCTGCCTTCAGTATAGCATTCGCCAAAAAGCTTGTCAAGCTTCTTTTTCTCAACAAATCAAAGTCTGTCGCAGGATTCGACGATCAGGGCCTCGCCGCGGCGGATCTCCACCAGGGCGCAGTTTCCCGTGATCTCGTTGCTCACGGCATACTGGCAATCCCGCGTCAGCGTTTCGTTTTTCAGGGGGTATTTGCACCCCTGCACGGTCACGCCCCTGAGCACAGGGGAAACGGCCAGCACCGAAAGATAAGTAAAGCCGCTGCGACCGATCAGCGCGCCCGAATTTTTCACAAAGCGCACGCGGCTCTGCCCGTCGGTAAGGATGGCATACACGCCGCGGGCCGAGAGCCCCTCCAGCAGGGAAAGATTTGACACCGTATGGTCAAGCCTGCCCGAAAGACCGCCGATGATCACGATCTCCCGCGCGCCCCGCGAGAGGGCCAGATCCACGGCAAGCTGGGTGTCGGTGCGGTCCTTTTCGGGGGGCAGCTGCAAAATTTCGGGCACATCGGGCAGCGCTCCCTTGCCCAGCGAGTCAAAATCACCCAGTAAAACGGCAGGGCGCACCCCCAGCGCCACCGCGTTGCGGTAGCCGCTGTCCGCGGCGATCACCAGATCCTCCCCCTCGGGGCGCTCGGTGATATTGGCGGCATAGATCTCACCGCCCGTATAAATAAACGCGCGCATTACTTTTTGCTCCATTCGTTTTTGTCCTTCAGGGCCTCATACATCAAAAGAAAGCTCTTGTGGCGCGAGGGCGCGATGTCGCCCTCGCGCACGGCCTCCAGCACCGCGCACCCCTGCTCCTTGGTGTGGGAGCATTTGGTAAAGCGGCATTGCCCCAGGTAAGGGGCAAACTCGCGCATGGCAAGGGGCAGATCCTCGCGGCCGAAAAAGTCAAATCGGACAAAATCCAGCATACTAAATCCCGGGGTGTCCGCGATATAAAAGCCCTTCCTTTCGGGAATTTCATAAAGCTCCACGCGGCGCGTGGTGTGCCGTCCCCGCGCGATCTTGCGGCTGATCTCACCGGTCTCCAGTGCCAGCACGGGAAAGAGCGCGTTGAGCAGCGTGGACTTGCCTACGCCCGATGCTCCCGCAAAGGCGGCAATGCGGTGCTCGCTCTGCTCGCACAAAAAGCGGCGAAGCGCAGCCACACCGTCACCCTTGGAGGCTGACAGGCAAAAGGTGTGAAAGCCTGCCCTCTCATATGTACGGGCAAGCTCTGCGGCACCGTCGGGGTCAAGATCGCATTTTCCGATCACCACCGCGGGCTCGATCCCATTGTGCTCGGCAATGGCAATCAGCTTATCCACCGTGTCAAGCACGGGGGTGGGCTCGGCCGCGGCAAAGGTGATGAAAAGCAGATCAAGATTGGCCATGGGCGGGCGGATCAGCGCGTTTTTGCGCGGCAGGATCTCCTCCACCGTAAAGCCGCCTCCGTCCGCCGTCACGCAGGGCTCACCCCCATCGGAGATGACAAAGGAATGCTCATCAAAGATCACGCGCACGCCATCGCCCACAAGGGGCGAGAGCCCCTCGCGGCGAAAATGCCCCTTGGCGCGGGCAGGCACGCGCCGCCCCGACATGGGGGTACTTCCCGCGTGAAGCTCGATCTCATAAAGGCCGCCAAGGCCGCGTATGATGGTTCCCGTTTCCTCGTATTGCATCGTTTTCGTTCCCTTTTTTAAAATAGGAAGGCAAATATGCTTCCCAAAAGTCCCGTCGCCCACAGCACGACCACCGTCACGAAAAGCAGAACAAAGCCTGCTATGGCGTTCATCAGAAGAAGGCGACGCAGAGAGATTTTTTTCTTTTCCTTTTGTTGTTTCACGGCAAAGCTCCTTTTTTGAGTTCTGCCGTTATTTTTACCCGTTTTGGGGTGTTTTATCGGAGCCCTGCAGACTTTCGCGGCGAAGCTGCCCGCAGGAGGCGTTGATGTCAGACCCCAGCCTGCGGCGCACCGTGGCACGAATGCCCTGCCGCTCCAGCACGGCGGCAAACCGCTTCACCGCCTCTGCCCCCGCGCGGCGAAAGCCTGTCTCGGCCACCTCGTTGACGGGGATCAGGTTGACGTGAATGGGCATGGTCTCCTCCCTTGTCCGCAGACTGCGGTTGAGCACCAAAGCCAGGCGCTCTGCCGCCTCCACCGAGTCGTTCTTCCCTGCAATGAGGGTGTATTCAAAGGAGATGCGCCGCCCCGTTTTTTTGAAATAGCGGCGGCAGGCTTCAAGCAGCGTGGCCACGGGATAGCGCCGATTGATGGGCATAATGGCCGAGCGGGTCTCGTCGTCTGCGGCGTGCAGAGAGATCGAGAGCGTAATGGGCAGCTCCAATTCGGCCAGCTCGTCAATGCGGTCGCAAAGTCCGCAGGTCGAGAGCGAAATGTGGCGGTAGCCGATGTTCAGCCCCTCCTTGCAGTTGACCAAGGAGAGAAAGCGCACCACGGCATCAAAATTATCCAGCGGCTCGCCGATGCCCATCATCACCACACCGCCGATCCGCTCGCCCGAATCCCGCGCGGCGGCGATCACCTGGCCGAGGATCTCCCCCGCGGTGAGGTTTCGCACCCTGCCGCCGATGGTCGAGGCGCAGAATTTGCACCCCATGGCACACCCTACCTGGCAAGAGATGCAAATGGTGGTGCCGTGGGCATAGTGCATCAGCACGCTCTCCACACAGTGCCCATCGGAAAGGCGAAAGAGGTATTTTACGGTCCCGTCAATGGCCGAGACCAGCTTGCGCTCCACCCTTGGCAGATGGTAGGTCGCCACCGCCAACAGCCTTTCGCGGGTGGCCTTGCCGATGTTGGTCATCTCGTCGGGCGAAAGCCCCTTATGTAGCTGCGAAAACAGCTGCTCCGCACGGTAGCGCGGCTCACCGAGCGATACCATCAGTGCGGCAAGCTCGTGGGGCAGGAGCGAGAGCAATTCCTTTTTTTCTTCCATATCAGTTCCTTTTTTGCAGTTTTGCAATGAAAAAGCCGTCGGTGCCAAAGCGCTCGGGCGTGAGAGTCAGCATCCCCTCGTTCTGCCACGCGCCCTCGCCAAAGCCAACAAGCGAAAACGCGGGATTTGCCGCAAGGAAGGCCCTTACCTGCTCCTCGTTTTCCTCGGGCAGGAGGGTGCAGGTGGAATAAACCAGAATGCCACCCTTTTTCACAAGCCCCGCCGCCGCCTGCAGGATCGCGGCCTGCACAGGGGGAAGCCCCGCTGCTGCCGCCATCTCCTTATAGCGGATATCGGGCTTTTTGCCGATCACGCCAAGCCCCGAGCAGGGCACGTCGCAGATCACGCGGTCAAATTCTCCCAGCACCTCGGCCGAGGCAAGGCGTGCGTCGCCCGCCGCCACGGTAAGCGAGGAGAGCCCCAGTGATCGCGCGCCGCTGCGGATGAGGGAGAGCTTATTTTCGTGCAGATCGAAGCTCTTCACCTCGCCCGCGTCGCCCATGGTAATGGCCGCGCCAAAGCTCTTGGAGCCGGGGGCGGCGCAAAGATCCAGCACGCGGCAGGGGGCGGTCAGCCCCAGTGCGGCAACCGCCAGCTGCGAGGCCTCGTCCTGCACGAAGCAAAGCCCCTTTTCAAGGAGGGGGCGGAGCGCCGCCCCGTCGGAAAGCACCGCGCCAAAGGGCGCATATGGGGTAGGTCTTGCCCCCTCTACCTGCTCAAAAAACGCCTCGGGCGAGATGCGGCAGGTGTTGATACGCACCGTAATGGCGGGCGGTGCGGCAAAGGCCGCCAGCACCGCCTCGGCACGGACGGCACCAAAGACACGGCAAAGCGCCTCGGCCACAGAAGGGGAGACCGAATAGCGCACGGAAAGGTAAGAGCATATATCCGCAGGATCGGGCAGCACCAGCCTTTTTTCCTCGCGGCAAAAGCCGCGCAGAATGGCATTGACAAAGCCCTTGCTGCGGCGGGGTGTCATCGACACCGCCTCGTTGATGGCGGCGTGGTCGGGCACACGGTCAAAATAAAGCAGCTGGCAGAGCGCCAGGCGCAGGATCATCCGCACCCGCCCCTCAATGGCGGAGGGCGGGATCGACGAGCGCTTGTCGATCTGATAGTCAAGGGTCAATTTGTGCTCGATCACTCCATAAAACAGTGCCGTAAAAAGCCCTTTATCCGAGGGAGAGAGATCCTTCTCGCGTTGCAGGGCGGTATCCAGCGCGATGTTGGCATACTGTCCCGCCGCCTCACAGCGAAGCAGCAGCGACAGCACCGCCTCTCTGACCGTCGGCATCAGCGGCGGCGGGATCTGCTACCCGCAAGCAAAACAAGGCGCAAAAGGCTAAGCAGCCCCGCGGCAAGCGCCGCCACATAGGTCATCGCCGCCGCAGAAAGCACACGGCGCGCCCCCGTCAGCTGCTCAGCCGACATGGTGCCCGAGTTGGCAATGCAACGCAGCGCGCGGCGGCTGGCATTGAACTCCACGGGCAGCGTCACCAGCTGAAAGAGCACCGAAAGCGAAAACGCGGCAATGCCCGCAAGCATCAGAATATCCGAAAACTGCCCCGCGCCCGCAAACAGGAAGCCGATGAGAAAGAGGGGCATGGCAAGGTTTGAGCCGAGGCTGCACACGGGGATCAGGCTCATGCGGAGCTTCAGGGGCCCGTAGTGCTTGGCGTGCTGCAGGGCATGGCCCGCCTCGTGCGCCGCCACGCCCACCGCCGCCACGCTGTTGCTGTGAAACACGCCCTCGGAAAGGCGCAGCACCCTTTTGCGAGGATCGTAGTGGTCGCTGAGATGTCCTCTGACGATCTCAATGTTCACATCTCTTAAGCCGTTGCTGTCGAGAATGCGGCGCGCGACGGCCGCTCCCGTCATACCGCTCTGCAGCGGCATAGCGGCATATTTCTGATAGGTGGAGTTGACCTTAAACTGCGCCCAGAGCGTGAAAAGAAAGCCCGGGATCAGCACAAGAATGGTCCAATCTCCCCAAAACAAACCAAAAAGCATTTCGTTTCTCCTTTTTCAGATGTTGCTCCGAAGGGGTCAGACTCTCAAAATATCGCCCACGGCAAGCCTTCTGCCGCGGATGTAATCGGCCGCCGCCATGCGCCCCTTACCCTCGGGCAGCACGCGCAAAAGCGCCACCGCGCCCTCCCCGCAGGCCACCGTGATCTCCCCGTCAAGCGAGAGCACCGTGCCGGGCGCCGCCTTGGCTGCACCCTCAAGCACGCGGCTCTCCAGCACCTTAAGGAGCTTGCCGTCAGGGGTTTTGGTAAAGGCGAGGGGAATGGGGGAAAGACCGCGGATGCGGTCATGCACCACCCGTGCGGGGAGCGAAAAATCGATGGCGCAGTCGGCCTTTTCGATCTTGGCGGCATAGGTGGCCTCGGCCTCGTTTTGCGGCTCTGCCGCAAGGGTGCCTGCCGCAAGCCCCGCCAGCGCCTCAAGAAGCGCCGTAGCACCCACCGCACCCAGGCGGTCGTGGATATCCTCAAAATTGTCGTTCTCGCCGATGGGCACGCTCGCCTTGAGCAGCATATCGCCCGTGTCAAGTCCCACGTCCATCTTCATAATGGTCACACCGGTCCTGTCGCAGCCCTCCATAATGGCACGCTGCATGGGCGCGGCGCCGCGATAGCGGGGCAGAAGCGACCCGTGCACGTTGATGCAGCCAAAGCGCGGGTAGCTTAACACCGAGGCAGGCAGTATTTTGCCATAGGCCACCACCACGATGATGTCGGGTGCAAGGGTGGCAAGCTCCCCGTCAAACGCGCCGTTCTTCAGCGTGGTGGGCTGATAGACGGGCAGACCCACCGAGGCGGCATAGACCTTCACAGGCGGGGCTTGCAGCTCATATCCCCTGCCCTTCGGCTTGTCGGGCTGGGTCACCACGCCCACGATCTCGTGCTCCCCCGACTCCACCAGCGCGCGCAGCGAAAAAAGCGCAAAATCGGGGGTGCCCATAAATAGAATACGCATTGTTCTCACTCCTCATCCAGCATCCGCACGGCGCGGTCAAGGAAAAGATGTCCGTCAAGATGGTCGATCTCGTGACAAAGGGCGCGTGCCAAAAGGCCCGAGCCGCTGACCTCAAACTCCTTGCCCTCGCGGTTGGTGGCGCGCACGGTCACGTGCATCGGACGCTTGGTCACGCCAAAGCGACCGGGAATGGAAAGGCAGCCCTCCGCCTCCTGCTGCTCGCCTGCCGTGGCGATGATCTTGGGGTTGATCAGCTCGATCACCTTCCCCTCCTCTACCTCCACCACCGCAATGCGGCGAAGCACACCCACCTGCGGGCCTGCCAGCCCGCACCCGTCGGCAGCGCGCATGGTCTCGATCATATCGTCAAGCAGCGTAAGGATGCGCGGCGTGATCTCGTCCACGGGACGGCAGACACGGCGCAGCGTTTCATCGCCTATTTTTACAATTTTCAGTTTTGCCATAGTATCTACTCCTTTTGTAGGATCTTGATCACCGTTTCGTGAAAAAGCGCCGCAACGGTGCTTGTTTTTCGGAAATACTGCCAGATACAGCAGTGCGTTTTGCCGCTCCCACACTTAGTCCGAGAAGAAAGCAAGGCGCAGGCGTAGTAGTCCTACGTCGAGCCGCTTTGGGCAATGTAACGCAGAAATGCGCCGCTCCCACACTCAACCTGAGAAGAAAGAAGCAAGCAGTTCAATGACGCCCTATTTCGCCGATGGCGAAATGATGAAGTTTTCTTGATGGCAACGCCATCACTTTGCTTCGCAAAGACGAAAACATTCATCGCAAAAAGCAAGGCGCAGACCAGTTACCTACGTCAAGCCGCTTTCGAGGAACAACGCAGAAATGCGCCGCTTATTTCTTCTCAGAGAGAGGAGGGGTTGAAGTCGACGGAGAGCAAGGCCCCATCCATCCCCTGCTTGCCAAATAAGCAAAGAAGCTCATAAAACAGCTCCCGTGTGCGGCGGTTCAGCTTGCATTTGATCACCATTCGCATACGGTACTTGCCCTCGGCGCGGTATACGGGCGCCTCAAAGGGGCCAAAGGCGATCAGCTTTACATCGGAAAAGTCACCCTCGATGCGGCCCTTCAGCTCGTCGGAGAGCGCTTTGGCCGCGCGCATCAGGGTCTGCTCCTCGGTGTGGGAGAGCGTAAGCAGCGCAATGTCGCAAAAGGGTGGAAACACCAGCAGGCGGCGCAGCTTGATCTCCCGCTCAAAGAAGGAGCGATAATCCTGGGCGCAGGCAAGCCTTATCACATCGTGGTCGGGATTGTTGGTCTGGATCACGGCCCTGCCGCGCTTTCCCGCACGGCCCGCACGGCCGATGACCTGCGTGAGCACCGAGAAGGTGCGCTCGGCGGCGCGATAATCGTCAAGATAAAGTGAGGCATCCGCCATCAGCACGCCCACCAGCGTCACATCGGGAAAATCGTGCCCCTTGGTGACCATTTGGGTGCCAAGCAGGATCTGTGCCTCGCGGCGGCGGAATTTTCCGAGCAGCTCCTCATAGGAAAAGCGGGAGCCCGTGGTGTCGGTATCCATACGAAGCAGCGGCGCATCGGGCAAGAGCTCGGACAGCTCCTTTTCCACCCGCTGTGTGCCATAGCCAAGGCGCGCCAGGTGCGGCGAGCCGCAGGTGGGACAGGTCGTTGGCAGGGGCTGCCGCTTGCCGCACAGATGGCAGACAAGATAGCCCTCGTCATAGGAGCGAGGCAGCGTATGGTAGGTCAGCGACACGCTGCAGGAGGGGCAGGTCACCGCCCCGCCGCAGGTGCGGCAGGATACCACATGGTGGTAGCCGCGACGGTTTAAAAACAGAATGGATTGGTTCCCCTCTGCGGTGTTTTCCCGCAGGGCCTCACACAGTGTACTGCCCACGGGGGAAAGATTGCCCTCGGCCGTCTCGCCGCGCATATCCGCCACCACCACGTCGGGCAGCTGTGCGCCCGCCTGGCGGTGCGTCAGCTCAAGCAGGGTGTATCTGCCCTCCCTCGCGCGCAGGTAGCTTTCCAGCGACGGCGTGGCAGAGCAAAGCAGCATCACGGCCTTGTGATGGGCGCAGCGGTAGCGCGCCACGTCGCGGGCGTGATATTTGGGATTCATATCGGATTTATAGGTGTGCTCGTGCTCCTCATCCATCACGATGAGGCCGAGATCCTTCACGGGGGCAAAGACCGCAGAGCGTGTGCCCACCACCACATCGGCCTCGCCCGACAGGATACGGTGATAGGTATCCATCCGCTCCCCCGCGCTAAGCGCCGAGTGCATTACCGCCACGCGACTGCCGTAGCGGGAGCAGAAGATGGCAAGCGACTGGGGGGTGAGCGCGATTTCGGGCAGCAGCACGATCACGCCCTTCCCCTTTTCCAGCATACGGTCAATGAGGCGCAGCATCACCCGCGTTTTGCCCGAGCCCGTCACGCCGTGCAGCAGCACGCCGTGCGCCTCGCCATCATCGGAAAGGGCACAAAGCCTCATGAAGGCCGCCTCCTGCTCCTCCCCTAAGGGCAGCGGCTCGCGGTTCTCCTCCCGCGTTGCGATGGCATAGGGATCGCGGTAGGTGCGCTCGGTACGGGAGCGGATCAGACCCTTCTTCAGCAGCGCATCGGTCTGCGCCTTGGTAAATCCGCTCCCTCGCAGCTCCTCGGCGGTTTTCTCGCCCTCGGCAAGCAGCAGGAGCAGCGCCCGTTGCCGCTCACCAAGGCGACCCGCCTCGGCGCTCCCCTCGGCAAGCGAGAAGGTGACGGTCTCGCGCTCGGTCATAGCGCCCTTTTGCGAAAGCTCCCGCACCGCAAGCCCCAGCCTTGCCAGGTGCTTGAGGTTCTCCTCGGTATCGGGGCCAAACCGCGCCTTCAGCGTGTGAAACCACGCGCTCCCCACCTTTTGCAGGTGCGCCAGCAAAAAGGCCTCGGCAGGTGTGAGCTTTCGCACATCCTTTA
This sequence comes from Eubacteriales bacterium, assembly GCA_045576195.1. Lineage (GTDB taxonomy): Bacteria > Bacillota > Clostridia > Oscillospirales > CAG-272 > Firm-07. The sequence continues at coordinate 3,544 of JAZNFZ010000018.1, read as the reverse complement.
CGGTTTTGTCGGTGGAGCGATAACGCTCGCAAAGCCCCGACAGCGCCCCCGACGGGATCATGGCGTGTACCGCGTCACCCGTGGTGCAAAGGGTCTGCTCCCTCAAAAAGCACACGAGCCCCAGCATTTCCTCAGAGAGCGAAATGCGAGGCGTCGATACGGAAAAGAGAGGCTTGGTAACGGCCAGCGCGGGATTTTCCTCGGCATAGGCGACCACAAGCCCCATTCTGCGGCGGTTGCCGCCGCCAAAGGGCACGGTCACAAGGCTACCGGGGGCTACGCTGCCCATCAGCTCTGCGGGTACGCGGTAATCGTATTCCCGATCAAGAAAAAGAGGGGCATCCAGCAGTCTGACCTTGACAAATTCTCCTGACATGATGCTCCTCCTTTCCGATTTTCAGATTAGGATCGTTCAATCCTCAAGCACGGGCTCCTCGTCCTCGGCGATCTCCTCTACGGGAGCGTCGGTGATGGCAAAATCCCCTGCATACATATGGTCGATGGCGTTTTTGACGGCCTTTTTGTCGGCAAGGTCGGCATCGATCATCGAGGCAATGGTGCCGCCGGCATCCTTGTTGCCCGTCAGTGCGCTCTCTGCGGCCACGCGCTGCTTGACATACTCATCGGTGATGATGCGCGCGCACTTTGCCGTGGCAATGGCCAGCTGATAGCGGTTGTACTCTCCCTTTGTCAGATCGTGAATGGTTGGATAGATCATTGTTTTTTCTCCTTCTTCTATGGTAATCAAACAGATGCAAAATAATCGGCCGCCACGCGGGGGTTTCGCTTCAGCGCGGCGCGCTCCGCCGCAACAATGGCGCGGATGCGGTCGGCGGCAGCCCTTACGCCACCGTCAAGATTGTATACCACATAGTCGTATTCTCCCACGTGGGTCAGCTCATTTTTGGTTTGCGCCAGACGCGCCATAATTTTTTCCTCGGTCTCGGTGCCGCGGCCGCGCAAGCGCGCCTCCTGCACCGCAAAGCTGGGGGGCAGCAGCATGATCAGCACCGCATCGGGGTACTTTTTCTTGATGTTGGCGGCACCCTCCACCTCGATCTCCAGCAGTAGATTGTTGCCTGCCGCCAGCACCGCCTCGGCCTCCTTTTTGGGCGTTCCGTAGTAGTTGCCGCAATACTCGGTGTATTCCAGCATCTCTCCGCGGGCAATGCGCCCCTCAAACTCCTCACGGCCAAGGTAGTGGTAGTTCACGCCGTCCTTCTCACCCTCCCGCGGTGCGCGGGTGGTGGCGGATACGGAATAGCGGTAGTCACCGTCCTGCAAAAGGTCGGCAAGCACCGTTCCCTTGCCGCTGCCCGCAGGGCCCGACACCACGATCAGCAATCCCTTGTTTTCCACGTCACACCTCGCATCAGGACTCGTCGGCAGACTCGTCTGCACCGTCCTCAAAGGCATCGTTCTCCAGTCGTCCTGCAATGGTCTCGGCCTGAATGGCAGATAGGATCACGTGCTCGCTGTCGGTAATGATCACCGCACGGGTGCGGCGGCCGCAGGTCACGTCAATGGTCCTTCCCGCATCCTTGGCATCCTGGATCAGTCGCTTGATGGGGGCGGAATCGGGGCTGACCAGCGCCACCATACGGTCCACCGCCACCATATTGCCAAAGCCGATGTTAATAAATTTCATAGCACTACACCTCTTTCACAAAACAGAGTCACTCAATGTTCTGGATCTGCTCGCGGACCTTTTCCAGCTCGCACTTGATCTCCACCACCAGGCGCGCCACGGCGGCATCGTTGCATTTTGAGCCGATGGTGTTTGCCTCGCGGTTCATCTCCTGCAGCAGAAAGTCGAGCTTGCGCCCTACGCCGTCGGATGAGGCGGCGATCTCCTCAAACGAGGCGATGTGCGAGCGCAGCCGCACGACCTCCTCGTCAATGGCAATGCGGTCGGCATACACGGCGCACTCGGTCAGCAGTCTGCCCTCATCGGGGGTCACGTTTCCGTCGGCCAGCGCCTCGCGCACCCGCTTGGTCAGCCGCTTGCGGTAGTTTTCCACGCCTGCCACCGAGCTGTTTTCGATCTCGGTGAGCAGCTCGCCCACCCTCGTGATCTTCTCGCTCATATCGGCATAAAGCCTTGCGCCCTCCGCAGAGCGGGCGGCAAGAAAGGCGTCCGTAGCCGCGGCCAGGACCTCCTCCAGCGCGGCAAGCTCCCCGTCGGGATCCACCGTTGCGGTGGGCTTGGTGAACAGCTCCCTGTTCTCCGCCACCCGCATAACGCTGATGTCATCCGCCAGCAAAAACTGGTCGCGCAGCACAGCAAGCTCCTTCAGGTATGCCGCCACCGCCTCGCGGTCAAGCACGGGATAGGAGCGCTCCTCGCCCTCCTGCATGCTGACATTCACATCCACCTTGCCCCGCAGCACACCACGCGCCTGCAAAAAGGGCTTGACCCGATCCTCCAGCGCGGCAAGCGAGCGCGGCAGCCTGACATTGCAATCCAAAAATCGGTTGTTGACCGCTCGGATCTCCACCGTAAAGCGTGCGGTCTCGGCGCGGCCAAAGCCCGTCATGCTTCTCATATGCAGCCACCTCCATGTAAGGGTAGATAAACGATATATAATATATTATAAAACAGTTTTGCCAACTTGTCAATGATTCCCGCCCAGTTCATAAATTTTTTCACTCACTTTGGGAAAAATATTGCAAAACCCCTTGCATTACGGCAGAAAATCGTGTAAAATAGTATTAATAATGCCCGTATTTTGATAGAGGGCACACACAAAAACCGATTATATTTGAACTTTGGAGGTTTAAAATGGTAGTAGCAGGCGATTTTAAAAACGGCATCACATTTGACGACGGTCAGGGCAATGTTCTGCAGGTCGTTGAATTCCAGCATGTAAAGCCCGGCAAGGGTGCGGCCTTTGTTCGCACCAAGCTGAAGAATGTCATCACCGGTGCGGTCATCGAGAAGACCTTTAACCCCACCGACAAGTTTGAGAACGCTTACATCGAGCGCAAGGAGATGCAGTACTCCTACAACGATGGCGATCTTTACTACTTTATGGATATGGAGAGCTTTGATATGCTCCCCCTCAACAGCGACAAGCTGCCCGAGAGCTTTAAGTTCGTCAAGGAGGAGATGCTCTGCAAGATCATTTCCTACAAGGGCAACGTCTTTGGCGTAGAGCCTCCCACATTTGTGGAGCTTGCCGTTGCCAAGACCGATCCCGGCTTTGCAGGCAACACCGCCACCAATACCCTCAAGCCCGCTACGCTTGAGACCGGCGCCGAGATCAAGGTTCCCCTCTTCATCAACGAGGGCGACGTGCTGAAGATCGACACCCGCACGGGCGAGTATCTCTCGCGCCTGATTTTCCGTCAAGGAGGAGAATGGAATGAAGATTACCGAAAAAGCCGCTTACCTGAAGGGCCGTGCTGACGGCCTTGAGCTTGACAAAAGCTCCAAGGAGGGCAAGCTCATTACCGCGCTGATCGATATGGTCGAGGCTCTCGCTGAGAAGGTTGACGATATGGACAAGGACATCGAGATGCTCAACGATTACGTTGAGGAGCT
>JAZNFZ010000017.1:0-13020 GCA_045576195.1 Eubacteriales bacterium | reverse complement strand
CAGTGCTTCGTATGCCTTAATTAAAGACTGCAACCCCAATTTCTGTCTATTTGCAAATAAACGGCTTGCACAAACCAAAGGCTCCCTTGTGTAAAGGGAGCCTTTGACACAAGATCATTCTACGCTGAATTTTTATTTGCTTTCTGCTCATCGGCAAAGCCTTTATGGAACCCCGCCACTATGGCGGGGTTTTCGTCTTACAAAAAGGCTTCCCCTCCCGAGGGGAAGCTCCCGCGCAGCGGGTGATGAGGAGCCCTCGCGCAAGTCTTTCTTTTACCTCATCCACCGCAAGCGCACCCCTTTTCCAAAGGGGGGAGGCTATCACCTCATCCGTCGCCTACGGCGCCACCTTCCCCAAGGGGAAGGCTTCTGGAACGAGGCTCCGCTAAAAAAGCCCCCTTCGCCCACCTTCGCTATGCAAAAACCCCCGACCCTTAAAGGGTCGGGGGTGGGTTTTTGCCTTACGGCTTATTCCGCTTCTTTGGTCTGAATGAACTTGATGTCGAGCAGAGCTCTGACAGCACCCTCGTCAACCACGCTGAGCGTATCCTTGATCAGGTTCTGCTGCTCGGCAGTGTAGGGGCTGTAAACCTCAATACCAAGTGCCTCATTGTAGATAGAAGCATTTGCAAAGGTATCATCCTTCTCAGTTCTTACGTCACCAAGAGCCATTCTTGCAACGTAGGAGATCGAACGGGAATTCTTTGCAAGATTCACTGCAGCGTAGTAGGTATCCGTGCCAACGGTGGTGTACGCGATGGCAGTCAGAGACATACCGCGGATATCGTTTGCAGTGCTGGTTATCTCGCCAACAATGGTGTAGCTGTTGCCCTTGTCAACGAGTTTCTCGTTGTCAAGGGTTGCGGCAATGTCAACCACCTTAGAGGTATCGGTAGCTGCTGCAAGCAGAGCCTCCTTGGTGAGAACGCCACCCTCAGCAAGTGCCTTGAGCGCGTAGTCGGTAGGAACGATCAGCATACCGTAGGTAGCGCCTGCAGTCTTCTTGACCTGAGCAGTGAACTTAATGCCGTTGGTGGTGGAGGAGAGGAGCATGGATGCACCCGTATCCATCACAGGAGCAACTTCATTTGCAGTAGCCTTGGGAGCCTCGCAGACGTAGTACTGCTCGCCCTGGTACATCACGGTCTTGCCACCGTCGAGGGTAGCGGTCTTCACATTGATCGACCAGGGGGAAGAAGCGGTATGCTGTGCAACGGTACTGATGTTGAATGCCTGAGACACATACTGCATATCGGTTGCATTAACGTGAGAAAGGTAGAGACCGCCCGTTACGTTTACAGTGCACTTTGCGTCGTCGTCAGTGACGGAAACGAAAGACTTGTTCTGCACACGCTGGTTGATGAAGGTACCGCCACTGACCGTGATTACGGGATGAACCGTTTCCACAGTCTGGGTCGTGCGCACTTCGGGGTTAGCCGTAATCAAGCCGTTGGACTGCTCGTAGGGGAAGTTGCCCGTCATATTACGGGTAGGCAGAGCCACAAAGAGACCGCCTTCGATGTTTACTATGTTAGAACCATTCTTGTAGTTGCCTCTACGGACATGCACACATGCACCCGTGGTGTAGAACTCACCGCCGGTCACCTCGAACAAAGAGCCCTCTTGGAGACGAACGCCGTTACCCAGTGCCTTTGCGCCCTCAAAGGTGTTAACGATCTTACCGCCCTTGATGTAAATGTAGTTGGCGTTACCCTCCTTATTACTGGGGTTCACAAAGATAGCGGCAGAGTCGCCACTCTTTGTCGTCACCTTGCCGTCGGCATCGGCAGTGCCGTTATACACGGTATCGTCACACTTAACAAGACCGTCGTTGAGCGTGAACTGACCATTGTGGGCACGAATGGCAGCGTTTCTGCCGTACACCACCGTGTCAGCACCACTAAAGGTGGTCCACTGTCTGCGGTTGGTAATATACAGAGCCGCATGCTGGATGTAGCCATCAGCAGGCACGGTCTTGCCCGAAACGACCTTGTACATTTGAGAGGGGCGTACAAACTCCTCGGGGTAGTACTCAGGGTGAACCAGATAATAGCCATCACCCGCATAGAATTTGCAGTTGGTCAGGTTGTACTGGTGGTATGCAGGACCTGCACCGCCTTGAATGTAGCTACCACCTGCATTAAGCTCCATACAGCCCGCATCGGAGATCAGCGCAAAATTGTTGAAGTTGACCTTGATCTGGTTGTCAACGCCTGACCCAGTGTTCACCACAAATTTGAGTGCAAACTGGTAGGTGGTGGTTTTTGCCTTTGCCATCTCCACATCAAACACGAAGCCACAGCCGTCTACCGTGTAAGTGCCGGCCTTCTTCAGCGTGAGCGAGATGTTATTAAATCCGGTGGCGTGAACATCACCCAGCAGCTTCAGGGTGTAGCCATTAGCCATAACAGCCCAGGCAGCGTCCCAAGTTTTGTACTGACCGACCTCATTGCCATCAGCGCCGTACACGCCAAAGCAATAGTCCGTGCCGTAAGTACGTGCCTCGGCACGAGTTCCCTGGGTAACGGGCTTGCCGTTGTAATCAGCAATCTCCCGAGCGCTCTCGCCGTCGGTAGGGACCGAGAAGTCTACTTCTTCCGCAGAGGAAATCACGGCAGGCACAAGTGCCACAACCATCATCACAGCGAGAAGCAGCGCAAAAAGCTTTTTCATCATAGTTTTTCTCCTTAATCGTTGTTTTGAACCCACCTCCGAGTAGAGTGGCAGGTTGTTAATTACATTATAGTAAAATTACCGTATTTCGTCAAGACTTTTTTTGTATTTTCTTCGTTTTTTGTTTTTATTTCGTTCACATAGCCAAAAAAAGGGGCCACAAATTGTGCAACAAGGCAAAAAGCGGGGCGCTGCGCGCCGCCCGTATATAAAATGGTAGATAAAACGACGCTCCGCGGGGGCTCCCGTTTGTACATCGCGGACGGCGGCAGAACCAAAATGGCCTATGCTCAAACAAAAAGCAGTGTCATTCTGAGGAGGGCAAAAGGACGGGGCGAAGGATCTCGGCACACATTAACACCACCTCATCCGTCGCCTGCGGCGCCACCTTCCCCAAGGGGAAGGCGTGGGGAGCAAGACGGCACCAAAAAAGGCTCCCCTATGAGCGGAGGGCTTGAATGATCGCCACCCGCAAAATACAAAAACGCCGCCGAGCGGCGGCATTTTTGTTATTGTGTTATTTCCCGTCCTTGGCCTGCAGCTCAAGGTCAATGGCGGTGGCGGCGGTTTTACCCGCGCCCATGGCAAGGATCACGGTAGCGGCGCCCGTTACGGCATCTCCGCCCGCATACACGCCTGCAAGGCTGGTCCTGCCCGTCTCCTCCTCCACCACAATGCCGCCGCGGCGGTTGATCTCAAGCCCCGCGGTGGTAGACTTGATCAGCGGGTTTGGCGAGGTGCCGATCGACATGATCACCGTATCCACCGCAAGCTCATATTCGCTGCCCGGGATCTCCACAGGGCTGCGCCTGCCGCGCTCGTCGGGCTCGCCCAGCTCCATACGGATGCAGCGCATCCCCGTGACAAAGCCGTTTTTGGGATCGCGACGATCCTGCTCATTTTGGTAACCCAAGATCTCCACGGGATTGTTGAGCAGCAAAAACTCAACTCCCTCCTCCATGGCGTGCTCCACCTCCTCGCGGCGGGCGGGCAGCTCCTCCATGGAGCGGCGATAGACGATATACACCTTCTCGGCACCAAGGCGCAGTGCGGTACGCGCGGCATCCATTGCCACGTTGCCGCCGCCCACCACGGCCACGCGACCGCCCCGCATCACGGGGGTGTCGCTCTCCTTACGGTAGGCCTTCATCAAATTCACGCGGGTCAGATACTCATTGGCGGAATAAACGCCCTTCAAATTCTCACCCTTGATGTTCATAAATCGGGGCAGACCCGCGCCCGAGCCGATAAAGACGGCCTCAAAGCCCTCCTCCATCAGCTCCTCCACGGAAACCGTTTTGCCCACCACCACATTGGTGGCGATCTTCACGCCAAGCGCGCGCAGGCCCTCTACCTCGCCTGCCACAATGGCCTTGGGCAGACGGAACTCGGGAATGCCGTAGACCAACACGCCGCCGGGGGTGTGCAGAGCCTCAAAAATCGTCACGTCATAGCCCTTTTTCGCAAGATCACCCGCGCAGGTAAGGCCCGCAGGGCCCGATCCGATCACCGCCACGCGGTGGCCGTTGGGTGCGGGACGCGCCGCCTTTTTGGCGGCATTCCCGTTGTGATGGTCGGCCACAAAGCGCTCCACGCGGCCAATGCCCACGGGCTCGCCCTTGAGGCCGCGCACACACTTGCCCTCGCACTGATTTTCCTGGGGGCAAACGCGCCCGCAGACCGCAGGCAGAGAGCTGGAGAGGGCAATGGTGTCATATGCGCCCTCAAAATCGCCGCTTGCTGCCTTGGCAAGGAAGGCGGGAATGTTGATCTTCACGGGGCAGCCCGACACACAGAGCGGATTTTTGCAATTGAGGCAGCGCGCCGCCTCGTCCATTGCCTGCTCTGCGGTATAGCCCAGCGCCACCTCGTCAAAATTGCGGGCGCGGAGAGCGGGATCCTGAGTGGGCATGGGATTTTTCTTCATGGACATATTCGGCATCACTCCACCTCCTTTTGGTAAAGGCGGCAGGCCTCCTCGTGCCGCTGCTGCTCGAAGGGGCGGTACATGGAGGAGCGCGCAATGGCCTCGTCAAAGTCGATAAGGTGCGCGTCAAATTCGGGCCCGTCCACGCAGGCAAATCTGGTCTCGCCGCCCACCGTCAGGCGGCAGCCGCCGCACATGCCCGTGCCGTCGATCATAATGGGATTCATACTGGCAACCGTCCTGATGCCGTATTCCTTTGTCAGCAGGCTGACAAACTTCATCATCACAAGAGGGCCGATGGTGATCACCTCATCGTACCTCTCGCCCGACTCGATCAGACCCCGCAGGGCATCGGTCACAAGACCCTTCTCGCCGCAGGAGCCGTCGTCGCTCATCAGCACAAAGCGACTGGAGTGCGCGCGGAACTCCTCCTCCAGAATGACCAGCTCCTTGGTGCGGAAGCCCACGATGGCGTGCACCTCGGCGCCCGCCTCAAAAAAGGCCTTGGCTACGGGATAGGCAATGGCCGTACCCACGCCGCCGCCCACCACGGCGACCTTTTTGGTGCCGTCGATCTCGGTGGCGCGGCCAAGCGGCCCCACAAAATCGGTGATCGCCTCGCCCTCCGTCACGTGATTCAGCTTCTCGGTGGTGCCACCCACCACCTGGAAGATCACGGTGACGGTGCCCGCCTCACGATCGGTATCCGCAACCGTCAGCGGAATGCGCTCACCCTCCTCGTCCACTCTCAGAATAATAAACTGCCCCGGCTTTGCTTTTCTTGCCACCATCGGTGCCAGGATCTCAAGCAGCGTAACCGTGGGGTTCAGTTCCCTTCTTTTCACAACCCGATACATAACTTTCTCCTTGCTCACATGATGTGAAAAGGGCGGAGGCGACAAGCGCCTCCACCCGCGAATGCATAAGATCGATCAGCAAACGCCGTATGCCAGCATCGCACGTGCCACCTTGAGGAAGCCTGCAATGTTTGCACCTGCCACAAGGTCGTCGCCAAGGCCGTACTCGTGCGCCGCGTCAATGGAGTTCTTGAAGATGTTGTGCATGATCATATGCAGCTTTTCATCAACCTCCTCGGCCGTCCAGCTGTAGCGCATGGAGTTCTGCGACATCTCAAGGCCCGAAACCGAAACGCCGCCCGCATTCACTGCCTTGGAGGGCGCAACCACAACGCCGTTGGCCTTAAGGTATGCCACTGCCTCGTTGGTGGTGGGCATATTGGCCACCTCCACGTAATATTTCAGGCCGTTTGCCACCATCTTCTCTGCCTCTGCCATGCCAACCTCGTTCTGCGTCGCGCAGGGCATCATAATGTCGGCCTTCACGCCCCAGGGCTTCTCGCCCTTGAAGAACTTCACGCCGAACTTGTCGGCATAGTCCTCAACACGGTTGCGGCAGGAGGCGCGCATTTCCAGCATGTAGTCGATCTTTTCCTCGGTAGCAACACCGTCGGGATCGTAGATGTAGCCGTCGGGGCCCGAAATGGTCAGCACCTTGCCGCCCAGCTCGTGGATCTTCTTGACAGCGCCCCAGGCCACGTTGCCGAAGCCCGAGATGGCAAAGGTCTTGCCCTTGATGTCATCGCCGAAGTAGTTGAGCATATCCACTGCATAGTACACAGCGCCGAAGCCGGTTGCCTCGGGACGGAGGATCGAGCCGCCGTAGGGCAGGCCCTTACCGGTCAGCACACCGGTAAACTCGTCACGCAGTCTCTTATACTGGCCAAAGAGGTAGCCGATCTCGCGGGCACCCACGCCGATATCGCCTGCGGGTACGTCGGTATTGGCACCGATGTGCTTCTGCAGCTCGGTCATAAAGCTCTGGCAGAAGCGCATCACCTCTGCATCGGACTTGCCCTGAGGGTCAAAGTCGGAGCCACCCTTACCGCCGCCCATGGGCAGGGAGGTAAGGGAGTTCTTGAAGGTCTGCTCGAAGCCGAGGAACTTCATAATGCTCTCGTTAACGGTAGGATGGAAGCGCAGACCACCCTTGTAGGGGCCGATGGCGCTGTTGAACTGCACGCGGTAGCCGCGGTTGACTCGGGTCACGCCCTGGTCATCCACCCACGGAACGCGGAACTTGATCACGCGCTCGGGCTCTACGATCAGGTCAATAATGCCCTTCTCGATAAACTCGGGGCTCTTTGCCAAAACGGGCTCCAGCGACTCCAGCACCTCGCTGACGGTCTGGTGGAACTCCACCTCACCGGGATTGCGCTTTTTCACCTGCTCTACAACGCTCTCAATGTATGCCTTCACTTCGGCACGGGACATGTTTGCCATGGTTCTTCCTCCATCGTATGTGCAACAAAATTCAAACCGTTGTCTTATTTCAACGATTACCTTACCATTTTATCACAATTCCGCTCCTCTTGTCAATAGCTTAATGCAAGTTATTGGGGGTAAATCCTGCATTTTTTTCATTTTTTTCACATTTTTTTATCAAAAAAGCAGTTTTTTTGCAAAGAGAGGCCGAAAAATCACGTCAATCAAGGACGGCATATCCTGCCCCCGCAGCGCATAGATTGTAGCGGAGTAATTTGGAAAGCGAGGCACTTGCAATGCGAATCAAACAGAAAAAATGGATGCTTCCCGCCCTTTGCGGGATACTGGCCGCAGGGGTGATCGGCGGCGCATGGGCGCTGCTCGGCAGCAAGGGGGCTGAGAGCGCCGTGGTCAGCGCAGGGCTGCAGCAGCTGGCAGACGACACATATCTGGCCTGCTCTGCCGCGGGTGACGGGCCGATCACCGTCACACCCGAATGGTTGGATCACACCCTGCAAGGCGGAGCGGTCACCTCGATCACCGTCACAACGCTGCCTCCCATCACCGACGGCGTGCTGAAGCTGGGGCACGGCGAGGTCAAGGTAGGGCAGGTGATCCCGCGGGAAACGCTCTCCTACCTTGCCTTTTACCCCAATGACGGTGTGAAAGAAAGCAGCTTTTCCTTCGTGCCCACCACCAAGGACGGCACAGCGGGCTACGCGGTTGAATGTCGCCTGACAAGAAGGTCGGAGACCAACTGTTGTCCCTCGGGCACCAAGTCGCTCACGGCGGTCTCCACCCACGAGAGTCTGGCACTCTGCGGCAAGCTGACCGCCGAGGATCCCGAGCGCGATGCGCTCTATTTTGAGATCTGCTCCTACCCCGCGCACGGCACGCTGACGCTGAACAGAGACAGCGGCAGCTTCACCTATCTTGCCGAGGAGGGCTTTTGGGGCAGCGACAGCTTTACCTGGCGGGTGCAGGATGCTCACGGCGCCTTTGCCGAGCCCTCCACCGTCACGGTTAACGTGCGGGAACTCACCACAGGTTACCTCTTTTCCGATATTGCGGACAGTGCCACCCACACCGCCGCGCTTCTTGTAAACGAGGCAGGGCTCCTTGACGGCGAGAAGATCGGCAAGCACCACTATTTTCACCCTGAAAAAGGGGTAAATCGCGCAGCGTTTGTGGCCATTTTGCTCTCCGCCGCCGAGGTACAGTTCCCCGAGGCCACCGAAACGGGATATGCGGATGATGCCGAGATCCCCGCAGGGCTGAAGGGCGCGATCCGCTACGCCCGTGAGCAGGGGTGGCTTGGAAACGAGGAGCGCTTCCGCCCGCAGGACACCGTCACCCGCGCCGAGGCAGCGCAGATCGCCGCAGCGGTTTTAGGGCTGAAAAGCCCAACATATGCCGAAACGGTATTGGATTTTCAGCAAATTCCCGCCGATGTCGCCGATGCGATCTATTCGATTTTCGAGGGCGGCTATATCTCCACCATGGCAGACGGCACCCTGGCCCCCGCCGCCGCACTCACGCGCGGGGATGCGGCGAAATTCTTTGCCAAAATTCTGGACGGAAAGGAATAAGCCGCAAAACGGTATAAAAAAGAAGGGCTTTCGCCCTTCTTTTTTACTTTTATACCTTACCTTTTTTGGTGACCACCGTGATGATCCGCAGGATCGCAGGGGTCAGAACGATATTGATGATAAACTCCACTAAGAAGTTAAGACCCGCAAGGCCGAGCAGCGCGTAGGTCACCACATTGGTCTCACCCGCCCAGAGATAAAGCGTATCCTTGAAGAGGAGAGCCATACCTGCAATGAAAAGTCCGGTATTTACAATAGGTGCGGAAAGCGCCGCCACAAGGGTTGCCGCAAACACTCTGCCCTCGCCCGCAGCACCGTTCCCTCTGACAAGGCCATAAAGGCAGGCGGGTAGGAATCCCGCAGCCGTGCCCTTTACCAAGCAGATCAGTGCAGTCAGCAGGGGGCTCGCATTCCACAAAATGTTGCCGCCGGGGTCAAGCGCTACCACACAGTTGATCAGCACAATGACACCAAAGGCAAAGCCGAGCACAGCGCCGCCCTTTTTGCCGAGAATAATGCCGCCGATCACCACGGGCACCAGCGTCAATGTGATGGACACCGTGCCGCCGATGGGCGGGATCACGGCGCTGAGCATCTGAAGCGCCACCACCAGTGCCGTCAGCAGCGACAGCTGTGTCAGATTTCTAATTTTTTGATTTGCTTTCATTGGTACAGACCTCCTTGAATTAAAAACAATACCATTATGGCACTTATGACAAATTTCCCGCCGCACGGTAGGCAGCCTGCATTGCCAGTGCGTCCTCGGTCATAGTCTCCGCGGATTCGCAAATAATGCGCGGGCAAAGCCCGTCCAGCACCAACGCCTCACCAAGCGGCTCAAACACGGGGCCAAACTGATCATCGGCAAAGGTCAGGTGCTTTTTCTCCCCTGCCGCCGTATACTCGATCTTGGAGAAATGGCAATGCATATAGCGCGCCTTGTCGTCACCAAGCGCGTTTGCCACACGGTCAAACACGCGGCGGTAGCTATCCCGATCGGGGAATAACCCACCCCGTTCACGGGCGTTCAGGTGACCAAAATCCACAATGGGGTAAAAATGCGGATCCAGGCGGCAAAGCTCGATCACCTCGTCAAGCGTGCCGAGCTGGTTGATCTTACCCATGGTCTCAAGCCCCAGATGAATGGGGGTATCCCCCACCTCCTCCAGGGTTTTCAGCAGCGTATCCTTGGCCAGGCACATCGCCTCCTCGCGGGAGATCTTGGCCGCGCTGCCGCTGTGGATCACAATGGTATCCGCGCCAAGGCACTCCGCCGCCCAAAGCGAGCGCTTGATATAGTCGATGCTCTTGAGGCGCTTTTCGGTCTCCACGCCCGAAAGCGAGATGAAATACGGCGCGTGGAGCGAAAGCTCAATGCCGTGCCGTGCCGCCTCCTCACCGATCTTGCAGAGCGTGGCCTCCCCTGCGGTGATGCCGTTGCCCGCCTCAAATTCGTAGGCCTCAAGCCCCAGCCCCGCCAGATACGCGGGTGCCTGCACGGTTGCCTTATAGCCTGCCTCGTAAAAGCTCCGACTATTGCCGCCGGGGCCAAATATTGCGTGATTTCTCATACCGTTTATACCTTTTTCTTATTCCGTTATCTTTTTTGGTTCTCGATTGATCGCAGCGCCTCTGCCGTAAGGGGACTGCCACGCCTGATATCGGGGGCTTCGGGATGGCGGCGGTAATAGCGCCGCAGAATGCCGCGCTCCAAATAGCGCTTCAGGCGAGTGCCTGCATCGGTGCGATCCTTGATGGGCGGCACCAAAAACGCGCGAAAGCCACACCAGCGGGCGCAAAGCACGTCGGTAAAGATCTGATCCCCCATCAGCGCGGTGGTCCTTTTTTCACCGCCCAGCTCCCGTGCCAAGCGGCGTGCCGTGCGCGGCAGGGGCTTGTGAGCATCAAAGCGCAGGGGCAAGCCAAGGCTTCGATTGAAAAGAGTGACCCGCTCCTCGTGATTGTTGGAGAGAAATGCCACACGGATGCCCGCGCTCTCCAGCGAGGCCAGCCACGCCACGATCCTGCCGTCGGGCTCGGGCTGCTCATAGGGAGCAAGGGTGTTGTCAATGTCCAGCAGCAGCACCGAGATCCCCTTAGCCTGCAAAAGCTCTGCCGTCAGATCCCGATAGCAAAGAAATGTTTCATTCGGCTGCAAAAGTGCCATATGCGCCCCCCTCCCTTTGTATCTATTCTATTTTATCACAAAGGCCGACAAATGGCAAGGCCTCTGAAAAAAAATCCCGCTTACCCGAAAAATAATCCCAAAAAATCAAAAATAACTCTTGACAATACCCCTTTTTTGTGATATGATAGTAAGGCAGTTTTGGAAAGCACCACAAGCGGGTGTAGTTCAATGGTAGAATTCCAGCCTTCCAAGCTGGCCGCGTGGGTTCGATTCCCATCACCCGCTCCATTCACGCGCCTTTAGCTCAGCTGGATAGAGCAACTGCCTTCTAAGCAGTAGGTCGAGGGTTCGAGTCCCCCAAGGCGCGCCACTGCAAAATCAAATATGGTGAGTGTAGCTCAGTTGGTTAGAGCGCCAGGTTGTGGCCCTGGAGGCCGTGGGTTCGAATCCCATCACCCACCCCAAAGCAAAAAAGCACCCCGTCAGGGTGCTTTTTTGCTTTTTGGGAGGCGTGGTGCTGCGAAGGACCCACAAGGAAGCTCTCGGGAACGACATAGCCCCTTTGCCCTCTCTTTGAACGGAGCTTCCTGCTTCGCCGCAGGGCGAAGCGCATCGAACTCCCATCACCCACCCCATAGCAAAAGCAGGTACCCAAACGGGTACCTGCTTTTGCTTATCCAAGCCGCAGGCTTGGTATTTCACCACGCGAAGCGTGTATATCATCGCCGCAGGCGTATATCATCAGCCGCAGGCTGTATTTTTCTGCGGCTTGATGAGATACAAGGCTTTCGCCTTGATGATATCCACGGCTCTGCCGTGATGATATACAACGGCTTTGCCGTTGATCCCTCTTGCTCCCTTGCACTTTCCCTCTCCCACCCAATAAGCTCCGCAATCCCGCCCTCACCGCAAAAAGGGCTCTCGGTTGCGGAGCTTTTGCTCATAAATCTTGCTTTTCTCCCCAAATTATGCTACAATAAGAGCATCACGATGAAAAAGAGGTTTTTTATGGATTCCCTCTACCAAGATGCCTGCGGGCTCCCCCCCGACACGATACGGCGCTACAACAACGACCTGGTGCGCCTGTTCAGCCTATATCTCAACCTGATGCCCGATGCCATCGAGCCCGATATGGTAAGCGAGCTTGCCGAGAGCTGCCACATCAGCCGCGCCGAGGCATACGCCCAGTATCTCGCGGCTATGGCCGATATGGATGCGGGCGGCAAGGACCGCGCCTTCTTTCGACACTGGCTCTGCCCCGCCATCCGCGAGCTTGACCCCGCCGTCTATACCAACGACAGCTACTTTGAAAATATCCGCATCCCTGCGGCAAGGCTTGGCAAATGGGAGCTGAAAACCGAGGAGCTCCGCCCCCTTGAGGCCTTTGTGTGTGATGATTTTGTAGTCACCCCCGACCGCCGTATGATCCCGCAGATCGGATTTTTCAACACCCCCTACCCCTTCCCTGCGGTGCTGGAAAACGGGCGAGAATGGATGACCCTGCAGCCCAACGAAATGGTGACCACAAAGCCCGCCATCAGGGCGGCTCACGGCCGCGTGCTGACCTTTGGACTGGGGCTTGGCTATTTCGCCTACCACGCCGCCGAAAAGGCAGA
The DNA here is from genome assembly GCA_045576195.1 of Eubacteriales bacterium. Lineage (GTDB taxonomy): Bacteria > Bacillota > Clostridia > Oscillospirales > CAG-272 > Firm-07. Next base: position 805 of record JAZNFZ010000017.1, on the reverse strand, counting down.
GGTCGAAAGCGTTACCGCGGTGGATATCAGCCCCGATGTCATCGAGCTGTTCCGCACTCACATCCTGCCGCAATTCCCCCACAGGGAAAAGATCACGCTGATCTGCGAGGATGCCTTTTCCTTTGCGGACACGAAAATGGCGGGGAGCTTTGACTTTGTGTTCGCCGACATCTGGCACGACGCGGGCGACGGACGGGATCTTTACCTCAAAATGAAGGGATATGAAAAAAAGCACCCCACCATTGACTTCAACTTCTGGCTGGAGGATACCATTCGCTGCTATCTTGACCCCACCCTTTGGTGAGCATAAAAGGAGGAAACCATGAGCTACAAGGAAAAAGCAATGGCCGCTTTTCACGACGGCTGTAACTGCGCGCAGGCCGTTCTGGTGGCGTTTCGTGACCTGACGGGCCTTGATGAGAAAACCGCGCTGCGCCTCGCCTCCTCCTTCGGCGGAGGCATCGGTCGCCAGCGCGAGGTCTGCGGTGCCGTTTCGGGCATGTGTATGGTGGCAGGCCTGCTTTACGGCTACGATGAGCTGGGCGAAACGCCCAAAAAAGCAGAGCATTACAGGCTCATCCAGGAGCTCTGCCGTAAATTCAAGGAAGAAGACGGCTCCATCATCTGCCGCGAGCTGCTCTCCCCCGCAGACCGCAGCACAGAGCCCACTCCCGCACCCCGTACTGCCGCTTATTACAAAAAGCGCCCCTGCTCCGAGCTGGTGGGCGCCGCCGCCGAGATCCTTGCGGATCGGATCAGGCAGCGTTCCTGATGCAACCGAAAAAGCTCCCGCATCCATTGGATG
>JAZNFZ010000016.1:0-47365 GCA_045576195.1 Eubacteriales bacterium | reverse complement strand
CAAGAAAATGACGGAGGGATTGTCACACACTTCCCTTTTCTTGCTTCCTTTTTCGCCTTTTTCCACTCAACAATCCCTCAGTCCCTTGTCGCTTGCGACATTTGACAGCATCCCTTTACACAAGGGAGCCTTTGGTTTGTGCAAGCCGTTTATTTGCAAATAGACAGAAATTGGGGTTGCAGTCTTTAATTAAGGCATACGAAGCACTGTATTTGTGTCCACAAATGCAAAAATACGGCATACCTCTTTCGAGATATACCGTATTTCTGAAAACTGTCCTTTAGAGTGATGCTCTAATGTGCAGCTGCTTTTTTAATTTATTTGGTTACTTTGCGGCCTTGATGGCATCCTTGGTGCCGACCCAAACCACATTACCGCTCTTGCCGATCTCAATGTCGACCAGCTTCTTGGCCTCGTCTACGGCCTTTTGCAGACCGTCCACAATAGCCTGCTGTGCGGCCTTGCCAATGCCGTCCTCCATATCGTCAAGCTCTTTTTTGGCATCCTTCAATTTCTGTTCAGCCTCGTCGAGCTTTTCCTCTGCCTTGTTCTTTTCGGCTACCAGGTTCTTATAGAGGTCGTCGGCGGCCTCCTTATCATCGCAGTAATTGATGGTAACGTGCTCACCGTCCTTGCCCGCAACGACCAGCTTGTCGGTCTCGGCGGTTACGGTGTAGCCGTTTTCCTTCAGAGCGGCGGCGGCATCCTTGGGGTCCTTAGCAGGGCCGCCGCAGGAAGCAAGCGTAGCGCAAAGCATGATTGCCACAAGAGCGAAAGAGAGAATGCGAACTGTTTTTTTCATAATGTAGTCCTCCTTGGTTGATTGGTTTGATGGCGTTTGCGCGCATCTCACCTTTTTTATTATAGCGCGTATTGCGCTTTTTTGCAAGTGATTTTTAAAAATTGCGGAGAGTTTATGCTTTTGCCCAGGTGGTGCCTGCGGCGGTATCCGTGAGCACGATGCCCTTGGAAAGGAGCTCGGCGCGAATGCGGTCTGCCTCGGCGTAGTTTTTCGCCTTTTTGGCGGCGGCGCGGGCATCAATGGCCTCCTCAATGGCGCGGATCTCGGGATCATCGGAGTAGGTGCGGTTTTCGGCGGCCTTGGCGGCCTCCTCGCGCTTTTTCTGCTCCTCGGCGGCAAGCCGATCGGCAGCGGCCAGCAGATCCAGGCATAGAACGGTATCGAAATCGGCAATGGCGGCGCGCTTGGTGGTGGCATTGGTCTTGGCCTTCAGCACGTCGTAAAGGGCGGTGATGGCCAGCGAGGTGTTGAGGTCGTTGTCAAGGGCGGCCTTGAACTTTGCCTTCAGCGCGGCGAGCATTTCCTCGTCCACGGTCTCGCCCTCGGTCACCTTCAGCGCCGCGATGCGGGCGATCAGCTTTTCGAAGGAGGCCACGGCGTTATCGAGGTTTTCGTAGGAGAAGACCAGCGAGCGGCGGTAGTGGGAGCCGAGGCAGAAGAAGCGGTAGGCAAGGGGATCGTAGCCCTTGCTCTCCAGCAGGGAGACGGTGAGGAACTCCCCCTTGGATTTTGACATTTTGCCCGAATCGGTGTTGAGGTGGAGCACGTGCATCCAATATTTGCACCACTTGTGGCCAAGGTAGGCCTCGCTTTGCGCGATCTCGTTGGTGTGGTGAGGAAAGGCGTTGTCGATGCCGCCGCAGTGGTTGTCAAGATACTCGCCGAGGTGCTTCATGCTGATGCAGGAGCACTCGATGTGCCAGCCGGGGTAGCCCACGCCAAAGGGGCTGTCCCACTTCAGCTCCTGGTCCTCAAACTTGGATTTGGTAAACCAGAGCACAAAGTCGGTCTTGTTTCTCTTGTTTCCGTCCTCCTCCACGCCGTCGCGCACGCCCACGGCGAGGTCATCGGCGTTGAAGTCGTTGAAAATGTAGTACTCCTTTAATTTGGAGGTGTCAAAGTAGATGTTGCCGCCCGCCTCATAGGCAAAGCCCTTTTCAAGCAGCGCCTCGATGACGCGGATGAAGTCGTCAATGCAGGCGGTGGCGGGCTCGATGACATCGGGGCGGCGGATGTGCAGCTTTTCGCAGTCGGCAAAGAAGCAATCGGTGTAGAATTTGGCGATCTCCAGCACGGTTTTGTTCTCGCGCTTGGCGCCCTTCAGCATTTTGTCCTCGCCCGTGTCGCCGTCGCTGGAGAGGTGACCCACGTCGGTGATGTTCATCACGCGCTTGACCTCGTAGCCGCTGTAACGGAGGTAGCGGTCAAGAATATCCTCCATAATGTAGGTGCGAAGGTTGCCGATGTGTGCAAAATGGTAGACGGTGGGGCCGCAGGTGTACATGCTGACCTTGCCCTCGACGTGCGGGATGAATTCCTCTCTTTGGTGGGAGGCGGTGTTGTATAAAATCATAGCGATGCTCCTTTTATGCTTATTCGACGGTTTTCTTGCCCCGTTTGGGGGCTTTTTTCGCGGGTGCTGTGGCATCCAGCCTCTTTTTCAGCTCATCGAGCTTTCTTTGCAGTGCCTGCATTTCCTGCTTGACAGGGTCGGGAATGTGCACCTGGTCAAGGTCGTTGGCGATGCGCTGACCGCCCACGCGAACCACCTTGGCGGGAATGCCCACTGCGGTGCTGTCCTCGGGAATGTCCTCCAGTACCACGGCACCGGCGGCCACCTTGGCATTGTCGCCCACGGTGAGAGGGCCAAGGATCTTGGCACCCGCGCCCACCATTACGTTATTGCCGAGGGTGGGGTGACGCTTGCCCACGTCCTTGCCCGTGCCGCCCAGGGTCACGCCCTGATAGATGGTGCAGTTGTCGCCGATCTCGGCGGTTTCGCCGATGACCACGCCTGAGCCGTGGTCGATGACAAGGCCGCGGCCGATGGTGGCACCGGGGTGGATCTCGATGCCCGTGATGCACTTAGCGCCCTGACTGATCACACGGGCGACAAAGCGATGCCCCTTTTTGTGGAGCGCGTGCGCCGCGCGGTGCGCGAGGCGCGCGTGCAGACCCGAGTAAAGCAGCAGGATCTCGGCATCGCTTGTGGCGGCGGGATCGCGCTGGCGGAAGGCATCAATATCATAGCGAACCTCCCGACAAAGCCTCTTGCCGCTACGGCAAAGCTCCTTTGCCGTGTGGCCAAGCACGATGCCGATATCTGCGGCGGTATCAAGCAGCTGTTCCAAATCAAATTTCATACGATTTTGCCCCATAGAAAACAAAAAGCCCCCGTACCGTGATCGGTACAGAGGCGGCGCTGCCGCGGTTCCACTCTGCTTTCAGGGGGCATCCCCCTCTCTTTGCTGTCTGTCAACAGATTTCTCTTAACGCGAGTACACGGCAATGCTTTTGGCATTGCATCTCCCGGATGCACATCTCCCCGTCTGCCGCACGCTCCTTTCAGCCGAGGGGGCGCTCTCTTTGGCGGTTTGTCGGGGCCTTTTTCCGTTCATCGACTTTCTTTTATTATTATACACGACAAAGCGGGCTTTGTAAACCCTTTTTTGAAAAAAAGTGGCATGGTGAGAAAAATTCCCGCCGCTGCGGCGCAGCGGCGGGAATGGTTTTAGTAAGTGCCCGAGATGACGACGTAAGCGACGACCACGGTCACGGCGAACACAATGGACACAACAGTGGTCGCGCGGGAGAGGATCTTATCCCACTGCTTGCCCTTGGTCTTGCCGAAGAAGGTCTCAGCGCCGCCTGCAATAGAGCCGGAGAGGCGCTTGTCCTTGCCGGACTGCATCAATACTGCGATCAAAAGAAAGAGCGCCATTACGATGAGCGCGATGCCCAACACATACTCGATAACCATTTTCAAACCTCCGAAAAACGAAAAAATATGTGACGAATGCACAAAATTCCATAATGTAGAGATATTATAACACATTTTTTAAAAAAATGCAATAGCAAATTGCAAAAAAGTGAAAAAGAAAAAAGGCAAAATTTGAGGGCTGCCGAAATGTCAAAAACCGCCCTTGGGATTTGGTGAAAACGCCGAAAATGCCGCGTAAAATTTCCCATTTAGGTTGACAAAGGGGGAGGGGTGTGGTAAAGTTAATTGAACGGTGAAGCCCCCCGAAAACTACACCCGTTCAGCGCCGATTTTCAGGCAGATCCACAAAAAGGAGATTTGCGAAATGGACGAAAAGGAAAGGAGATTGCAGCGCCTTGAGGAGGCGGTTGCGATCGCGACGAGTGCCGAGCAGAAGTGGTCCTCTCGGCAGATAAAGCTGAGGGATCAGGTGCGAAATGCGCGGAAGCAGTGGCGCTATCGGACAGAGTGCGAGTACGATGCGCTGAATACCGTCGCTCGCACCGAATATATGGTGGAAAACGAGTGGCAGACCGAGGGTGTGCCGACTCTGCCGCGCCCCTTTGAGTATTACGGCGCGGGCGGCAAGGCGTATATGATGCACCGCACTCACAGTGTACGCAAGTACTACGATCAATACGTGGCCGCGCTGGAGGCGGCGGGCTTTGAAAAATACAGCGAGTGCGAGGCGGGGCGGTGCATCTCCTCCTGCTTCACTACCGATACACTGGTGATCCACGTGCTTCACGTGTCGGGGGAGAACATCCTGCGCGCGGTGGTGGATCTGCGCTCTGCCGCAGAGCTTCCCCCCAAGGAGCCCTTCTGCGACGGCACGCCCCATTGCGCCGAGCCTGCCATTATGCTGTTTGGCGACCATATGTTTGAGGCGGTGGATTGCGGCATGGGCTATGTGTTTCGCCTGACCGATGGCACGTTTTTGCTGATCGACGGCGGCTGCAGCAGACCTGCCACCATCGCGGATGCCCTTTACGACCGCCTGGTGGAGCTTGCCGAGGGCAGGGAGATCGTGATCGCGGCGTGGATCTTCACGCACTACCACGGCGACCATATGGATGCCTATTTCCAATTCAGCGAGAAATACGGCAAGAGGGTAACGCTAAAGCGCGTGATCCACAATATTCAAGGCGAGTTTGTGGATACGGTGGTGAGGGGCTGCGGCCATTCCTACTTTCAAAAAACCGAAAGGACCCGCGAAATGTACCGCGAGCCCGTGGCGTTTTACCGCGCTTATACGGGGCAGAAATACGAGTTCCCCGATCTGACGGTGGAGATGCTGTTTGGCCCTGAGGACTACGAGATGCCTCGGTATTCCTATGATGTCAACGGAACCTCTCTTGCCTTTCGCGTGACCTCGATGGGGCAGACCTATCTGTTCCTTGGTGACGCGACGGAGATGGAAAGTGACAAGATCGCATACCGTTATGGGGCTCTTTTGAAGAGTGATGCGGTGCAGGTGGCCCACCACGGCTATCCCGGCGGCACCAGGGCACTCTATGATCTGGTGGCTGCTCCCGTGTTCTTCTGGTCGTGCCCCTACTACGATCCGCGCGAGTATATTGCGGATCGGAACCGTTATAACGACCCGAATTGGTCGCCGCTGGTCAGAGAAATGGCGGCAAAGCATGCCAAGGTGGTGTATTTGCTGTGGGAGGGAACCGAGATCCTCTCTATGCCCATTGACACCGAGCACAAGCAAACGGGTTGCACGTCGAAGGAGGAGAGCTGACATGGCAAAAAATCAGGTAACGAAGAAAATGCTTTCCGAGATCGAGGAAAAGCTGGCAACACTCGAGGCGCTGGAGGCGGAATGCCGCGGGTGCGAGCAGACCATCGGGCGCCTCACGAGAGAGACGGCCGATTATGCCAAAAAGGCGCAAATGGCGCGCCGCTGCTATCTCAACGAAAAAGATCTGATGCCCACCCTGCGCGAGCGGTGGATCACCGAGGGGATCCCGTTGCCAAGGGCACCCTTCCAGTATTATATTCTGGCAGGCAACGCCTATCAGATGTACCGCGAGAGCACGGGGTTTGCCGTATTTGAGGAATATATTGCTGCGCTTGAGGCGGCGGGCTTTGTGCAGCATAGTCGCGTGGAGTGGGGCAAGTGCGTGTTCACCTGCTACCACAACGATAAGGCGGCGGTTTTTGCCTCTCACGTGAAGGGCGAGAACGTGCTGCGCGTGTCGGTGGACCATCTTTGCGACACCGCGCTGGTGCCCGCAGAGGAGATCGTGGACGGCACACCGAACAGCGCCGAGCCCACGCTGATGCTGTTTGACGACCATATGTATGAAGCGATCGACTGCGGTATGTGCTATGTCTTCCGTTTGCACGATGGCTCTCTTGTGATCATCGACAGCGGCTATCACCGCCCCGAGATCCTGGTGGATTCCCTGTATACCAGATTGCGGCAGCTTTCGGGTGACCGCCCCATTGTGGTGTCGGCGTGGATCTTTACCCACTCTCACTGCGACCATATTTTTGCCTTCAATGAGCTTGGCAGAAAATACGGCAAGGAGATCGAGGTCAAGCGCATCATCCACAATTTCCCCGGCAAGGAGATGCTTTACCGCTCGATGTTCTATGAGGGCTGCTACGGCGAGAATGGCGATATTACGAAATTTAACGAGGCCGTTTCCCTGTTTGCAGGCGAGCATAGGTTTTACCGCGCGCGCACGGGGCAGGTCTTCCGCTTTGCGGGACTGCAGATCGATATGCTCTTTACCCAAGAGGATTATATGATGCCCTGTGTACCGGGAGAGGGGCCGTACGACTACAATGCAACCTCCCTTGAGCTTCGCATTACCATTGCGGGGCAGACTTATATGTTCCTCGGTGACGGCACAACGGTCAACAACAACCTGATGGTAGCGCGCTACGGTGAGCTTTTGCAAAGCGATGTAGTGCAGGTGGCGCATCACGGCTTCGGCGGTGGTACTAAGGAGGTTTACGATGCCATCAAGGCGCCTGTGGTGCTTTGGCCCTGCCCTTGGTATGATCCGCGCCCAAATGTTGTGAACCGCGACCGCTACAACAACCCCAAGTGGAGTCAGGTGACCCGCCAGATGGTGAAGGATCACGCCAAGGTGGTGTATATTCAGTGCCTTGGCACCTACATTTTGCCGTTGCCGCTGAGCACGGAGCATCTGCCGGAGGTCGTTCCGGAACTCAAGGAGGAGGATCTGTATCATGGATCAGCAGAAAACGCCGATTGAACTGATGGAGGAGCTGGACCGAAAAATTGCCGAGCTGACCCTCACCCGTGATCGGATCCGGGAGCAGGAGGATCTGGCCAGAGTACAGCGCGACAGGGCAGCTGAGTGCTGCAAGAGGATCAAAGATATGCTAAACGATCACGCCCTGCGGCGCTCGGAGGAATATGCTGCGGCCGTGGCCCTGTGGGCAAGTGGCTTTCCCGAGCCTCCGCAGCCCTTCGCGCGCTATCCGCTTGGTGGCAGCGCGCATCTGCTCTACCGCGAGCATAGCAGCGAGCAGGAATACGAAGCCTATCTTGCGGTGCTTGAGGAGGCGGGCTTTACGCTATACAGTCAAAACAAGCTTTCGCATTGCCTTTTTGCCTGCTATTGCAATGAGACGACCGTGCTTCATATTTCCTTTGTGGAGACCGAATCGATCTTGCGCGTGGTGGCCGACCATCTTACGGCCTCTGGGCTGCCGCCCCGGGATGTGATCTGTGATGGCACGCCTCACACCACCACGCCGCTTTTGATGCTTTATGGTGACCATATGTATGATGCCGTGGACTGCGGTATGGGCTATGTTTACCGCCTGACAGACGGCAGCTTTCTGATCATTGACAGCGGCTACCAAAAGCCCGATTCGGTGGTGGATTGTCTGTATCGCCGCCTCGTTGAGATGGCAGAGGGCAGGGAGATCGTGGTTTCGGCGTGGATCTTCAGCCATCTGCACTACGACCACATCGGCGCTTACATTGAGTTCGCCAAGAAATACGGCAAGCTGGTGACCGTGAAGCGCATGCTCCACAACTTCCCCGGCCAATATGCCTATCTTGGCGCGGGGGCGGGCGAGGCCTCTTGGGCAAGAGATTGGCCCGTGTGGATGGAGCAAACGCGGGAGATGTTCCGCGAGCCCGTGGCGTTTTACCGCATCTATGCGGGGCAGGTCTACCGCTTTGAGGGGCTGGAGGTTGAGATTTTGCTGGGGCCCGATGACCATTTGATGCCCTACTTCCCGACGCATTTCAACGGCACCTCGGTGGTCTTCCGCGTGATGACAGAGGGGCAGACACATATGTACCTGACCGATGCGGATCCGATGCAGTGTGAGCTTTTGGTGGATCGCTATGGCGACACCTTGCAAAGCGATGCGGTGCAGGTGGCGCACCACGGATTTTATGGCGGCACCAAGGAGATCTACGATCTCATCAAGGCGCCTGCAATTTTCTGGCCCTGCCCCTATTACGATCCCCGCGAGCACATTAAGAACCGCAACCGCTACAATGACCCCAACTGGAGTCCCGTCACCCGCCGGATGGTGAAGGACTACGGCAAGGCCGTCTACCTGCAATGGGAGGGCACCGATATCCTGACGCTGCCGCTTGACCTTGAAGGGAAGCAGCAAAGCGTGGGCAAGCCCGTAGAGGAGCTTGAAAAAGAATAAGAAAATAAAAAAGCACGCTAGGCTTAGCGTGATGTCCGTAACGGACAATCACGCTAAACTATGATTGCCCATGCGGGCAAGTTATGAGTTATGGGATGCTCCGCATCGTTATGGTTGGCTTCGCCAAGTTGAAGATTGCAAGGGCAATCATATCATAACGTTTGCGATAGCAAACTCATAACTCTAAACTAAAAAGCAGAAAAAGAGAGAGCTTCACGGAATTTTGTAACCGTGTTACTCTCTCTTTCTGTATTTATTGCCAGTCTCGCATTTGTTTAACAAATGCACAGGGCTATGCCCATACCCTTATTTCATTTCTCCGCTAAGAACACCACGCATTTGCCAAGCGTGCTTTTTTTACGCCATTTCGGCTTCTTGCTCGGCGCGCTCCGCCAGCAAAAGGAAAATGGCATAGGGAATTTGAAAATGCAGGTAGAAGAAGAAATTGTCGACCAGCGACATAGCAAGGACCATAAGGGGGACCAAAAGAAGCATAAGCTTATCCACAGAAAAGCGGCGCACAGTAAGGCGGACAACATCCTTGAAATGGAACAAAAAGGCGATAGCGCCGATCACACCTGTGGCACCAAGAAACTCAATGGGCAGGCTGTGGTACATATTGCCGAACACGTTTTTATAAGTAGTGTAGGAGCTTGCCATAAAGCCAACGCCGATGATGGGCGAGAGCAGGAAATCGGCGATGCCCAGCTGCCAGATATCAATGCGCCCCGAGCCCTCCTTGTCGTGTAACCGCAAAAGCTCCCATATTTTTTGTATTCCGCCGAAATGGAACAGAAGAACGAGCAGGGCGGCGAGAAAGGCAAGGGCAAGGCAAAGCGCGAAGATACGGTTTGACGTGGGGTTTTTGCTTTTGACAGAATTTAAGATGATGCCGAGCAAAAGCACAAGGCCGCCCACCAGCATGGCAGAGCGGGTGTTGATAAAAACGGAACCGAGGAAAAAGAGGGTGGCGAGGAGGGAATAAGGCAGGGGACGGTGTGACTTTTTCGCCAGATAGAGGGCGGCAGGAATGCCAAGCACCAGCATCGCACCAACGACGGTAGTGACCCCCCAGGAGAAGCAAAATGCGTCACGCCAGATGCCGGTAAAGGAGCCGGCCTTGTCGTAGACGAGCAAGCGTCCGTCCCGATGGGTGCGAATGGCCCAGATGAGGATCTGGAGCAGAACAGAGCCCGAATTGCACACCAGCGTGTGGCAGGCGTAGGTGATTGTATCCTTTGAATGCTCCCAGAAGGAGGAGAGGAGACAGTAAAATACCAAGAGGCCGATCGACATAAACATACCGTAGAACAAATCCATCGGCTGCCAATGGGGGGTGAAGATGCCGTTGAAAAGGATCACGCCGGAGAGTATCAGGATCCCAAAGAAAAAGAGGCCGCGCTTTCGAAATGATTTTTTCAGTGTGCCGTCGAGAACGATCCGCAGGAGCAGTGCCGTGACCATAATTAAGCCGCAAAGGATCATATGGAAAAGTCCCTTCTCGTAAAACGGCGAGAAGAGCGCTCCGAAATGATCGGGCCAATCATAGTAGTTGATTGGAAGATCTCGTCCCACGGCATAATAGCCGAGAAACATAGGGACAAGCAGCACCTTGGTATCATCGGTAAAGATGATGGAAAAGAGAACAAGTGCGGTCATCAGCCAGAAGATGGGGATGTAGACCGCCATACCGTTGACCGAGGAGATGACACACATCAGCGCAAAAAGGATGGGATAGAGCCTTGTCTTTTGAAAATCCACCAACCAGCGGATGGCGCGAAAGCGCTCACAGAGGCGAGCGGGCAGAGGCTTTTTTGGCAAGATGGCATCCGACATTGCTTTTCCTCCTTTTCTCTTTCATTAAGTTTGCGCTGCGCCCGTTCACGGGCGCAGCGCGCAAGGATCAGTCTTCTTTTTGGGTGCCGCTCTTAGGTGCGGCGGTTTTGGCGGCAGGCTTCGCCGCAGCAGGAGTCTTAGCGGTGGTGGTTCTGCGCTTGATGGGCTTGGGCTCGACCTTCTCGGGGGCCTCTACCTCGGGCAGATCCTCTACCTTTCTGATCTGGATCTCGGAGTTCGTTTTTTCCTTGATCAGCTTTTCCTGGTGCCGCTTGCTGTAATATTTTCTCATATTCAGAGAAAAGTTGTTGCGTACTGCGCCGAGAATGCGGCAGCCCGCTGTTTTCAGCTGCGAGATGATGTTTTGCGCCTCGGTGGTGTGGATCTTGGAGTTGCTGAACACCAGAATAGTGCCGTCGCAAAGAGGCGCTACGATGGCGGCATCGATCACGGCACCGAGAGGGGGGAGATCGATGAGGATGTAATCATATTTTTGCTTGACCTTTTCCAGCAGATCGGCAAAGAATTTGCTGCTCAAAAGCTCGGTGGGGTTGGGGGGGAATTGCCCTGCAAACATCAGGTGCATATTTTCATACTGGCTGGCATAGATGCATTTGGAAAAGTCGGTAAGGCCGGTGAGGTATTCGCTGAGGCCCTCGGCGTTTTGCACGTTGGTGTATTTGCCCATCAGCACCGATTTCCGCATATCGGCATCGATCACCAGCACCTTTTTGCCAAGCTCAGCAAAGCTTTTGGCGGTATGCAGAACGATGGTGGTCTTGCCCTCGTTTTCGCGGCAGCTGGTAAAGCCGATGACCTTGATGTCCTGCCCGCAGAACTGAATGTTGGTGCGGAGCACCTTATAGGCTTCCTTGGTAAAGTAATTGTTTTCGCCCTTCAGCGTAAGATGGATCTGTTTCATTGCTTTTCCTCCTCCTTTGCTTTGGCAGTATAGGCCCGCTTCCCGTAAAAGACTCTGGAGGCGTAATAGCGATAACCGCGGCCGGGGGTGTATTCCGAATTGGGAATGCTTCCGAGTACGCTGAGACCCAGGATATCCTTGACATCCTCATCGGTCTTGATGGTGTCATCCAGGAAATAAAGCACGAGGAAGAAGATGTACACAAGAGCGGCGGCTCCCACGCCAACCAGAAGATAGGTGAGCGTTTTGGTGCCGTTGGAGGGAGTGGTGCTCATTGTGCCGGCCTCGTGGATCGAGAGCTGCTCCACCTCGCCGCGACCGATGGAATTTTTGATCTTTTCTGCGCCGATCTCACAGATCTTATCCACAATGGCCTTGGCAACCTCGGGGGAGTCTGCCTCTACGCTGACCTCAAGGATACGGGTGTCGGTGGGGTTGTTGATGGAAATGCTGCCCTTGAGCTGGCTGTAGGACATATCGAGCGCGAGGGAGTTGATGGTCTCATCCAGCACCGCGTGGCTGGTCAGCAGGTGCACACAGTCGTTGACAATGCCGAGTGCCAAGGTGTAGTCGTTGTTCACGGTCTCGTCGGATTGCTTCAGGATATAAAGCGTAGCCGTGGAGGTGTAGGCAGGGGTATAGGTGATCTTTTTTGCCACAAAAAAGACACCTACACAAAGGATAGCGGCAAGCACCATGATCCAGATACGCTTGATCAATACGGACCAAAGGTCCTTTAACGTAATTTCTTTTCTGTTTTCCTGTTCCATGATTTACTCCTTTACTTGGTCAAAAGTTGAATGGCATTGTGATAGCAAAGATTATCTGCCAAGGGCGCTCCGTAGCGCGTCTTGATCAGCTGATAGGCGGCGGAAAGATTGGGCGGGCGCTTGCTGAGGCCGTGGGCATCGGTGGAAACAATGTCAACAAGCCCCAGCTTGATCATTTTGTGGCTGCGCCGCAGCTCAAATCGACCAAATTCGCCAAGAAGCGATTGGGTATCCACCTGAATGATGACTCCGTCGTTTCGCAGCACCATCAGGTCGGTAAAGCCTCGCTCAAGCTTCCTGTAACGCTCGGCGTGAGCCAGAATGGGGATGTACCCGAGGTTCAGAAGCTTGGCCATCGCTCCGAGAATCACATCGGCCTGCTCATTGTTCCCAAAGTCAACCAGAACATAGCGTGTGCCGTTCATGGTGTGACAAAGCTCCTCCTTCAGCCAGGTAATGGAATTGGGGCTGTAGTGCAGCTCGTTTCCGAGCGCAAGCGTAAGATCGGGATAATGTGCCGTAACGTACTGCGAAAGCAGTGAAAATGCCGACTTGGTGGAGGCTTGGTTATCTCCGTAATATCCGGGGTGAAAATGGGGGGTGACACAGAGGAAGCGCACGCCGTCCTTGTAGGAGGCATCTACCATCCGATACATTTTTTCCTCAGTGTCCGCGCCGTCGTCAACGCCGAACAATGCGTGAATATGGATATCAGCTAATTTCATATTCATTGCGGTCAGAGTGAAGCGGTGGGATTGACCGATCCCGACCGATTATGTGAGAGTGGGAGCAGCGCCGCGGCTCACATACCGTGGCGCGGATATACCGCCGTAACGGCGCGTATATAACCTACATTAGTATAACACATTATAGACTTTGTGTCAATGATGAAAGGGGAAAAAGGGGGATATTGGTTTTTAAATTTATTGGTTGATATCATCCATGCCGGTGATGGTGAGGATCTGTGCGATGCTCTGTGCCGTTTCGATATCAAAATCGTTCATCAGCGACATCGCGCGCTTCGCTCCGGCTCTCTTTGAGGGGGAAAGGGTAATGGCTACCCAGCGTATCACATAATAAAACGGAAGCAAAAAGGGAAGGCGGGAGAGAGAAGGGTATTGACATCTCATCACGGCAAACGGGGGAAATAACTTGGCGCACAGATAAGAACGCTTTGCTCGGCGAGGGGAGACCTTCCCCTTCTTTGTTTGCTTGGTATGGTGTATTTGCGCGCCTGATCTGGCAGAGCCGTAAGCGCCGCCGTTTAACACAAAATCACCCAAAAGATCCATGTCGGGAGTAGCGGGTTCGTTTCCGAACCAGGTATGCGCAAGGTGCACGACTGATGTGCCAAACTTTTGGATTCGCAGCTTCTGTAGTTCTTCTTCGATATATACTCGGTTCAAATTAGGATGCTTGTCCAGATATAAAAAGACATCTAAGATGGCGCGCACTCCAACGCCGCCCTCGCGGAAATGCTTTGACATATGGTAGAGCATAAAAATGTAAAAATCTTCATCCGTGAAGCGATATGCAGAGCCATCTACGGAGACCAAACGATCCCAAATGCCTTGGTAATAGGTGCTCGCCACAGAATTTGGATCGGTCAAAGCAAAATGAGGCTCGATGGTTACATGCCCCATCGTGTAGATGTCGTGATGAACCCATTTTTTTGTGCAGGAAAAGCCCATTTCGCTCAGAATACCGTCGACGGCTTGTCGGTGCTCAATGGGATAGAGAAAATCAATGTCACAGGAAAGCCGAAGATCGGGCGAGGGGTATAGGGGGCGTAGCAGCAGGCCCTTCAGCGGCATATGCGGAATGCTTTTCTGTTGCAATTCTTGAAGTAGCTTGGAAGCGAAGTACTCTTGCTGCATCTGCTGCGAAACCGTGGAATAATACAAGCGTTCTATCTTTTCTTTTATTTCGGCAGGAGCCGATGCGGCGTTTTGGATCGCATGATAGGCAAAGCCGATCATATTGTGGTGTCGGGCCTGCTTGTATAGCGCTTGCCAATCAAATAATTGGGGTATAGGTTCTTGAAAAAAGACATGGCGTACAGCACGTAATAACGGAGAATCAAGCAATGGCGCATTCACCTCCCTATCCTGTTTGTATCATAAATGCTAGGGCTTTTTCGAATATTATTTTTTAAGGAACTTTGCGCTGATCAAAGGGAAAAATTCTGCAAGTCTTTTTCTTTCACGATAAAACATTGCTCCGATGTAAATCAGCATTCCTCCCCATCTCATCCACCAAATTTCTTGGGTCAAGTAAAAAACTACGCAGACCAAAATGATGTGAACCATAGGTCTTATGAACATTTTGGCAGGATAAATATCTTTCTGCATTATTTTGCCTCTTATGGCGTGAAGAATAAAGGAGACCAGATAGGATGCAACTGTTGTATATGCGGCAGCAATGTAGCCGTACTTGGGAATGAATATAAAGTTAAGCCCAATGTTAACAGCGGCAGCAATGAGGGTGTTGATCGAGATGAATAGGGTGCTCTTATAAAAGTGTTCTACATTGACAAACAAGGTATAGCAGAAAATGATATAATTGGCCAGTACCACAGGGGGGATAATGACAATGCCCTCCCAATAGGCCTTGTCTGCCATGAGCTTCACCACCTCGGGTGCCACTAATACCAGGGCCACCATGGCATATGTCATCAGGTTTAGGTAATCCTTGGCCAGATGGTTAATCTCGCCGACTGATTGCTCCTTCATTTTCCTTGTAAACCAAGGGATCCAAACTCCCTCCAAAGCAGTGGTAATGACGGTGGCGATCATACTGAAATTGTATATCAAACTATATATACCGGTTTGCTCAGAGCCTACGAGAGCCGTGATCATAGTTCTGTCCGACTGGGATAGTATGTTCAATGCTATGCCGTGGAGAATCAAGGGGGCAGAAATCCTCAGGGCGTATTTGATATACGCCAAATTGATTTTCCACTTTCCACGGCGCAAGGCTAAAGCGGTTACCAAAAGTCCAAATAAGATATGCACAAGGGCTGTTGGGATGATGCGCCCGAGATACTTTTCGCTCTCAAACACAAAGAGAATTGCCAAAATGGACAAGCACACTGAGATCAAGTTAGGCAATAGCATTAGGACTGTGCGGAACTTGTATTTGTAACGCATCAACAAATAATAGGAGTAATCCTCTACCAATGCGGTTGACATGCCCTGTAAGGCACATAGCAAAATCAAAGTGGAGCTAATTCCGATATCAATGACAGTGGACAAATATCCCACCACTAACGTCAAAGAAATGGAGCAGACCAAAGTAAATAGCAGCATAGAGGACATAAAGTCATCTATTTCCGATTCATAGTCAACAAAGGCGGCACGAATTGCCATATGCAGGGCAAAACCCATCACCATCGCCAGAATACCGATCCACGAGTTATATGTGGTCACAATACCATAGTCTGTCGGCAACAAGATACGGGTAAAAACAGGCACAGTCAAAAAGGCAATTCCCTTATTGAAAATATTGCCAAAAAGGTACCATGTCCCCGCTTTTTTATACTCAATATTACTCATAGTTTTTTCTTAACAATTCGCTTTACAGTTCCTAAGTATGTGCGTAGTTGCACTTTGACAGATGTCTTTTTAGAGCACTTTTTCAAGAATCTTTTGGGATAATAGGGGGCGCATCTTCCCATTATTTTTGTGGCAGAAACTTTCGCTCTCAGCAAAGCCTTTCGGGTGCTATGATATGGTTGAATATAGCCCAAATCCTGATCTATACGCTCATATATTTCTGATACGATGTAGCCTTTTTCTAAGGCTGTCTGCAAAATCTCATATCCTTTTTGGGAACGGGCAAAGGTTATATTTTCCCCAGGAGCTTCTGTAAATATTGGTTTTTTGTTAGCATCTAAGTGCCACAAGTCTCCGCTGGAGATATCGGCACTTTCTCCTACGCCGTCAGAGCAATATTTGCACATTCTTCGAACATCTCTTCCCAGCACTCGGTTCCAAGAATCAATGTATTCCATAGTTTGCACGGTTCCATCTGCCGATGTTGCAGTTGCTTTCCCCGGCCAACCTTCTCCGCGATACCGAATGCTCGTGCACTCGGATGGATCGATCCCCATTTGCTGTACAAGGCGCTCGCTGGCTCTCCCACTGGGAGAGCCAGCGCAGAAAAAGGATAGTGTGCAAAAAATATCCTCTTTGTATTGCGGATGGCTTGTCAGAAAATTGTTTAGCGTAACAACATCGCACGGGCGACCGACAAAGGCATATTTCTTTCCTTTGCCCAAGTATTCCATAATCGTGGACAAGGGACTGGATGTTATGTATCTAGATGCAGTACAACCCATTACTGCCTCTTTTGTGGTGTTGCAATATACCTTTGTAGAAAATGGTTTTTCCGCATCTTCGCCGACTTGGATCACTCCATCTACCAATTTTGATTCTAACAGATAGATTGCAATAGCAGTGGTTGCTCCGCCGCTAGCGCCTTTAAATCTGATTTCATCATCTTTCGCCCAGCAGCGATATACTTGTATATAGCCTCCCCATGGAGAAGCATTTTCTTTTACGTGCAAACCGGCAGCGGGGCAATGCATTTTGCAAAATTCAAGCAATTCTTTGTTGTTTTCAATAGATATACAGGGAAACCCTTCTCTATCTACAAATGATGCGCCCATAACGGATTTGCACAATCCGCAACCGGTGCAAAGCGTCTCAAAGACATTCTTTTTTTGCATAACAGTGTGATTTAACCTTTCTGCCGAGCATACTTTGCCAGCGTATTTAGAATTAACTGTAATTTCCCTTCAATTTGTGTCATCCCCTTTGCTTGTGCCTCTTTTAGGGGGGCGGGATTCTCAATGTAGGAAAGGGTTTGTGCCACAGCCTCTTTTGTAGAGACTTTGGTGGCAGAGATGACATAGGGATAATTCAGATTTCCAAACAGCCCCTCAAACTTTTTGCTGTAAGAGAAGGGGATGGTGGTAACTCCGGAGGAAAATGAGCCGATGGTAGCGTGCATTCTGGCTCCTATAAATACATCCATTTGACAAATATAATTTTTAGCCTCGATGGGATCAGCGAAGGAGGGGGCGAGTATAGTATTGGGATACAGCGCATGTACCGCATCGCAGACACGCACATCATTTTCGGGGCAATCATAGTTTTCGTTGTCGATGACGTGAGGGATAAGATGTACCACTACATTTTCTCTGGCGATGAGTGTTTCAAGGATTTTTTTGCAGTATTCCCTATAATTCGTTGCAAGATGAATGGTGTTGGCATGGCCTCCATCCCACAAGAGGGAGGAGATATTGAGGCCAATATGAATTTTTGTTCTGTCAAATTTGTGAGCATTTTTGTCAAAGGGAAGAGCAAAAGCAAGGTCTGTTGTTTCAATTACCTTGTCCCCTATCACCCCGTTCACCTCCTTGGCGGATAGGGCATCACGGGAAAATGCCACATCGGCACCCTTAATGATGTGATATGCCCATTTCCGCAAAAAGCGATTATAGAAGGGGCCATACGTTTGGGGTAGTAATAGGAAGGGCGTTTTAGAACGAATGGCAATACGCTTTGCCAGATTGGTGATGGCATTCCACTTTTTACCATAAATATCTGAGAATCCGTCTCCATAGGTGGCATCTACAATCAGATCCATCTGGTCAAATTCTTTTCTCAAATCCGAACACTTAAAAGGATTTTTTACACTGATGCGATGGTGGTGAAAAGGGATATTGGGATATTTCTGCTGGATGTTTCCCAGGTCTGCATATCCAAAAACATGGAGTTCCAAATTTTTTTCAGCTACTTTTTGAGCGAGATTAATAAAGGAATATGTCAGAGCTTCGCAGCCTTTGTTTGCACTGCGGCATTCCAGCCCCATCATTGCAATTTTCATGTTTTTGCCTCCATAGCAGAGAGTTCATTTGTGGGAGTGCTTGCGGGAGGATTGGTTGAGATGCGGTAATATGCGATCAATAAGGATACGAGAATCACATAAATGCGGGTAATATCCGTTTCTTGTACTCCAAATTGTGCGATAAAATAAACCAGCAACACAATAAATATAACTGAAGCAAAGGAAAAGCTTTTTTCGTTAGAAAGAAGGTGATGCTTTTTTTGCATTCTTTTGGCAAAATAAAGGATTCCAAGGTAGGACAACAATAGTGTAATTAATCCAACTAATCCGGTATGATATAGAATGTTGAGATATTGATTTTCAATCGAGGTTTTGGTTTGCCACTCAAAAACCTTATATGCAAATTCGGCTTCGAATCCTTTGCCGAAGATCCACGAATTCCCCATGGATTTTGTTACCCACTCAAACAGTTCCACTCGATTTCCCATTCCTACCGTTTCACCGGAAGAGGCCGTTTCCCCTTTGAAAAAGCTACGGAAAGTAGCAAATAAGTCATCAATAAACGGGATGTTTATGTCGAACACAGAGATGGTGAGCGCAATGAGCAGTATCCCCAAACAGACAAGGATAAACCAAGGCAAAAAATTCCTTTTGTGTTTTTTATACGCAAATAAGATTTGTATAATAATGAACATCAGAATCGGGATTCTGGAAACTGTCAGAAAGATGTTTAGAGTGGATAGAATAAATGCAATGATGTAGAATTTTTTATTTTTGGTTGCGAAATCAGTAGATAGACGATATACAATGAGCGCAGAGATAAAGCATTGGTAAATACCATATGAAATGGGGTGACCAAAAGTAGTCATAATACGCAAAAGACCGTAACGGACTTCGTAGAAGAATTCTGTCATTTGGCCGTTAGCAAGGGGTTGAAATAAGTTTATCTTGGTGATGGATTCAAGCAATCCGAAAACTCCTATGAGCGCGCCCGCCCCGATCAACACATCTATTGTTTGATAAAAGCGTTCACGGTTGTCTATAAAACAAATAATGAGATACGGAATCACAACGCAGGTGAGCAAGTAAGTGGCCATGCGCAGAATGCCAGAATCGACAAGCGCAAAAACCGATTGCGATAAAACAAAAAGCCAGAAAAACCACACAGAGACGGGCATTTGCAAGAGCTTTATTTTACCAAAGGCAATGAAAAACAATACAAATACAACCGCTAAAAAATTGACGACATTAACGCCCTTCATTACATAAATATATTGAGGCAAAATGGGGAGCAAAAAAAGTGCTACCCAAAATACCGAAGTCAAGATATCTGTTTTTTTCAAGGTCATTATATTCACCCTTTTTCTTCCAGTACTTCTTTGAGCACTTCCAGCTTCGCGTGGCCGTATTTCAAATCAGGCTCCATATAGGCCCCTTCGCCCCATTCATTCCAGGAATTCAGAAATACAATACGATGTTCAGGCTTCTTGTTCTGGACACAATCAATTGCCTTCTGCACCGCTTTTTTGAATGTTTCCGGTGTGTTATTATAATAAATAATTGCTTTTCTGCCCGATCTGGGGGAACGATCCCATCCGGCAAGAAGCTGAGGGTACACATCCTCTCTCCTATCAGAAGGGGAATAAAAATTATCGATAATCTTGCTATAGTTGTACTTGTCCAGCAATGCGCCGGGCAGCACCTTGCGAATTGCCGCAAAGCAAATTTTTCTCAATTTGCCTCCGGTTCTTAATTCCGCATATTTTTGATTTGTGGTGCCGACGGCATCAAAGCCCAGAGCCTTGGCTTGGGATATGTTGTCATCAACCGCCTTGTCAATATAGCGTATATTTTCTTTTGTTATTTGGGGCATTGAGTCTACAATGCCTACAAAATGGAAGCCGGGCAAACCGTTCTCTTGTGCAAGTCGATTCCACAAGTCCATAAACTGTTTTGGCTCGGGCATTGCCCGTGGAACCAAAATACAAAACAACAATCTGCCATCAACCGTAATATAGCGTTTGTCTTGAAACGCACTAAGCAATCTGTAAAAATGCTTGACATCGTCTTCTTCCCCAGGAAACTCTTGCTTAAAAATAATGGTGTCCTTGGTAACAGAGGCGCCTTTTTTCCACGTTTTTGTTGTCCAATCGTGAAGGGCCCAGCCCAGGCAAAACGGATAATCCGGCTCACCGGTTTTTACAACCTCATCAAAGGGCATTTGAAGAACTTCTTTTCCGTTGCCGAACCAGTAATGCCAGTAGCAAAAGCCCTCTACACCCGCTTCTTTTGCCAACTCAGCTTGTTCTTTTCTTACCTGAGGAAGACGTAAATCGTAAAATCCAAGATCCGCAGGGATCCGAGGCTGATCGTGACCCCGAAACAAAGGTTTTGCTTTGGCAACATTAGTCCATTCCGTAAAGCCTTTTCCCCAATATTTGTCGTTGACCTCAACCGGGTGAAATTGCGGCAAATATAATGCAATCACTCTTGCTTTTTTGCTTCTGCTCATATTTGTCTCCTTTGTCTCCAAATCATCAATTACTTTATTTTTTATGTTGTATTACTGATTTACGATTTCATTGTAATACGATTCAATCTGACCTGCCATGATTTTTTCATTGCAATTGCTGTACAGATATTGTGCCGCGTTCTTTCCAATTTTGTTTCTCAATTCATCATTGTTTAGTAATACACTCATCTTGGATGCCAAGTCATCTGCGTTTTTAGGCTCATACAATACAGCCGTTTTTTCATTTTCAATATAATCAACCAAGCTTGGAACTTCTGCGGTAAGAACACATTTTTCCAAGGCCATTTGCTGCAGTAGCGTCATTTGCCCGTAGGAATAATTGAAAGATTCCAGCGGAAGCACACAGAACAGGGAGTTGTGTATTTGATTGATCAACTCGCGAATCGGGACAAAAGGCAATTGCTCCACACCGGGTATATTGTTATACTCTTGAATCACGTGCCCCACCAACCGCAGTTTTATTGGTGTATTTAATTGCTTATAAGCAGTTATCACGGTATTCCAATCTCGTTTTGCATAGCCAACACAAATTATGTAGTTGCCTTTATCCTCTGAGGTCTGTAATCCCGATGCTTCAAAGAAATCTAAATCTGTGCCAAACCGAATGAATTTGCTTTTGGGTACGATCCATGGAAAAAAGCGATTATAGTATGCAATTTGACTGCTTGTATGATAAATTAGTCCGTCAATCGATTTGCTGGCATGCTGCATCAGCTTCAACGCAAAACCGCTTTCCGCAGCACTGTTAAAAGAGCCAATGTCAAATACAATGTGCTTTGCTTTTGTTTTGAAGAGTCGCCTCCATAGACTTAGCACCACACCGCTTTGCATACCGTGGGAAACGATCAAATCGTACTGCCCCAGTTTGGGAATAGCCTTGAGGGTTTGCCAGACATAAAACCGAAGCTTTTCTTTCTCAAAATTTTCCAGGCAAGGGAGAGAGTGGATATCAATCACATCCACCTCCGGCTTTTTCAGAAAATAACGATAGAACCAATAATCTTGTTCAGAAACCAAATAATCCGGTGGCTGTTTGTCATTCGGCTTTTTTTTGCAATATTGAATTTTCCAATTCACAAGCATCAGTATCTTCATCGGTATACCTTTTCCCAAGTGTTTGTTTTTACTATATTTTTTAATGACCTTGCACCTTGGCCAGAGATGATGTACAACCGGCTATTCTTTTTTATTTGTAAAATAGGTTGCTTGCACAACTTCCACATCGTCTTGAATGGTGAAGTGGGGTTCACTGCTTTCAGCGCGTTTTTTCGCAAGAGATTCGACCGTGCCAATGACCTTGGCAGGGTTTCCTCCCACAATCACACCGCTGGGCACATCTTTTGTTACAACGCTTCCTCCGGCAATAATAGAGTTATGTCCAATTCGCACACCGGGCATAATTTTTACAAAACCACCGATGCAAACATTGTCTTCCACTACAATGGGGGCAAAGTGGGGATAAAATTTGCCGAGGTCGCTATACTGTGCATTGAATACGTGATAAAAGATATCATGAGTGACAAATTCACAACCGGCAGCAACCACCACATTATCTCCGATAGACACCAAAAAGGCATCTGAGGGAATATTGCTGAAGAAGTGTACATTTTTGCCCATATGGTAGAAAATATGCTTCTTTCGCATATATTCACTTCGCCAAAAGGCGCTTTTCCTGCGATAAATTGTTTTAAACAAGATTGTGGTTCTTTTTTGGATCTTTCTCTTTTGATGAAGCGTTATTTTGGTTTACTCCTTCATCTGTTTTGCGATATCCGCATCGACGATCTCCTCGCCGCTCCTGCCCTTCAGCTGCTCACGGGAGGCATCGGAGAGGCCGTCGTTGATGGTGGCGTGAAGGTCGCAGGTGCTGCAACGATCCAGCTCCTCCTTTGAGATCTTGCCGTCACGGTAATCGCGGACGATGGGGTTTTCATACATGCTGTACTTCTTTTTCTTGAAGAAGCGGAAGAACTTATGGCGAATGATCCACCACATGGGCTTTGCGATATACTTGTGCATCGCGGGGGAAACCGAGCCGATCATCCAGCAGTCGCGGTCGCAGCAGCGAACCTTGGCGCGGACTCTCTCGGCAGCGTCGCTGCTCCAAAGCTCCTCCCAGCTCTGCTCATTGAGGTTGCCCATGACCTCCTTGTCCTTGGTGCCGTTGCAGGGCATGACATCGCCGTAGGGGTCGATGAAGAAGGTGTCAAAGCTCATATCGCAGGGAAGCAGACGCTTCTGACCGTAAATGTAGTTGATCAGGCCGTGGTTAAAGTAAGCGCGGAACCATTTTTTGGGGCTGTTGGATTTCAGCAGCTCGTTGATCAGGTTCTCGAAATTCTGTGCGACCATAGGACGGTCGTGAATGATGTTCTTGGCCTCCACAAAATAGAAGCTGTTATGTAAGGATGCGGTGGCAAACTCCATTCCCATCTCGTTGGAGAGGAGATAAAGCGGCACCAGATCGGGGGCGTTCTTGTCCTGCACGGTCATGCCGAAGCCCACGTCCTTCATGCCCATTTCCACCAGCTTTTTGAGGGTGGTGTAGCCACGGTTAAAGCCGTCGTCAAGGCCGCGGATCTCATTGTTGGTTTGCTCCAGACCCTCAATCGAAATGCGGATGCCGATCTGGGGGAACTCCTTACAAAGGGCGATAATGCGGTCGGTGAAGTAGCCGTTGGTGGAGATGACGATGCGGTCGCTCTTTTTGTAGAGCTCACGCACGATGTCGGGGAGATCTTGACGGATGAAGGGCTCGCCGCCCGTGATGTTGGTGAAGTACATCGGGGGCAGCTTGCGGATGGTTTCGATGGAGATCTCCTCCTCGGGCTTCGAGGGGGCCTTGTAGCGGTTGCACATTGAGCAGCGTGCATTGCAGCGATAGGTCACAATGACTGTGCCGTTTAATTTTTTTTCAGACATATCAGTTCTCCTGTTGAGATTTTTTGTGGGATTTTAACTTTGAAAGAATGGCGGAGCCTTGTGCTTTTAAGACTCTGATCCCCCACCTTACAGCAAGGGAAATGGCGATGGATAAAGAAAGGGTGAGGATAAATGCAACCAAGTAAGAAAGCAAGTGGTTTTTCGAAACTTGAATCAGATGCAGCTTCTGCAAGAGCCGAAAGGCTACCATATGGCAGAGATAAATTTCCATGCTGATGTTGCTCAAAAAATGCGTTACGGCATTGTTTAGAATCCCTTTGCGTTCTATGCCGATGGCCACAACAACCAATGCGGCTGCAACGATCATAGCCAAGAAGGTCTTCCACGGGAGCAAAAAGTACAGAATAACGCTTCCGATGGCGATGAGCGACGCAAGATACCAGTATCTTTTGGAAAACCAAGCAAGCCTGTCGCGGTACAGGTAGATCATGCCGCCCGTGAAGAAGAATTGTGCGCTATACAAAAAGTTGGTTCTTCCACTGATGGCTATTCCTATAAACGAGGGTTGGAAAAAATATTGCTGGCAGACGATGTTCCATAAAATAGCGATTGCGAATGCGAACCAAGCCCGCCTCTTGTCGGAAAGTAAATAGCAAAAGAAGGGAAAGACCAGATAAAAAACAAAAACGGTGCCAATAAACCAACCGACGCCAATCACGGTGATCTTATTGATGGGAAGCAAGCCGAATACCAGGGTCAGGTTGGCAAAGGTTTCATACAGTGCTTCCTTGCTGGGCGAAAGTAGAAGATCGAAGCAACATAACACTGCGAAAAAAGGCCAGATTTTGGCGTATCGCTTGCCGTAAAAGCTTCCCAAGGTGATAGAATTGTTTATGAATTTTTCATAGTAACCACAGCACATGGAAAAGGCGCTGATTACCATAAAGAGAAATACAAGGTTGGTCAAAGCGGGGATGAGCGAGTCATACACAAATCCGTGGAGAAGATAGCCTCCATTGCTCCGAACATGCATCAACACGATGCCAATTGCTGCTAAGGCGCGGAGCCCATCCAAGCCTTGATAATGCGTCGCTTTAGACGAGGTATTCATTTATGCTTTACTTCCTTTTCTACAATTTTGATGGGCGAGAAGAACGATTGTTTTATTTTCTGAATTTTATATATTTTGTGGGGAAGAATAAGAAGTCGATCCACTTCCAGTTATTTCCCACCTGTGCCACAAATATAGGCACAGCAAAACTAAACACGAATCCAAAAAGCAAATGTAATATCCCATTGGTCAAATTCAATTTCAAAAGCATAACACGAACACCCGCAGCAAATATGGTATGTGTTAGGTAGATGGGCATAATGCTATGAATGAGCCATTCTGGTGCTGCCCACTTAGTTGAAAGAAGCATAATACCTGCAATGACTCCTATGCAAGCGAAGAATCCAACTGTAAAATCCAAAAGGTTACTTTCCCAAGAAAAGACAAATTGCATTATGCTAATGCTAAGTGCCGTGGGACAAGAGATAAAAAATGCAAGAACGATTCTTTTTGTTTTTGTGTTTTCCGTCACTTTGAAGTGACTCATACACATTCCAATAATAAACCAAATGGCATAACAAGAAATTGCAGAAAGGAGATATATTTTTGGTATCAATGAGAAAGAATAAAGCCCTTTTAGGCAAACTGACGCAGCAACGAGAATCCACATATGTGTATTATTGCGTGCCGGTAGAACGAGGACAAACAAGAAAAAGAGTACATACAAGTACCAGTAGGGAGCCGTTGGAGACAGAAACAGGGTCTCAAAAAGTCCACCGATTTCACTATTTACGGAAGAGGAAAACAGCGTTTTCATCAGCCAAGTAGCGAAAGAAAATACAAAGTAGGGAATTCCTAATGCCAGTAATTTATTTAGAATATGTATGCCGTATTCTTTCCCAGATTGCAGTTTTGTAAACTGTTGGTAAAGGTATCCACTGCAAATAAAAAACAAGGGAACGTGGAAGGTGTATACAGTGTGTTGAAACCATTCAATTATCGCACAAGAGGGGAGAATGCCGGGTGCTATTAACGATGGAAACAAATGTCCTAATCCAACCAATAAGCAGGCAAAAATTTTTGTGTTGTCTACCCAAGTTAGCCTTGTTTGCTTATGCGCTGTAGCTGACATATATGCACCTCTTGCTTAAAATGTGTTAGGATTGCTTTTTTGCAAAATTTAAAGAGTTTTTGTTGTATCCTGTCAGAAAATTGAGGCGGATTTTGGCACGGTTGGCGATGGAATCGCGGAACATTTTTGCTTTCCTCAAAGTTTTTTGCCGTTTGGCCATTAAAACCGAAATATATCTTTCAGATTGGCCCATTTTTGATCCTTCTCTGACAAATTCAAGGGTGTGCCGTCACAGAGGGTATAGCCATTGGCTGAGGCGCTTCCTGCATATGTACCGTTTAACTCAGGCCACTCAATGCCAATCGTCGGGTCGTTCCAGGCAAGACCGCCTTCGTCGCCGGGGTGATAGAAGTCGGTGACCTTATAGCAAAACTCTGCCGTATCGCTGAGCACAAGGAAGCCGTGTGCAAAGCCCTCTGATATATAGAATTGCTTTTTGTTTTCCTCCGAAAGCTCCACGCCGTACCATTTGCCGTATGTGCTACTGCCGCCGCGAAGATCGACGGCTACATCAAACACGCGACCCTTGATGACACGCACCAGCTTGCCTTGGGGATATTGCTTTTGAAAATGGAGACCGCGTAGCACGCCTTTGACGGACATGCTCTGGTTGTCCTGCACGAACACCATATTAAGCCCTGCATCCTGCATATCCTTTTGGTTGTAGGTTTCCATAAAATAGCCGCGGTTGTCGCCGTGAACAGTAGGTTCAATAATGTATAAACCCTCTATGGGCGCTTTTGTGACCTTAATTTGTCCCATTATGTTGCTTCCTCGATTTCTTTGAGATAACGGCAAAGTGCATTTTGCCAGGTGGGGAGAAGGGAAAAACCGTTTTCGGTTAGCTTGCTCTTGTCAAGACGACTGTTGCGAGGGCGCGCGGCTTTAGAAACCCCGTATTCCTCTGTCGTTACGGGAACGACTTGGGTGGTATAGCCTGCTTGCCTAAAGATCTCGCAGGTGAAATCATACCAGGAGATATAGCCACCCTCGTTGGTGGCGTGATAATAACCGTATTTTTCGGTTTCAAGCATATCAACCAATAGCCGAGCAAGATCCGGAGTGTAGGTGGGAGTGCCGATTTGGTCATTCACTACCCGAACAGTGCCATACTTTTTTCCTACGTTGAGCATGGTTTTGATAAAATTCTTTCCATTTACACCAAAAACCCAGGCGATACGAACGATGAAAAACTTTTCAAGCAGACGAGAGACTGCAAGCTCTCCTTCCAGCTTGGTCTTTCCGTAAACGCTAAGCGGGGCATATTCCTTACAATCAGGATGCCACGGTTCTGTTCCTTCGCCGTTAAAGACATAATCGGTGCTGATGTAAATCATTTTACAATTCAACTCCTTGCAGGCCTTGGCGATGTTTTCTGTTCCATGATGATTGATAGCATACACTTTATCAATATTTTCCGCATCCTCGGCCGCGTCCACCGCAGTCCAGGCGGCGCAGTGCACAACAGCATCGGGGCGCTCTGCCTGCAAGATATGCCGGACCTCTTCGGCGTTGGTGATGTCGAGTTGAGTATAGGGTATATCAAGTGCAATGGTATCTAAAATATCGCTTCCCACTGCCATATGACCGCGTTGGCTCAGCTCTTTGATGACATCAAAGCCGAGTTGGCCGCCGACACCTGTGACAAAAACCTTCATTTGCTTGTTCCTTATCTGTTCCCATACATTTTTTCGTAGTAATGCTGATATTCGCCGCTGATGATGGTCTCCCACCACTCGCGGTTGTCAAGATACCAGCGAATCGTCTTTTTAATGCCGTCCTCAAATTTGGTTTCGGGCAGCCAGCCAAGCTCGCGGTGGATCTTGGTGGGGTCGATGGCGTAGCGCATATCGTGGCCCTTGCGGTCACCCACGTGGGTGATCAGAGATTCGGGCTTGCCGAGCTCGCGGCAGATGATCTTAACGATCTCAATGTTCTGCTTTTCGTTGTGGCCGCCCACGTTGTAGACCTCGCCCACGCGGCCCTTGTGAATGATCAGATCGATGGCCTTGCAGTGATCCTCCACATAGAGCCAATCGCGCACATTGAGGCCCTCTCCGTAAACCGGCAGGGGCTTGTCGGCAAGAGCGTTGGCGATCATCAGGGGGATCAGCTTCTCGGGGAAATGATAGGGGCCGTAGTTGTTGGAGCAGCGGCTGATGGTAACGGGAAGCCCATAGGTGCGGTGATACGCCATTACCAGAAGATCCGCACCCGCCTTGGAGCTGGAATAGGGGGAGCTGGTATGGATGGGGGTCTCCTCGGTGAAGAACAGATCGGGGCGGTCAAGCGGCAGGTCGCCGTAGACCTCGTCGGTGGAGACCTGGTGGTAGCGGGTGATGCCGTATTTGCGGCAAGCATCCATCAGCACCTGCGTGCCGAGGATGTTGGTCTGCAGGAAGATCTCGGGATTTTCAATGGAGCGATCCACGTGGCTCTCGGCCGCAAAGTTGACCACTACATCGGGGTGTTCCTCCTCAAAAAGCCCATACACCGCCTGACGGTCGCAGATATCTGCCTTGACAAAGCGGAAGTTGGGGTTATCCATTACGGGGGCCAGCGTGGAAAGATTGCCCGCGTAGGTCAGCTTATCCAGGCAGATCACGCGATAGTCGGGATAAGTTTTCAGCATATGGAATACAAAGTTAGATCCGATAAATCCGGCACCGCCGGTGACGATGATTGTCATGCTCGCGTGTTTCCTTTCAATGCAATATGTCGATATACTTACCGTCCAGCACATCCTGCAAATACTGTCCGTATTGGTTCTTGTAGACCTTGATTACAGCCTCTACATCCTCTCGGGTGATCCAACCGTTCATATATGCAATGTCTTCAAGACAAGCTAGCTTTCGGTGTTGGTGAGATTCCAAGGTTTTGACAAAGTTAGTTGCCTCAACCAAGCTTTCATGAGTGCCGGTGTCCAGCCAGGTAAAGCCGCGTCCAAGCAACTCCACGTTTAGCGCTCCTTGGTTTAAATAAATGCGATTCAAGTCCGTGATCTCCAACTCGCCTCTGAGGGAGGGCTTGAGCTTTTTGGCATATTCTATGACGCGATTGTCATAGAAATAAAGCCCGGTGACACAGTAATTGCTTTTTGGGTGCTTGGGCTTTTCCTCGATAGAAACAGCACGCCCGTTTTGGTCGAATTCTACAATACCAAAGCGCTCGGGGTCATCGACATAATAACCAAACACAGTGGCTCCTTTTCCGGATTCTGCATTTTTGACCGCTACTTGCAAGCGGTTTTTTAAGCCGTGGCCGCAAAAGATGTTGTCACCAAG
The DNA here is from genome assembly GCA_045576195.1 of Eubacteriales bacterium. Lineage (GTDB taxonomy): Bacteria > Bacillota > Clostridia > Oscillospirales > CAG-272 > Firm-07. Next base: position 18,657 of record JAZNFZ010000016.1, on the reverse strand, counting down.
GATCATGGCAACAGGCTCGTCACCAACAAATTCTTCTCCGATGATAAAGGCCTGAGCAAGGCCGTCAGGAGAGGGCTGGACGGCATAAGACAAGTGGAGCCCGAATTGGCTGCCGTCGCCAAGGAGCGCCTCGAAACGAGGGGTGTCCTGAGGGGTGGAGATGATCAAAATTTCTCGAATGCCGGCGCTCATCAGGACGGACATAGGATAATAGATCATGGGTTTGTCATAAACGGGGAGCAATTGCTTGGAGGTAACCTTGGTCAGCGGGTAAAGCCGCGTGCCGGAGCCTCCCGCTAAAATAATGCCTTTCACGATGTTCTACTCCTTTGTAAATTTGGATTTAGATTAGTTTTTTGAGACCGCTCCTTAGTTCCGTACAACCAATTTGAGCGAATTTTGTAATCAGACTGGATTTTGATAAATTTTCAAAAGCTTTTCGCCGTATTCCGAGAGGGAATCGAAGTGGATCTCTTTGCAGTTGGCGGTATAGTCCGCGAGCAGGGCGCGATCCTGCCAGAGTGTATCGATGGCTTTTTCGAGTGCCGCGGCGTTGCCGCTTTCAAAAAGCATACCCGTGGGATGGTCGCCCGTGGAGATCAGCTCGGGAATGCCGCCGATGTCGGCGCCCACGACGGGGGTGCCGAGCAGCTGGCTCTCCATCACCGAAAAGGGGCAATTCTCATACCATTCGGAGGGATATACTGAAAAGCGTGCCTCGCGGATCAGGGTTTGCAGCGCTTCGCCGCGTTGAAAGCCCACAAATTTGATGTTGGGCACATCCTTTACCAGCTCTTCAAGAGGGCCGCCGCCCGCAAAGATGAAATTGACGTGCGGGAGCTTTTTGCAAACCGAGAGAAGGGTTCGGATGCCCTTTTCCTCGGACAAGCGCCCGAAATAAAGCACATAGTCCTTTTTCTCGACGGGCTCTGCGGGAGAGGGCAGCTCCACGAAGTTGTGAAGCGCCACGGTTTTGCCCACCAGGTGCGGGTGGGTGTCCATCTTGCTTTTCATAAAGTGGGAGCAGCAAATGACCGTGTCGATCAGCCGATAGGTTTTGCGCCAGGTCCAGTAAAAGGACTCGGCTGTGCCGATCAGGGATTTTGCGGTCGAGCCGTGGATGCACTTGCCCTTGGCGCAGTTCCCGAAATGGCCACCAATGCATTTTTCGCAATTGGTGTTGTTCTTCAGGTCGCGCATCATGTGATTGGGGCAAACCAGCTGATAGTCATGCGCGGTAAAGACGATTTTTACGGCGTGCCCTGTCTGCTTACTCCATTTTTTGACCTCCAAGATCACAGAAGGGGTAAGCTGAAAATTGAAATTGTTGAGATGCACCACGTCGGGCTTAAAATCGTCCAGCACCAGGCGGATCTTTTTGCGCGCCTCGCGGGAATAGATGGTTTTGATGGGATAGGTGAGCTTTGCAAGCTTCGAGCCACCGTGGAAATCCATATCGGAGGTATAAGCCTCCACGCGATTTCCCACGATCCTGCCCTCGTGCTCCATGCCGAAATACTCTACCTCGTGGCCCTCGGCAATCAGGTGCTTTCCCAGCTCAAATATGTAGGTCTCCGACCCCCCGTTGGGGTAGAGGAACTTGTTGACCATTAGAATTTTCATTGTTTTTTCTCTCCGTAAAGCGCCAGTGTTTTCTTTACGACCTCGTCCCAGCTGTATTTCTGCGTAACGAATTGCGCGGTGTCTTTCTTGTAGCGCGCAACCGTCTCAGGGTGGTCGCACAGCTCTTGCAGGATCTCGGTCAGCGCTCCCGTGTTGCCTGCGGGGAAGGTGATGCCCTGATCCTCGATCACCTCGGTACAGGCGGCGATGTCGGAGGTCAGGCAGCAGTTGCCGTAGCTCATGGCCTCCAGCAGGCTCAGGGGCATTCCCTCAAGATCGGAGGGGAGCACGTACAGGTAGGCATTGCTGAGCAGCTCCTTGCGAAGGTCTCCCTCAACGAAGCCCGTGAAAATGATGCGGTCGTTGTGCGCCGCCAGGGCCTTCAGCTCGTTCATAAAATCCTCGGTGTCGCTGGCACCGCCTGCGATCACCAGCTTTTTGTCGGTATGAAGGGCATCAAACGCCTCCACCAGATAGCGCAGACCCTTTTCGGGAACGATGCGGCCGAAAAAGAGCAGATATTGATCCTTTCCGAGGTCATAGGCCTTTTTGATCTCGTTTGCCTCGACCTTCGTGGAGATGTTGGCACCGTTGGGGATCAGCACCGTGGATCTGCCGTAGGTCTCGCTGAAATAGTCCTGATCTGCCTTTGTCAGCACAATGATCGCATCCGCGCGGCGCGCGGCACACCGCTCACCCTGCATAATGACCCACTTGGCGAGCCTGCCCCATTTGGCGCGGCGGTGGTCAAGTCCGTGGACCGTGGCAATGCAGCGCTTGCCGAAGAGCTTGGGAATCCAGAGCCAGAAGCAAGGGCCCTCGGCATGAAAGTGCACCACGTCATAGCGGCCGAAGGCGCAGCACAGTGCGGCAAAAAAGGAGGAGGTAATGGCGGCAAGCCCTTTTTTGTTGATGGTAGGGACGTATTTGAGGCGAATGCCGCGAAAATCCTTTTCCTTTTTGACATCAAATTCCTTGCCGCTTACATGATGGCCCGAACGGTTGTAGCAGGTGACGTGATGCCCCTCCTTCACCATTCGCTTACACAGCTCCTTGACCACGATCTCGATGCCACCCTCACGGGAGGGGATCTGCTTGTGGCCGAGCATAGCGATGCGAAGCGGCTTTTCTAAATTGTTCTCTTTTCTCAAAGCGTTATCCTCGCTATGTGATTTAGTCGCCGCTGCGGCCCGAAACGACCATAAAGAAGCCCTTGAAGATAATTTTTAGGTCAAGCAGCAGCGATTGCTTTTCGATGTACTCAAAATCGAGGGCGCACCACTCGTCAAAGGAGGTGTCGTGGCGGTTCTCGGAGATCTGCCAGAGGCAGAGCAGACCGCCCTTGACATCCAGGCGGTGCATTTGCACCTCATCGTATTCCTCCACCTCGTGGGGGATGGGAGGACGGGGGCCGACCACGCTCATGGTGCCGATCAGGATCGAGAAGAGCTGGGGCAGCTCGTCGAGCGAGGTCTTGCGTAAAAATTTGCCGAATCGGGTGATACGGGGGTCGTTTTTGATCTTAAAGGCGGGGCCGTCGGCCTCGTTCATTCCCTGCTCGATCAGCGCTTGCTTCATGGAGTCGGCGTCGGGGCACATGGTGCGGATCTTGTAAAAGCGGATGATCTTACCGTTTTTGCCGACGCGCTTTGAAACGTAGAAGGGATTGCGGAAATCCTCCAGCCATTTGATCAGAACGCAAAGAAGAATGACGGGGGAGAGGATGGAAAGCACGGCAAGGCTGCTGAAAAAGTCGAAGGCGCGCTTGATAGCCAGATAGCAGCCGTAGCGAAAGCCGTGGCGGCGCTTTGGGGGTGTGAGCGTTTTTTGCGGTGCCGAGGGCAGGGCAACGGTGCTCTCGTGCAGATCCTGCTTGTCCGCGGTGGGGGTAGGCTGCACGCCGGGTGTAGTAACAGGCATAAGGAACTCCTTTCGGGGTGTAAAAGGCTTGAAGTCGTCTGATGCTGCGCGTTTGCGAGATGGCGCAGCATATGCGCGTATGAGCGCACGTATATATTTTAATATTGCATACCATATAATTATATCACGCGTATCCGCATATGTCAACCCGTATGCGAATAAAAGTGGTGAAAAAAGTTGTAAAACTGCGCTTTTGGCAAGGGAACAACGGCGGCAGGCTTTTTTGAAAGCCGCTCGGGCAAAGGGAATTCGGCGGATTTTTTGCAAGGGTGCACAAATTTAAATATATGTTGCTTATTGGTACTTGATTTCTCAAAAAATACCGAAAATTGCCAAAAATTTAGCGCCGTAACGGTGTGAGAATGGAAATGGCGGGAGATGCCGTCGGCCACGGGCGAACACGGCCAAGGCAAATCGGCTCGGGGGGTGACGGGCTTTTTTGCAGGGGGGCGCCAATCGTGAAAAATGGGACGGCAGTATATTTGCCTTTGCTTGCTGTGATACGGTCAACATGTTTTTCGCTTAGCCCTCCTTATCTCGTGGGTCGTTTCATAAACCGACATGGCTCGACGGTTTTTGACTTGCTCAGTATAACACATTTGTGTTCGAATGTCAACATATGTATTCAATATGCATGTGAGAACTTTTTATAATGAATAATGAAAAGTGAGGTGAGCGTATGTTGGATCCTGCTAAGGTGGGAAGGGCAATTCAAGCCTACCGAGAGGAAAAAGGACTTTCACAGGAGGTGGTGAGTGGGCTTGCCGATATTGGCAGAACACACCTGAGCGCCATTGAGCGGGGTGCGAGGAAGCCGACGCTGGAGACGTTTTTTCGGTTGGCGGAGGCGATGGGGATCGAGCCGAGCGAGCTGATGAAAAGAATAGAGCGGGAACTGCAGGAATAAAGCACACATGCCTTTTGGTATGTGTGCTTTTTGTATAACGTAGGCCGTGTAAGTAGGCACCTCATCGCCCGTTTTGCGGGAGCTTGCCCTATAAGGGGAAGCCTTTTTAGTGTCCGCTCAAACACCTGTCTGTCATTCTTGAGCGACCCTGACCTGAAGATCAGAGCGAAGAATCTTGGCACCGAAGTGCCGCACATTGTCCCTGTCATTCTGAGCGACTCCGACCCGAAGGTCGAGGAGCGAAGAATCTCGGCACCGAAGGTAAAGTCCGCAGGCGACTTGCCGCCTGCGAGATTCTTCGTCGGGCTTTGCCCTCCTCAGAATGACACCCCTTTGTTTGGCATAAAGCCGCCTTGCTTGTCGCCCTCCACGAACAACAATCCCTCACCGCCTGCGGCGGAGCTCCCTTTGCACAAGGGAGCCTTTTTTTTGGTGCCATTGCAAGATGAGCCCCCGCCATAGTGGCGGGGTGAAGAGCGACCGTTGGAGATAAGAGGGAAGTGGGTGGAAGGAGTGTAATTGAAACAAAAACAACAAAAATAAACGAGCAAATGTTAACTTTTTGTAAAAAGAGGCGAAAAACGGCCTGCTCGGCAGGTGTAGAAAATTGGTGCTCAATTTTGTTCAATTTGCACAGAAATGACTTGGAGAATTTTGGCGAATTGCGAGGGCGATTTTGGAAAATTTGGCGAGGGTGTGTTAAATTATATTTACATTACGAAAAAAACGGCAAAAAACTGCACAAAGTTGGCGAAAAAACAAGGGGCGAAAAAGGAATTTGTTGACCCCGCTCCGCAAGGCGGTGTAAATTTTATTTACTATTCGAAAATCGGTTTTGGCGGAAGGTGCCAAAATTGCTGTTTTTGGGGGCGCCGGGGGGAGAAGGGGTGAGAGCGGGGAAATGGCCGTTTTGTGCCTCCCAACGCGCGCGTGTGCGATAGCTGTAATAAAAAATTGCTTGGAAAAGCCTTGACTTTCGTGCCTTTTTCGTGGTAAAATGTTGCCATCGACCGAGGCGGGCGCAGCAGTGCCCGCCTTGGGCGCTTGTTTGCGCGTTTTGCCCCTGTGGGGCGGCTGCAGATCGGCGCATTCCGAGGGCGGTGAGCCATCACCGCTTGAAAAACAAAGGGCCTCGGGGAATCGGCCTCGGGACCGGGAGACACAGGAGGAAAACATGAAGAAGACGAAATTCCACCGACTATTGGCGTTCGTTCTTGCCTTCACCTTCATTATGGGAGGCGCGTTTTCGGTAAGCGCGGCTACCGCGGATGAGGGCTCTACCACGGATAAGACCCTGGCGGAGATCAAGGAGGAGCTGAATGCGATTTCGTACGATGCGTATTGCCAAAAGTACGGAGCGTTTGATCGTGCAACCGAGGAGATCGTGATCCCAGGTAAGGATTACGACAAGGACCTCACCAATGCGGATGTGCGCGTGACGACGACCACGGGTGGCACCGAGGAGGCGCTGCACACACCTGCCAGCGGCACGGTCTCCTGGAAGGTGAACATCCCCGCCACGGCAAAGTACAGCATTGTGATCGAGTACTGGCCCGATGAGGGCAAGGTTGCCTCGATCGAGCGTATTTTGAAGATCAACAACGCCATTCCCTTTGCGGAGGCGCGCTACATCACCCTGCCCAAGGTCTGGCAGAACCAGTACACCCAGGCGCTGGTGAGGGACGAGCACGGTAAGATCTCGCTGGAAACGCTGAGCGCAGAGGCGCTTGCTGCGGGCTTTACCTCTGCGGATATTGTAGAGGTGGAGGTCACCGAGAAGGGTAAGACCTTCAAGGAGAGCTTTGTGCAGCTGGAGATCCCCAAGGTCTGGACGCAGGCACTTGCCGATTACGTCAACACCTACACGGTGCGCTTCCTTACCAAGGATATTGACAGAAACGAGCTGCGTCCCACCATGGCGCAGTGCCCCGAGTGGTGCGCGTATGAGCTGCGTGATGCCGACGGCTTCTATGCTGAGACCTTTGAGTTTTTGTTTGAGGCCGGTGAGCAGGTCATTTCCCTTGAGGCAATGAACGAGCCCATGACCATCAAGTCGATCACGCTGGTTCCCCACAAGGATATGGAAAGCTACGAGAGCTACCTCTCCCGCTTCCCGGGTGCGGTGTCCGGCTCTGATTGGGTCTCGATCCAGGCAGAGTATGTGGGCGCTACCTCCTCGCAGACCATTTATCCCGTTGAGGACCGCAGTGATGCCAACAATATGCCGACCGATACCTCTCGCACGCTGCTCAACACCATCGGCGGCGAGAAATGGCAGACGGCAGGCCAATGGGTGCGCTACAGCTTTAAGGTGAGCTCCAGCGGTCTTTATAACATCGCTGCCCGTTACCGCCAGAATATGCTGGACGGTATGTTTGTCTGCCGCTCGCTTTATATTGTGAGCAAGGGTGCCGAGGTGGGCTCCGCCGGCTATTACGGCGGCAAGATCCCCTTTGCCGAGGCCTCTGAGCTTCGCTTCAACTACGGCACCGACTGGCAGTCCACCCTGCTTAACAACGGCAAGGACCCCTTCAAGTTCTATTTTGAGGCGGGTGTTGAGTACACCGTGATGATGCAGGTCACGCTGGGCTCCATGGGCGACATCGTGCGCCGCGTGGACGAGGCGCTGACCGCCGTGAACGATGACTACCTTTCTATCATCAAGCTGACGGGCGCTACCCCCGATGAGTACCGTGACTACGGCTTCTCCCGTGCGATGCCCGACACGCTGATCGATATGGCGATCCAAGCGCGGGAGCTTTACAATATTGCAGCCGAGCTGGCAGCTGCCTCGGGCGGCAAGAGCTCGAACATTGCAACGCTGGAGCGCATTGCCTGGCTCCTGGAGAGAATGAGCAGCGACGAGCGCGAGATCGCAAAGTACCTCGATCAGCTCAAGTCCTACATCGGCTCTCTCGGTACCTGGCTCGGCGATGTGAAGACCCAGCCGCTGCAGCTGGACTACATTGTCATTCAGCCTCTCGATCAAGAGGCTCCCGTGGGTAAGGCAGGCTTCTTCAAGGCTCTCTGGCACGAGATCACCAGCTTTATCCAGTCCTTCTTCCGTAACTACAACCGTATGGGCGCTACCGCCGAGGACGCGGAGGGTGAGCACACCATTGACGTGTGGCTGGCAACCGGCCGTGACCAGGCGCAGGTGCTGCGTAACCTCATCAACAACGACTTCCCCAACTACACCGAGGAGGGAACACTGGTCAACCTGAAGCTGGTTGCGGGCGGTACGCTGCTGCCCTCGGTGCTGGCGGGTATGGGCCCTGATGTTTATATCGGTATCGGACAGGGAGACGTGATCAACTACGCCATCCGCGGCGCTCTGCTACCGATCGAGAAAATGTCGGGCTTTAAGGACTTTGCCCTTTACTATGAGGTGGACGAACACTTCAATACAATATATGATGAGAACGGCAAGCCCGTGGTCAATCTGGATGCCAACGGCGAGCCTGAGGCACAGTTCAACGAGGCCGCTATGCTGGTGCTTGGCATTGCCGATGCCAACGGCGACTTCCACTACTACGGTCTGCCCGAGACCCAGTCCTTCAATATGATGTTCGTCAGAAAGGATATCCTTGCTGACCTCAACATTGAGATCCCCAAGACCTGGGATGACATTCTGGAGGCGGTGACGGTCCTGCAGGCCAACAACATGCAGATCGGTATGCATACCGACTACAAGATCTTCCTTTACCAGATGGGCGGCGAGCTCTTCGCCGACGACGGTATGAGAATCAATCTGGATTCCAACACGGGTCTTGAGGCGTTTGAGACCATGTGTAACTTCTTTACCATGTATTCCTTCCCCTACAGCTACAACTTCGCAAACCGCTTCCGTACCGGTGAGATGCCCATTGGCTTTGCCGCCTACAACGGCACCTACAACCACCTGACGGTATTTGCAACCGAGATCAAGGGCCTGTGGGAGTTCTACCCCATGCCCGGAATTGAGTACATCAACGAGGATGGCAGCTCCTACATCAACAATGTGGCAGTCTCCGGTGTTTCCGCTATTTGTATGATGAACGGCTGTGACAACGAGACGGGCGCTTGGGAGTTTATGAAGTGGCATTCCGGTGTCAGCTTCCAGGTGCAGTACTCCAACGAGATGGTGGCCATCATCGGTCCCTCCGCAAAGCATGCAACCGCAAACATCAAGGCGCTGCGTGAGATGCCCTGGACCACCGCCGAGTACCGTCAGCTCTCCTATCAGTTCAACAACCTTGCTTCGATCCCCAACTACCCCGGTAGCTACATCATTGACCGTTATACCAACTTCGCTTTCCTTGCTGCATACGAGGATAATGCAGACCCGATCACCGAGCTGCAAAGCTACATCACAACGATCAACAAAGAGATCACCCGTAAGCGCCAGGAATTCCACCTTGAGACCCTTGAGCTTGGCGAAACGCTTGCCCAAAAGCGTATGAGACAGGTCGAGGAGGCCTTTGAGGAGGAGACGCGCCGTATGGACGAGGCGACCCTTGCTTCCGCGCAGTATGCCATCACCCTGATGGAGGAGGGCCTTGACAGCGAGGATGCCGTGACCCTGCAGAAGGCAGCCGAGGAATTTGGCCGCGTCAATGCCACGGCCTTCAAGGAGACCATCAAGGCCCTTGGCAATGCAGCGGTCGTGCTGAGCCGTTGATCACGAATCGGTTACATTATTATTTATAAGCGTTATAAGGAGAAAAGCACATGTCGAAGAAAACAGCGGTCAATCGCTCGGATATGACGCGTGCACAGTGGACCTGGAAGGAAATGAAGAAGAATAAGGTGGCATACGCCATGGTAGCCCCTTATATGCTGATCTTCACCCTGTTCACGGTGGTGCCCGTATTCCTGTCGATTCTCATAAGCTTTACTAATTTTAACCTGCTTGAGCCGCCGGAATTTGCCTTTGTAGAGAACTATATTCGGCTCTTTCTTGACGACGATATCTTTATCATTGCCTGCAAGAACACTCTGATCTTTGCAGTCATTGTCGGCCCCTGCTCTTATATGATGTCCCTGCTGGTTGCATGGTTCATCAACGAGCTTCCCCCCAAGATCCGTGCCGTTGTAACACTGATCTTCTATGCCCCCTCCATTTCGGGTCAGGTCTACCTGATCTGGGAGACCCTGTTCTCGGGCGACTCCTATGGCTGGGTCAACGGTACGCTGCTGAACCTGGGTATTATCACCGAGGAGATCCAGTGGTTTAAGGATGCGGACTACATTATGCCGCTTTGTATCGTGGTTGCACTGTGGACCTCGCTTGGTACCTCGTTCCTGTCCTTTATTGCAGGTCTGCAGGGCATCGATCGCTCGATGTACGAGGCGGGCGCGGTGGACGGTGTCAGAAACCGTTGGCAGGAGCTGTGGTACATCACGCTGCCCTCGATGAGGCCTCAGCTGATGTTCGGTGCCGTGATGGCGATCACCTCCTCCTTCGGCTTTGGCGGCGTTGTAACCGCTCTGTGCGGATTCCCGTCTGTCGACTATGCGGCGCATACCATTATGCACCACCTTGACGACTACGGCAGCATCCGCTTTGAGGTAGGCTACTCCTCCGCGATCGCGGTGGTGCTGTTTACCATCATGATCGGCTCCAACATGCTGGTCAAGAAACTTCTTTCGAAAGTGGGGCAGTGATATGTCGAAAAAGCTTCGTACTAGAAAACATAAAGTTGTCCTCAACCGTTCCGCAGGCGGTGATGCGGGCATCACGGTGGTTCTTTCCCTGCTTGGTGCCTTCATGTTCCTGCCTATGCTTTACGTGTTGCTGCAGTCTCTCAAGCCCCTTGATGAGCTGTGGATGTTCCCCCCTCGCTTCTTCGTTTACAACCCCACACTGAAGAACTTCCGCGATCTGTTCTCCCTGATGAACACCTCGTGGGTGCCCTTCTCCCGTTACATCTTCAACACGGTGTTCACCTCGATCGCAGGTACGGTGGGCAACCTGTTCTTCTCCTCGCTGGCGGCCTACGCCATGGCGAAGATCAAGTTCCCCGGCGGCAAGATGATGTTTAAGACGGTGCGTACCTCCCTGATGTTCCACTCTACGGTTACGGGTGTTACCTCCTTTATCATCATGAGTGCGCTGCATATGATCGATACCTACTTTGCCATCATCATCCCTGCCTGGGCTACCTCCCTTGGCCTTTACCTGATGAAGCAGTTTATGGAGACCAACGTTTCCACTGCCGTTCTTGAGTCTGCCCGTCTTGACGGTGCCAGCGAGCTTCGCACCTTCTGGACCATTGCGATGCCCATGGTCAAGCCCGCGTGGCTGACCCTGATCATCTACTGCTTCCAGGATCTGTGGAACAGAGGCGCCTCGGTGTACATCCACTCCGAGCAGCTCAAATCCTTCAACTACGCCATTGGCCAGATCATGGCCGGTGGTATCGAGCGTGCAGGCGCTCACGCCGCATCTCTTGTGATCATGATGCTGGTGCCGATCACGGTCTTCGTGATCTCCCAGTCCAACATCATTGAGACCATGGGATCCTCCGGTATGAAAGACTAAGAAAAAGGAGATTCAGAATGAAAAAGCTATTTTCTGTTTTTTGCTTGCTGTTTGTCCTTTTGACGGTTATTTCCACCCCGGTGGAAGCAGCAAGAGCCTACCAGACCTACACCTACTCGATCGACGGTCGCGCGCTTTATTCTCCGGATGCTTACACTCCTCTGACGACGGTTTCTTCCTCGCAGATGGGTCTTAGCCTGACGCTGAAGAATGCCAGCGACCTGACGGTGGATGAGGACGAAAACATCTACATTTCCGACACGGATCAGAACCGTATCGTGGTTCTTGACCCCTACTACTACGTCAAGTACGAGATCACCACATTCGTCAACGATCAGGGAATTTCGGACTCCTTCACGCAGCCCAAGGGCCTGTTTGTGACCGAGGATAAGCCCGGCAGACCCGGCCTGCTCTATGTGTGTGACTCCGCTGCCGCCCGTATCGTTACCTTTACCAAGGACGGTCAGTTCAACTCGATCATCAAGGCGCCCGAATCCGAGCTGTTTGATGATGACGCGATCTACTGGCCCGTTGCCGTTGCCGTTGACTCCTACGATCGACTTTACGTGGTCTCCGACGAGACCAACGAGGGCATCATCGTGATGACGGGTAAGGGCGAGTTTACGGGCTTCATCGGCGCACAGCAGACGATCTCCTCTGTCTGGAAGCAATTCTGGAAGCGTTTTCAGTCCGAGGAGCAGCGCAAGGAGGAGACCTTGACGCTCTCCTACCCTTACGACAACATTGATATCAACGAGAACGGCTTTGTGTACGCGGTCATCAATGACAAGGCGCTGGAGGGCAGTATGCTTTCTGCCATTAACTCGCAGTCAAAGGCCGGTACCTATGCCCCCTGTAAGCTGCTGAACCCCGCCGGCGATGAGATCATGCGCCGTAACGGCTTCTGGCCGCCTGCAGGCGAGATCGACTATGAGAACGAGTATAACGAGGACCGCGCGGGTATGTCCAAGGTGGTTGACGTTGCCTGCGGCCCCGAAAATACCTGGACCATTGTCGACGAAAAGCGCAGCAAGCTTTATACCTACGATTATGACGGCAACCTGCTCTTCGCCTTTGGCGATGCAGGCTCTCAGCTCGGTAATATGTCTACCATCCAGGCGGTGGTCTACCAGGGCGAGAAGATGCTGGTGCTGGATGGAACCGGCGTGAACGCCAAGCTGGTGGTCTTTAACCGAACCGAGTACGGCGACGTGCTGATCCAGGCGCTCCGTCACCAGAACGAGCGTCAGTATGACCTTGCCATCGAGGACTGGAAAGAGATCCTGATGCGTAACTCCAACTACGACACCGCTTACATCGGTATCGGTCAGGCGCTGTTCCGCAGCGGTGATTTTGAGGAGGCAATTGAGTATTATAAGGCTGCTTATGATACCGAAAACTACTCGACGGCCTTCAAGGAGCTGCGTAAGGAGTGGGTCTCCAAGTTCTTCCTTCTGGTTCCCATCGGCATCATTGCCATCTGCATCCTGGTGGTGCGCTTTATGCGCTATGCCGCCAAGATCAATAAGAAGGCGGCCGTTTCGGGCAAGAAGCACACCTTCAAGGAGGAGCTGCTCTACGTCTTCCATGTGATCTTCCATCCCTTTGACGGCTTCTGGGATCTGAAGCACGAAAAGAGAGGCTCGCTGCGAGCATCCTTCGTCTTCATTGCCATTACCATTGTGGCGCTCTTCTACCGCAGCATTGGCCGTGGCTATGTAATGGATCCGCAGGCCAGCTACACCACCATCTTTATGCAGGTGCTGGTGGTATTTGTCCCCGTGCTGCTCTTCGCTGTTGCAAACTGGTGTCTTACCACCCTGTTTGACGGCGAGGGTAACTTTAAGGACATTTTCATTGCCATCAGCTACTCGCTGCTGCCGATCTCCCTCACCACCATCCCCGCCACTCTGTTCTCCAACTTTGTGGTCGTGTCGGAGATGGATATCATCACCCTGGTGATCTCGCTCGGCTTTATTTGGGCGGGCTTCCTCATCTTCTTCGGTATGATGGTGACGCACGATTACAGCATCATCAAGAACCTGCTGACGACCCTTGGCAGTATTATAGGTATGGCGTTTATCATGTTCCTTGCCATCCTCTTTACCTCTCTCGTCATGGATATTGTAGGCTTTGTGACAAACATTGTCGCCGAAGTGACTTACCGACTCTAAGCATAGAAAGGAGAAAAAATCGTGAAAACAAATTTGATGAAGCGGTTGCTTTGCGCGTTCCTGTCTATGCTGATGGTGGTGTGTGCGATCCCTGCAATCACCATTTCCGCCGCCGAGGAGCGCGGCGAGGTCGCAGATTTTGACTATACCCGCGAAGAATTCACCAGCGAGGCGGACCGCCTTGCGGTAATGGAAAAGAAATTTGACAACGGCGAGTACGCGCTCTACTACGACGCGATCCTCGGCGTGGTCGCCTACCAAAAGCTCTCCACGGGCGAGGTGCTCTTCACCAACCCCTGGGATATGTCGGCAGAGACCTGCTCTGACGACAGCCTGCGTGCAGAAATGCTCTCGCAGATCACGCTTTCCTATGTGGATAGCAAAAATACCAACTGGTTCTTGAATTCCTATGTGGATGCGGCGCTCAAGTCGCAGATCAACGTGAAGCCGATCAAGAACGGCATCCGTGTGGAGTATGCCATCGGACAGATCTCCTCCCGCTTGCTTTGCCCCAAGCAGATCGAGCGTTCCTCCTTTGAGGAAAAGATCCTTGCTCCCATGGAGGCGGCTCTCGGCAAGACCACCCACGAGTTCAAGCAGTTTAAGGCGTATTTCGAGGAGATGTTCTACGCAGAGAGAATTCTGGCCAGCAAGAAGGGCGCAGAGGACGTTGTCGCACAGTCGATGGCGGCCAAGTTCCCCGTTCTGGCAGAGAAGAACATCAACATCTACGTGCTGAGTGCCAGCACCACCACGGCGCAGATGGAGCATCTGGCCGATATGATCCAGACCTACTGCCCTGACTACTCCTTCGAGGAGATGGATCGGGACTATGAGTATCTCGGCTACATCGAGGAGCTTGAGGCACCCCCGATCTTTAGAATGGCACTGGAATACACGGTGGATTCCAACGGCCTTGTGGTGGAGCTTCCCGCCAACGGCCTGCGCTTTGACGAGTCTGCCTTCCGTATGACCAACCTGACCGTGCTGCCCTACATGGGTGCCTGCAACAAGGCCAACGAGGGCTACACCTTTGTTCCCGACGGCTCGGGCACGCTTTACGAGCATTCCGTGCCGACGCTGATCAACGGCCGCGTGTATGGCGACGACTTTGCCCTTTTCTCGGGCATTTCGGGTCTGCATAGCGAGGTCATCCGTATGCCTGTGTTCGGTCAGGTCGAGACCAATGCCAAGGGCGTGAAGCGCGGCTACTTTGCCATCATTGAGGAGGGGGATTCGCTTGCGACCATCGCTCCCATTCACCTCAACTACCTGCAGCACACCTCGGTCTCGCTGTCGTTTATCACACGTCAGCAGGATAAGTCGGTGTCCAACTGGTCGGTTTACGCCGCCAGACGCTATACGGACGATTACCGCATTCGCTACATTATGCTGAGTGACGACAACAAGGCAAAGGAGGCAAATCTTACCTCCTACTACGAGTGCAGCTGGATGGGTATGGCCTTTGCCTACCGCAACTATCTTGCCTCCACCAACGCCGATTTCAAGCGCCTTGGTGAGAGCGATGTCAAGACCTCCATCCCGCTTTACATTGAGGCCTTTGGCTGTATGGATACCGTGAAAAAGGTGATGTCGATGCCTGTTACCGTTTCGGTAGCGCTTACCACCTTTGACGATATTCAGGAGATGTACACCTACCTTGCAGGCGAGAAGGTCACCAACGTGAACTTCAAGCTCACGGGCTTTGCCAACGGCGGCCTTTACTCTGAGGTCCCCTATAAGCTGAAGTGGGAGAAGGCCGTGGGCGGCAAATCCGACTTCAAGGATCTGGTGGCGGATGCTGCCGAGAGAGGCTACGGCATTTTCCCCGACTTTGACTTTGTGTATACCACCTCCGCCAGTGCGAGCGATTCGGTCAATATGAAGAAGAATGCCGCTCGTACCATTGACAACCGTTATACCGCAAGACGCATCTACTCTGCGACCAAGCAGGCTATGGTAAGCTATTACCAGATGCTGCTCTCTCCCGCAACCTTCAGCCACTTCTATGAGAAGCTGGAGAGAAGATACAGCAAGTACGATGCCATGGGCATTTCTCTTTCGACCATGGGCAGCGCCCTGAACTCCGACTATGATGAGGATAAGATCACGCTCCGCGAGGAGGCCAAGACCTATACGATGGAGGCCCTCTCCTACTTTAACGAGCGCGATTATGACATCATGCTGGATGCGGCCAATGCCTATACCTGGAACTACGCGAGCCACATTCTGAATGTGCCGCTGGATTCCAGCCGCTACAATGCTGAGCTGAGCGCCATTCCCTTTATGGGCGTGGTCCTCCATGGCTATGTTGAGTTTGCAGGCTCTGCCTTCAACGAGGAGGGCGACCTCAGCTATGCTATGCTGAAGGCGATCGAGAACGGCGCATCGCTTTACTTTATCCTTTCCTATGCCAACACCGAGCTGCTCAAGGAGGATGAGCTCCTTTCGCAGAACTATTCGGTGCGCTATGACATCTGGCAGAAGCGCTTGGTTGAGATCTACAATGAGCTGAACCTGGCACTTGCCGATGTGCAGACCAAGCTGATCATTGATCACCGGTTCCTCGACGGCAACCGCGTTCCCAACGAGAACGAGCTGCTGGACGATATTCTGGAGGCTGCAAAGGATAAGGCAGATCAGATTGCCGATAAGATCGAGAACGACCGTATCGCTGCGGTTGCTGCCATCCGCGCAGCAAGCGAGGCTGCCATTTCCGCCGAGGCGACCATCAAGGCCCAGAGCACGGGTATTGTGGACCTGAGAAACAGACTGCACCAGCAGCGTTCTGAGACCTCCGAGCTGATCCGTATCTGGAACACCTGCAACGGACAGGGCGCGGAGATCAGCGCAAGCAACCTCACCACAATGACCAACGCCTTTACCACGCTGATCGCCCGCCGCTCCGTGAACGCGGCCAAGGCACTGAAGCTGGCCGAGGATGCCTTGCTTGCAGCCAAGAACGGTTACGACTACCTGGTTGCCAACGATGCCATTTCGCAGTTGGTCAACGAGGCAGAGGCTGCACTGGATAAGGCAGTGGATGCCTATGTGGCACTGCTCAATGAGTACCGGAGCGAAAAGGTTGCCATCAGCCCCGAGAACAAGCTGGCGTTTGTGAAGGGAAGCGAGGCCACCATTGAGGCGCTTCGCGGCAAGCTGACCGTTACCAAGACCGTGGCTGATGTTTCCGACGCGGATCTTGCAGGCTTCGTGTTCGGCACCGACGCTGCACTTTCCGATAAGTACGAGGGTCTTGGTGTGGAGGCGCTGGCAAATGCCTTTATCCGACAGCTGATCGAGGAGGGCTACTACGATCCTGCAGATCCTACTGCATCCAAGATCAACGTGGCTGCCATTCTTGCAGCTGTTTCGGGCGAAACCGAGACCGTTCCCACTCCTCCTCCCTCTGAGGAAGAAGGAGGCGGCAACGAGGGCGGCACCGGCGGCGCTGAGGGTGAGGAGGTCATCGTTCCCGATCCTCCCAAGGACAAATACTCGCTCAACCAGAATCTCGTTCTGGTGACCTACGGCGAGGTAGGCTCTCCCTACAAGTCCTTCATCCTGAACTTTAACGACTATACCGTTCAGACCACGGTCAACGGTGTCATTTATACCATCGAGAGCTACGGCTACGTGGTGATCTATCACAATGCGTAAGGGAGGTAAATGATGACAAATCAAGTCAAAGCAGGCGTTGCTGCGGCAAAGCCTGTCAAGAAAAGAAAAATAGCCTCCCTTGACCGCCGTAAGGCGCGCGCGGGCTGGCTCTTCGTGCTCCCCTTTGTGATCGGCTTTGTGGTCGTGTATTTCCCGATCATCTTCGAGTCGATCAAGCAAAGCTTTTACAGCTACACCTTCGTCAACGGTGTGCTGAACAAGGAGGCCGTTGGCTTTGCCAACTACTCCGACGCGCTGACGGGCAGCGCCAACTTCCTGCAGACCCTGCTTGGGGGTCTTGAGGAGATCTTGTTTGATGTTCCCGCTATTCTGATCTTTTCGCTGTTTGTGGCTGTGATCCTGAACCAGAAAATGGTGGGACGCGCCGCATTCCGTGCCATCTTCTTCCTGCCTGTTGTGGTTTCAACAGGCATGATGGAGGGCATTCTCGGCTCCTCCTTCAAGATCGCCGACGAGAGCATTGATCTTGGCATGGGCGAATCCGAGGAGGAAAAGGTGGAATCCTCGCTTGCCATTGAGGCGCTGCTTGGTAATATTTTTGACAGCCTTGGCTTCGGCCTTGGCCTGGTGGAGTACATTACCTCTGCCGTGGCAAGTATTTCGGGTATCATCAACCGCTCGGGTGTACAGATCCTTATTTTCCTTGCTTCTCTGCAGTCGATCTCGCCTGCGATCTACGAGTCCTGCCAGATCGACGGTGCAAGCTCTTGGGAGACCTTCTGGAAGATCACCTTCCCCATGGTAAGCCCGATGATCCTGGTGAACGGCATTTACACGCTGATCGACAGCTTTACCACAGACTCCAACTCGGTGATGCAGGTGATCAACAGCACCTACTCGTCGGTAACGGTGAAAAACGCCATGCACGTGAGTGCGGCGATGGGTTGGATGTACTTTATCCTGATACTGGCATTGGTTGGCTTGGTGGCTGCTGTGTTCTCCGCCTATGTCTTCTATCAGAGAAGGGATTAAGGAGGTGAGAAGATGACACAACAAAATATGGATAATAAGCCGAAGATCAAAAAGGAAAGCAAAAACAAGATCCGTGTGGAGTTTGAGCGGACCTCTCTCAAGGAGCGCTTGAAGGCCAAGTATCTGTCGATGTTCTTCCTGAAGCGTGTAGTTTGGTACATCTTCCGCCTGCTGCTTCTCATTGGTATTGCCTTTGTGGTGATCAAGCCCTTCTACGCGCTGATCATGCAGTCGATCACCGCTCCCCAGGACTTTGTCGACTCCACCGTGGTCAATGTGCCCCGTCATCTGTCGCTGGCCGTTTACCGCGCACTCTTTACCGATCTGCAATACCACAAGTATTTCTTCTCCACCATGGGCTTCTCACTGCTCTGCGCCCTGCTGCAGACCTTCTCGAGCTGCCTTGTGGCCTACGGCCTTGCAAAGTTCAAGTTCCGTGGCAACAAGCTGGTGTTTGTCGCCGTGATCATCACGCTGGCGATCCCGCACGGTACGCTGCAGTCTGCATTCTTCCAGAATTTCAGATATTTTGACGTGCTCGGAATTTTGAAGTTCTTCTCGGGCGGAGCCTCGGTGGGCGTGGAATGGATCGACAACATTCTGTCTAAGATCAAGATCCTGCCTTTCCCCGAGGGACTGAACCTGTTGAACACCTATGCACCGCTGATTATTATGTCCACGGTGTGTATCGCGTTCAAAAACGGACTTTACATCTTTATGCTCCGTCAGTTCTTCCGCGGCGTGCCCGACGAATTGGAAGAAGCAGCCTACGTAGATGGCTCCGGTGTATTCAAGACCTTTATCCGAATCATCGTGCCCCTTTCCGTGCCGATGCTGATCACCGTGTTCCTGTTCTC
>JAZNFZ010000015.1:0-9560 GCA_045576195.1 Eubacteriales bacterium | reverse complement strand
CACACTTGTGTGGGAGGCGTTTTGTGATTCGCGGCCGTGCGCGGTTATGACTCTTTTCTTCGCGCGACGATCTCGCCCTGATAGTCCCAAAGAAAATCCTCGGCGGTTTTCTCTGCCGTGACCGTGCATAGCCCGTCGCGGAAGGAAAAGGAAAGCGACGTGTTGCCGAAATATTGGTCGATGATCTGCACGAAAAGCCGCAGCTTGTTTTCCTGCAACCAAGCCGCAGACACCGCATCGCGGTAGCGCGAGCCGTCGGCGGTGCGCACACCGCCCACCTCGCCCGAGTAGCCGAGCTCGGGGAAAAGACCGAATTTGTTTTTGTTGACGAAAAAGGGCAAGACCAGCTCCTTGCCGTTTTTGACGTAGCGCAGCTCGCCCTGCTCGGCGCTTGCAAAGCAAAGCGAAAACTCACACCATCCGAGGGGATTTTTCTCGCAGACATAGGCTTTGTCGCTGATCTGCTGACGAAGCGGAGAGTCGGCGGCGCCGTGCAGTGCAAACAGCGCAAGCTCCTTTGTGCGCGCGCAAAGCGCGGCATAAGCCGCATCGTCCTGCGGCAGGGGAACGGGGCTCACGTTCGAGGCAATGTGGTCAAAAAAGCAATTGGTCAAATACTCACGGAAGAACGGCGCGCCCTGATTGTCGGCCGTGCAGGCAAAGATGAGATCGAGCTCGGGCAGACAGACCGTGATCTGATCGCCCATGCCCAAAAAGGCAAAGCCGTTTTGCTCGGTGCGCCAGATCTGATACCCATACCCGTGCCGAAACGCACCGCCTGCGGGAGTAAGGCTGTTGTCGACCTGCCTTGACGTGGCTTTTTTTAGATAGGCCTCGTTTAAAAGCTGCTCGCCGTTCCAGCGCCCGCCGTTCATCACGAAGCGTGCAAACGACACCATATCGCGCGTCGTGCAAAGCAGTGCCGAGTCGCCCCAGGAGTCGCCGTTGGGAGCTTTGAGTATTTTGGCGGTCTTGAAGGTGCCGAGCTTTTCAAACACGCGCTCGCGCAAAAAGTCAAGCAAGGACTTGCCCGAAAGCGTTTCAACCAGCGAGGAAAGCACCTGCGAGCCTGCGCTGTCGTACTCCCACACCGTGCCCGACGGGCGAAGCGCTCCGCTTCGCGTAAAATAATAGCGCGTGCGGTCGAAGACTCTCTCCGAGAACCAATTTTCGATATGCCCTACGGTGGTCATAGTCAGCATCTCGCGCACGGTCTGCTCTGCCAGAAGGGCGGGCAAGGGCTCGTCGATGCGGTCAGGAAAATAATGGGCGATTCGCTCGTCAAGGTCGACAAGGCCGTCCTCTTCCAAAAGGCCGATGGCAATCGAAACAAAGCTTTTGGTCTGGGAGTACATACGGTGGCAGAAATCGGCATCAAAGGGCGCCCAATAATACTCGCCAAACAGCCGATCACCCTTGGCCAAAAGCACGCTGTGCATACGCACGCCCCTTTTTTCCAAGGCCTCTATAAAATTTTTGACATGCGACGAGGCAACGCCTGCCTGCTCGGGGGTGATCTGTTCAAACATCGTCCTTTTCTCCTTTGCTCTGCTTGATATAGTTGTACGGAGTCGTGCCGTACCTTTTTTTGAAGCTGCGGATCAGCGTGCAGGTGTCGCCAAAGCCGCACTCCTGTGCGGCGGCCAGCTCTGTTTTACCCTCTTTTAAAAGCGCAAGCGCCTTTTGCAGGCGCAGCCCTGTCACGTACCCGTAAAACGTGTTGCCCGTGTGCTTTTTGAAGTCGGTGAGAAAGGTGGTGCGCCCGATGCCGTGCCTTTCGGCAAGCTCTGAGGCAAGCAGCTTTTTTTTGTAATTTTTTTCAATATAAGAAAGGGCGGCCAGCATGTATGCAGGCGTTTTTTTTGCACCGTTTGTGTCGCAAATGCCAAATTCGCCGATTTTGGAGAGCAGATACAGCACGAGAAGCCTTTGGCGAAAGCTATCGGTTTCCTGTTCCAAAAGGCGCAGACCGTCACAAAGGTGCTGTGCCTGCGGCTCGGAAAGCGACACCACCCTACCACCGCCCTCAAAAAGCCCCTGTACGCTCTGCCAATCTTTGGCGCAGGCGGCGACAAAGCCCTCGGAAAGCATCAAATTGGTGCGGCGGTAGCGCATATGCGCGGCGTGGATCATCATATGCGGCGTGCGCGGCCCCACAAGCACCACCTTGCACGCGCACGCGTCGTCTGCCCGATCGCGCAAAAGCACCTTGACCTCGCCCTGCAAGATCAGGCTGATCTCGTAGTGGCCGTGGTCGTGAAAATCTGACATCGGCCTTTTGACGCCGTCAAAATTATCGATCGCAAGGCCGTTTTTCATGCTTTGACCGTCAAGCTGTTCCATAGCCCCCTCCTGTCTGATGTGCTAACTCTATAATAGCCCCGTTTTGAACGATTGTCAACATATATCGCAAAAAAAAGGACGCCGTTTCTCAAAATTTGAACGATGTGCCATCTTTTTGAACGATTTGATATTGAAAAGCAAAGAGAGGATGCGCTACAATATAAAAAAAGGCACCTGCGGGTGCTTGCTTTGGGAGGGCGCAATGCAATTCGGAATTTGTTTGAGTATAAAAGAAATTTTGACCAAATACCCCCAAGATCTCGACTTTGCCGAGCTTTCGGTTCCCGACGTGATGGAGGCCTCCGCCGACGATTGCGCGGCGCTTCGCCGCGCCGTTGCCGAGGGGCTCGTGCGCACCTGCTGTGCCAAGCAGCTGTTGCCCGGCAGCCTGCGCCTGACGGGGCCCGACGTTGATTTTGAGGCGGTCCGCGCTTACGTGGAAAAAAGCTTTTACAGGCTTGCCGAGCTTGGCGTGAGCGTGCTGGTGTTCGGCTCGGGCAAGGCCAAGCACGTGCCCGACGGCTTTCCGATGCCGCGCGCGATGGAGCAGCTTTGCAAAATCGGCCGCATTTTTGCGCGTGAGGCCAAAAAATACGGTCAAAGGGTGGCCGTTGAGCCGCTTTCTTACAGCGAGGTGAACGTGATCAACACGGTGAGTGAGGCCGCCGATTACGCGCGCGCCGTGGGCCTGGATAATTTCGGCATTTTGGTGGATTTTTATCATTTTGATCAAAACAATGATAATGAAGCAGACATCGCAAAGCACAAGGAGCTGCTTTTGCACACCCATTTTGCCGCCCCCAAGTCGCGCGGCGTGCCGCGCTGTGAAAGCGAGTGGGATTTCTTCGTGCAAAGCGTAAACACACTCAAAAGCGTTGGCTACGACGGCACGGTGAGCTTTGAGGGAATTATGCCAAAAGACACCGATCTTGCGCATTTCGCCACCGAGATGAAGCGCCGCGCCGCACTTTGAAAAAAGCCGATATCCGCATAGCGGATATCGGCTTTTTTTATACCGTTTTGGGGGATTTTAAGAGCGCTCGACGCAATCGCGCGAAAGAGCATTCAGAAAGCCCGTGGAGTTGAAGATGCGGTAGTCACCCACCACGGTGCCCGTATCAATGGGGCGATTTCGCACCGTGTTGCCGGCAAACAGCTCCTTTGGCACGGGGGCGACCAGGCAGATCTTGGTGGCGGAGCTTTCAAAGTCGAAGCGGAAAGAGGTGGAGTAGGAAAAAAGCTCAATGCGGCGAAAGCGCAGGCTGTGTCGGCAGACCACGGTGCCATCCTCCGCAAAATAAAGAGGGCAGTGCCGCCGCAGGGAGCAAAAGAGCTTGCAATCGTAGGTTTTTTGACCCGTTTGCAGGGTAAAGCTGATCTCCTCCCGCAAACGAAGCAGGGAACGGTAGGGGCGGCGGAGGCGCGAGAGGTGAAAGCCGCGCTCGCGGCAAAGTCGCCGCAGTTTTTTGAGAAAGCGCCGCCGAATGTGCACCGCGCGCAGAAAACAGTAGCAAAAGGGCAGTAGCAAAAGGAGTGCCGCCAGAAGGGGAAGTACCCACCAACGAAGGTGGGTCAGGACCAGTAGAATGCGAAGAAGGGTCAGCAGGATGGGCAGCTCAAAGGAAAGCAGCATCGCCCCCACACAGTAAAGTCCGCAGACGATGGTGGCATTGCGCGCCAACCGCAGGCGGGGACGGGGCGCGTGGCGCACGTCGGTCTCCTCGGCAAAGGAGACCTCCCGCCGCTCCCGCTCCCGCTGCTTTTGCAGCGCCGCGAGATGTGCGAGAAGCGAGAGGGGGAGCAGCAGCAGAGCAAAAAGCAGCAAAACAAGAGCCATTGCCGCGGGCCCCCCGCCGAAAAGCAGCTCTGCGGCCACGGTAAAGCTGCCGCCGTGGGGCAGGAGCAGCAGGAGGAGATAAAAGACCGCCGTTTCCTCGCGCCAGGCGCGGGAGGAAAGCAGCAGCCGCAGATCCTGCCGCTTGCTGCCGAAATCACAGCGGCGCAGATAGTCCTTTGTGGCAATGGTGTCCTGCTCGGCAAAGATCCGCACCAGACTGAAGAACACAAAGGGGGCAAACAGCAGCTCCACCACCCGCGGCAGCAGCACATAATGCGGCTCCTGCTCCAGGTCGCCCATGTTGAAAAATGCTACCATCAGGGCAGATGTGAGGAGGAAAAGCAGATAGCAGATTGCCGCGCGGGCGGGGCGCGCCAGACGGCGCAATATGTTTTTTAGCATCGGTCTCCTCCTTCCCTCGTGTTTTCTTCAGTGTATCATATTTTGCGCCCCTTGTAAAGAGGCGCGCAAAAAAATGGCCGAGAGACAAGCTCTCGGCCATTTTTTGATACCGTTTGGCGGTGAATTACATCAGCGAGCGGTAAAGCGCCTTGATGTCCTCCAGGGTGGGATCCTTGGGGTTGCCGGGACGGCAGGCATCTGCCATGGCGGACTCGGAAAGGAAGTCGATGTCGGCCTCCTTGGCGATGTACTTAAGATCCTTCGGAATGCCCACATCGGCAGAAAGCTGCTTGACGGCGTCAACGGCGGCCTTTCTGTACTCGGCGGCGGTCATCTTCTCGGTGCCCGCAACACCCATTGCCTTGGCAATGTCGCGGTACTTTTCGCCCGTGCATTCTGCATTATACTCCATAACGGTAGGCAAAAGGATGGCATTTGCCACGCCGTGGGGGGTGTCGTATACAGCGCCAAGGGAGTGCGCCATGGAGTGCACGATGCCAAGACCCACGTTGGAGAAGCCCATGCCCGCAATGTACTGCGCGAGAGCCATGCCCTCTCTGCCCTCCTTGGTGTTTGCCACAGCGCCGCGCAGGGATTTTGCGATCAGCTCAATGGCCTTGATGTGGAACATATCGGTCATCTCCCACGCGCCCTTGGTGATGTAGCCCTCAATGGCGTGGGTCAGCGCGTCCATACCCGTAGCGGCGGTGAGGCCCTTGGGCATGCTGGACATCATATCGGAGTCGACCACGGCAACCACGGGGATGTCGTGCACGTCCACGCAGACGAACTTTCTCTTCTTCTCCACGTCGGTGATGACGTAGTTGATGGTGACCTCAGCGGCGGTGCCTGCGGTGGTGGGCACGGCGATGATCGGAACGCTGGGATTCTTGGTGGGCGCCACGCCCTCAAGAGAGCGGACATCCTCAAACTCGGGGTTGGCAATGATAATGCCGATGGCCTTTGCGGTATCCATAGAGGAGCCGCCGCCGATGGCCACGATGCCCTTGGCACCGCTTGCCTTGAAGGCCGCCACACCCGACTGCACATTCTCAATGGTGGGGTTGGGCTTGATCTCGGAATAAAGGGCATAGGGAATGCCCGCGCCCTCCAGCACGTCCAGCACCTTTTTGGTAACGCCGAACTTGACGAGATCGGGGTCGGAGCAAACAAACACCTTGCCAAGGCCGCGCGCCTTGATCTCTGCGGGGATCTCCTTGATGCAGCCCGCGCCGTGATAGCTGGTCTCGTTGAGTACAATTCTTGCCATGATCATTCTCCTTATATTTTGATTTTGATAAGCTGCGCCGCTTATCGGAACCATCTTCAGTATACCATAAAGCGCGCGCGGTTTCAACAAAAATTTGTCAATTCATAAAATAATCAGTAAATCATCACAAAAAAGGGCGTAATCGCCAAACAAATGCCCCGTGGCTTTGCCACGGGGCATTTGTTTATATCTGTTCGCGGATCATGGAGAGGAGTCCTTCTCTCATCTTGAGAAGCGGCGCGGCGGCGGTGGCGCAGACCGCGAAATCGACCTCACCGAAGAGCGAGCGAAGCAGGTCCATCACGGCCTCGCGGCCGCAGAGCGACTCGCAAAGGCGGCAAAGGCGCATATCGTCAAGACCCTCGCGGAAATGAAGCAGTCTGGTGGATTCCAGCGCGCTTCCGTCGGGGGCGGGGTAGACCGAGAAGCCGTCGCCCGAGGGGAAGAAGCCGTCACCCGTGGTCTCCACAAAGGGGTTGATGAGATCGGTGGAGTGGAAGGAGTAATAGTAGTTATAGCCCCAGTGCAAAAAGCCCTTGATGTCGTGGTAGTACATCTGCACGCCCATATAGCGAGTGCGCCAGCCGGGCATGGCAAACATACGGTTAGAGACCCCGATCGCCTGGACGCAGCAGTAGTAGACCCAAAGATTTTTTGCCTTGTGCTCAAGGAAGGGAGCGATGTGGTTGTTGGCGGGGATGGGGGTCTCCACAAGCCCCTGCTCGTAAAACTCGTAGTTGGAAAGGGCATCCATGGTGGCGTAGCCGTCAAGGTGCTTTTTCACCACGTCACGGGCCTTTTTGTATCCCTCCAGGTGCTTGAGGCTGGGCTCGTCGGAGATGTGGAATACACATTTGCGGTCCTCTCCAAGAGCCTTCATGTGTGCGATGAAATCGGGCAGGAAGGCATCCATAAAGGCCATATATTCGGCACCCGTTCCGGGGGTATCCCAGCCGAAGATGCGACGCTCCTCACCGTCCACGGTGGCCATCACCTTGGGGGCGTAGAGGGCGCCCCATTGGGTAAAGAGGTGGGCGATCTCATACCATTTGACCCCGCAGCGGCGGCACATTGCCAGCCAACGGTCAAGCCGTTGGTAGCCGAAGCTGTATTTGCCGCGGGTCACGGTCACATCCACCAGCTGCACCGTGGCGCGCTCACCGCCAACGGCGGTGTCAAGGGGCGGGGTGAAGAGGGGGGTGAGCAGCATGTTGTTGCCGTTTTGCACCGAGGTCCGCACAAAGCTCTCTATGATGCGCCAGTGCTCCTCGGAGAAGATGGGCACGTGATAGTAATCGGCAAGGCAGTCGCAGTGGAACCACTGGGTGACGGGGAAATCCTGCTCGGGCAGCACCGCGTCGATCAGATCCAGCGTAAAGGTTTGGTTGGCCAGCACCTCCACCGTCTCGGTGGTGGGAACTTTCATAGAAACCTCGATCTCCAGCGTGTGCTTGCCCGCGGTAAGGGGGGCATCTGCGGGGACCGTAATGTCAAACCAAAGGGCGCGCGCCTGCCCGGGGATCTTCGGCGCGCAGCCGTGGTAATGCATCTCGCGCAAAAGGTCGGGGTAAAGCCCCGGTGCGGTGCGAAGGTAGTTGTCGTCCTCTTTGCCGGGGTAAACGGGCATCAGCGAGGGGATGTACTCCACCGCGCGGACGCGCATATAGGGAGCGAGATCACCTGCGTAGGTGAAGTCCAGCATTGCATTGTGGGGGCGCTCGCCGCGGGTGTCGGACTCGCGGTAAAGCAGCTGGAACGAGGTCTGCATCCCGCGCAGGGCGCTGCAGCCGTTGTAGAGCGGAAAACGCTCAATGTTGCTGTCGGGAAAGCATTTTTCCATAGAGGAAACAAGTCTGGTCGTCAGCATCGGTAAAGCTCCTTTCGCAAAGCAAAGATCAAACGGCTGTGCCGTCACTGTTATTGTAACACGCTGTCAAATCAAATGTAAATGCGATTTTAGCCACGATTTCTTTGAATTTGGACAGGTTTGACGCAAAAAGCGCCGCAACCCTTCTCTGTTGTCCTTAACGGAGAAATGCGGGTACATAATATCGGCGGAGGGATCGTTTCCTCTGCCGATTTGTGTTATAACGAGAGCAACAAGAAGCCTCCCTCCGAGAGGGAGATGGCACGGCGTAGCCGTGGGGAAGCCTTTTTTATGTCCGCACAAACGACCGTCTGTCATTCTGAGCGACCCTGACCTGAAGGTCAGAACGAAGAATCTCGGCATCAAAGCATCGCCTAAGCACCCGTCTGTCATTCTGAGCGCAGGCGAAGCCTGCACGAAGAATCTCGGCGCCCGGAGTCAGCCCTTTGGGGCACCTACCGTAAAGCAGTTTTATATCAAAACACAAAAGAGACGAGATTTTCTCGTCCCTTTTGCACACGACCTTGCCTGCAAGGTATAGTGTGTTATACCATATTTTATTTTCGGGTGGTAAAGAAGTGATGTTTTTGCTTACGCAAAAGTGATGTTACTCACTTCGCTCAAAATGATGTTGCTCCCGTTGGTCGCAATGATGCAATGTTTGCCTTAAAATGTGGCGAAGCCACGCATCATTAGGTGTAGCCGTCATCATTGGGCGAAGCCCACATCATTTGCCGAAGGCAAACATCATTCAAAAAACGCACCTTTGTCGGTAGACAAAAGTGCGTTTTTTGTTGGCGCGGCACGGGGGAGCTCGACTCACGAGCGCGGAGCGCTCGCAGCAAGATTGTCCAAGGTGAGCGGCGTGGGCATTGACAGAAGCAATCTTGCAGGGTTCTCGTCCGGGCCCATCCCGCATAACAAAAAAGCCCACCAAACGGTGGACTTTTTGTTATGGCGCGGCACGGGGGACTCGAACCCTCGACCTACTGGTTCGTAGCCAGGCACTCTATCCAACTGAGCTAGTGCCGCACATACCCTTTCGGCGTACTTACATATCATAGCACACGCGTTTTGATTTGTCAAGGGGTTTTTGAAAAAAAATAAGCCTTGCGAAAAAAGTTCTGAAAAAAGGGCGGAGCGTGGCGCGTGCCCCCCCGAGTCGGCCGTGCGCTGCCGCAGGGCGACGGGCTTTGATTGGTCGGGCAACCGAAAAATCATACCGTCTGCCGTCAAATTTCGCTTGCAATCGGGGGCGTTTTGTGCTACAATGGAGGCAATAAGCAGCAAAAGGAGGCGCGCCGTGGCAGATCAGACCAAAAAAATGCAGACCAACTGCGAGAGCTGCGAGTTTTATGACTACGATGAGTTTTACGACGAGTATACCTGCACCATGAAGCTGGATGAGGACGATATGGTGCGCTTTCTCGGCCATCAAACGCAGCAGTGCCCGTACTATAGGTATTACGACGAATACAAGAGCGTTCATAAGCAGATATAAGGAGAACATTGATGACAGTAGGAATCATTCTTGCCACGGCAGCAGCGGCGTTTGTGGCGGTGCTGCTGGTGCGCACGGCACGCTTTGTGCCAATACCGACCGATACGGTAAAATCCAAGGACGTGGAGCTTGACCGCAACAAGATCGTGGCAGATATGGCGGATATGGTGCGCTGCCGCACGGTATGCGGCGCTGACGGTACACCCGCCGACGAGGCCGAATTTGAAAAATCCCGCGCATTGCTTGCCGAGCGCTTTCCCCGCGTGCACGCAGCGTGCGAAAAGCAGCGCATTGGTCGCACGGGGCTTCTCTTTCGCCTTGCGGGCAAGGAGAGTGGCGA
>JAZNFZ010000014.1:0-14407 GCA_045576195.1 Eubacteriales bacterium | reverse complement strand
CCACCGTGAAACGGTGTGTCGACGTGCTCACCGCAGGCGAGCACAGCTCCTATTTACACAAGGGAGGCTCTTTTCGCCGCCCGATAGATAAACAAAGAGGACAGAGGGCGTAAAACCCCTTCTGTCCTCCTGTCGGTAGGTAACGTATTCTAATGAATTTCAAAAACTGTCCATAAGAGTACGTCCCCTTAAGAGAAGGCTTTTTTATGAAAAGCTTATTTCTTGGGGAAGCTGTCCTTCAGTCCCACTACGCGGTTGAAGGTGTTTTCATAGCGCGAGTCCTTGCAGTAGTAGCCGTCGCGCACAAACTGGAACTTATCTCCCACCTTTGCCTCGGCGAGTGCGGGCTCAATCTTGGCGTGCTCTACCTTCAAAAGAGATTCGGGATTGAGGTAGTCGTTGTAGGTCTTGCCCTCGGGCAGATCGCCGGGGTTTTCAATGGTCAAGAGGTTGTCGTAAAGCATCAGCGTGGTGTCCACGGCGTACTTGGCGGAAAGCCAGTGGATGGTGCCCTTGATCTTGCGGCCGTCGGCGGGCATGCCGTTGCGCGTTTCAAGGTCGGCGGTGCAGAGAATGCGCTCCACATTGCCGTTTTCGTCCTTGACGATCTCGTTGCAGCGCACGATATACGCGCCCATGAGTCTTACCTCGCCGTCGGGCTTCATACGGAAGAACTTGGGAGGCGGAACCTCGGCAAAGTCATCGGCGTCAATATAGATCTCACGGGTAAAGGGCATTGCGCGGGTGCCAAGCTCGGGCTTTTGCGGGTGATTGGGCAGCTCAAAGGTCTCCTCGCCCTCGTAGTTGGTGATCTCAACGAGGATCGGCCGCTTGATGGCAATGCGGCGGGGGGCGTTTTCGTTCAGCTCATCACGGATGCAATGCTCCAGCATACCGATGTCCACCAGGCTGTCCGACTTGGCCACACCTGCCTCGCGGACAAAGCGGAAGATCGATTCGGGCGTGTAGCCGCGGCGGCGCAGGGCGCAGATGGTGGGCAGGCGGGGATCATCCCAGCCGTCCACCGTGCCGCTCTCCACCAGAGAGCGCAGATAGCGCTTGGACATCACGGTGTTGGTGATGTTCAGGCGGGCAAACTCGCGTTGCTTGGGGGGTTTCTCAAAGCCGATGTTGTCAATGACCCACTCATAAAGAGGTCTGTGATTTTCAAATTCCAGCGAGCAAAGCGAGTGGGTGATGCCCTCCAGCGCGTCCTGAATGGGGTGCGCGTAGTCGTAAAGGGGATAGATGCACCACTTGTCGCCCTGGCGGTGATGGTGGGCGCGCACAATGCGGTAAATGGCGGGGTCGCGCATATTCATATTGGGAGAGGCCATATCGATCTTGGCGCGCAGGGTCTTTGCGCCGTCGGGGAACTCACCCGCCCGCATGCGCTCAAACAGGTCAAGGTTTTCCTCCACCGTGCGGTTACGGTAGGGGCTTTCGGTGCCCTTTTCGGTGAGCGTGCCGCGCGTGGCGCGCAGCTCCTCGGCAGAAAGGTCGCAGACGTAGGCCTTGCCCTCCTTGATCAGCTTGACGGCAAACTCATAGCACTTGTCAAAGTAATCCGAGCCGTAGAACACGCCGCCCGTGGGGGTGGCACCCAGCCAGCAGAGGTCCTCGTAGATCGAGTCGACGTATTCGGTATCCTCCTTGGTGGGGTTGGTGTCGTCATAGCGCAGGTTGAAAAGACCCCCGTACTTTTTGGCGGTCTCCACGTTGATCATAATAGCCTTGGCAGAGCCGATGTGCAGGTAGCCGTTGGGCTCAGGTGGAAAACGGGTGTGGATCTTCAGCTCGGGGTTTTTGGCCAGATCCTCGTCAATGATGTCGTGAATAAAATTACTGCTGATGATTTCTTCCATTATTTTTTACCTCTTGGATCAAAGTCAAAGCGTTTGAAGCATCGCGTCAATGCGGGCAAGCACGCGCTCGCGGCCGAGCACCTGCATCGAGGCATACATATCGGGGGAGTTGAGCCGCCCCGTAACGGCTACGCGCAAAAACATACTGATGTCGGCCACGCTACCCTTGTAGGCAGCGGGATTTTCCTTGTATGCCTTCATATCCGAGGCGTACCCGAGCCCGTCGGCAATGGCCTTGATCCCTTCAAACCAGGCGTTGCTGTCATCGGCGGGGTCATAGCTTTCCTTGAAGGCTGCAAGGGCCGCCTTGATGTCGGCCTTCGGGAACTCTGCGGGGTAGGTGTCGCGGATCGAGAACCAATCGTCGAAGAAGAAGTCGAGATAGGGCTTGACATCCGTCCAGACGGCAAAGTCCTTGCGGGGCTTTTTGCCGCCGCGACCGATGGAAAGGATGGCCTTGGCGTAGTCGGGATCCCTTGCGAGATGCTCATAGAGATCGGTATCAAACTCGCGGGCAAAGTCCAAAAGCTCGTCGTACACGCGCTCGGCGCTCATACGGGAGATCACGTTCTTCGATACGTCACGCAGCTTGGCCTCGTCAAATAAGGACCCTGCGGGATTCATCTTTTTATAGGAGAATTTGAAGCTGTCCACATCCGCATCGGGATTGGCGCGCCGCCAGTCCTCAAAGTTGGAGTTGAGCACCGTCATCAGATACTCATAAACCGACTGCACGGGGAAGCCCGCCGCGCGGTAGTAGGTCAGCGCCAGCTCGGGGTCCTTGCGCTTGGAGAGCTTGCGCTTGGAGTCACCGTCCATTTTCATCAGAGGCCCGATGTGCAGATATTTGGGGGGCTTGAAGCCGAGCGAGCGGAAGAGCTGCAGGTGGAAGGGCAGGGTGGAGAGCCACTCGTCGCCGCGCACCACGTGGGTGGTGTGCATCAGGTGATCGTCCACGGCGTGGGCAAAATGGTAGGTGGGAATGCCGTCGGACTTGAGAAGCACGTGGTCCATATCGTTCTCGGTAACCTCAAGGTTGCCCTTGATCAGGTCGGTGAACTTGATCTTGTTCTCAATCGAGCCCGTGGAGCGGTAGCGGAGCACATAGGGCATCCCCTTTGCCAGCGCCTCCTTGATGTCCTCCAGCGGACGGTCACGCCAGACTGCCCATTTGCCGAAGTAGCCGAAGTTGGCCTTCTCCTGTTCTTGGCGGGCATGGATGTCGGCAAGCTCCTCCTCGGTGCAAAAGCAAGGGTAAGCCTCGCCCTGCAGCACCAGCTGCTTTGCGTATACGTGATAGATCTCCACGCGCTGGCGCTGGCGATAGGGACCGTAATTGCCGCTGTCGCCCTCAATGGTGGCACCCTCGTCAAAGCTGATGCTGTAATGCTTCAGCCCCTCAATGAGGGTCTTGACCGCACCGGGCACCTCGCGCTTGGCATCGGTGTCCTCCACACGGAGAAAGAGCAGACCGCCCGATTGGTGGCACATACGCTCGGAGGTCAGGCCCTGCACCAGATTGCCGAGATGCACAAAGCCCGTGGGGCTGGGTGCCATACGCGAAACAACGGCGCCTTCGGGCAGCTCGCGGGCGGGGAAGCGCGCCTCCATATCAGCGGGGGTGAGTGTAACGTGGGGGAAAAGAAGCTCTGCTAATGCAATTGTATCCATTTTTTCTATACCTCAATTTTTATGTCAACGTTGGGAAAAGGGGCGAAGCGCCTCGCCAAGCAGTGCGCTCTCGCCGTGCCCGGGGTAGATACGGGTGGTGTGGGGGAGCGAGGAAAGGCGGGTGAGCGAGCGCAGCATGGCAAGCTCGTCGCCGCTGTAAAGATCGCAGCGGCCATAGCTGCCGTAAAACAGCGTGTCGCCCGTAAAGGCAATGTCATCTATGCAAAAAACAAGAGAGCCTGCCGTGTGGCCGGGTGTGTGCAGCACACAAAAATGCAGCGGGCCGAAGTCAAGTAAATCTCCCTCAAAAAGGAGCCTGTCGGGAGAGGGGAAGCGCCGCTCGTAGCCAAAAAAGAGGGAAAAGGCGTTTTTTTGTGCATCGGCGGGGAGCTCGGCATCTGCCGCACCCAGCAGAATGGGGGCGTGGGTCGCCTCTCGAAGCTCTGCGGCGGTGAGCATATGATCAAAATGTCCGTGTGTCAGTAAAATGGCGGAGAGCTGCGCGCCTGCCCCGGAAAGAGCCTCCAGCAAAGCAGGGGCAGGGGCGGTGCAGTCGATCAGCACGGCGGTGCTGCCCGCGGTTACAAGATAGCAGTTGGAGGCAAAGCCCCCGGGGGAGAGATTGGTGATCTGCAAGCGTCTTCCTCCGTTTTTTACATATATGATAAGTATACCATATTTTATACCAAATGTCTACCCGTGATCGGCAAAAACTCTGCAAAATTTCAAAAAAATCCCCGTGCGGTCTTACCCGCACGGGGATGCTTTTTAGCCAAAATTATTTTTTAGCCTTCTTTGCTTTCTTGGCAGCCTCCTTGGCGGCCTTGGCTTCCTTCTCTGCCTTGTCAAGCTCCTCCTGGGTGAGGAAGCCGTCGCGCAGAGCGATCTTCAGGTAGCCCGAGAGCTTTGCCTCGGTAAAGATAGCGCTGCAGAAGAAGGTGGATTCTACCTTCTTCAGCTTGCTCGACCGAAGCGAAATCGTTTTGCCGTAGGTGATCGGGATGACAGGCATATCGTCAAGCAGAATTTTCTCTGCCTCGTGCAGCAGGGCGGCGCGCTCCTTTTCGTTAGCGGCAGCATAGGCGGCCTCGATCTTCTCATCATATGCGGCGCTGGAGTAGCCCGTAATGTGAGGAACGATGTGTGCGCTGGTCGAGTCAAACACGGTGGCGTTGCCCGAGAAGGCGGTGGCGAAGGGAGCGAGATAACCGAATGCGCTGACCGAGGGGGATACCAGGTCAAGGGCAATGGCCTCAAAGTCGCCGGATTTCAGCGCATCCTTATAAGGATTCTCGTAAATGCCGGTGTGCACGGTCTCCTCAATGCCCAGCTCGTCGGTTACGATCTCAACACGCTCAAAGACCTCAAGCACCTCTACATCCACGTCAAATCCAAGGGCCTTCCAGGCCTCCTTCACCAGAGAGGCGGTGGCCAGATGCTCGTCGGCATAGGCGGCGACCTTGATGGTAAAGGTGTAATCGGAGGCGGTGATGCCTGCCTCCTTCAAGAGAGCGGCTGCGGCCGCGGTGTCGGCGGAGGTGGCGATGTAGGACTCGGCCTTCTTGCGGAACTCAGCCTTCTTGTCGGCGCGGTTGAGCACCGAATGGGGCACCAGGCCGTCAGCGGCGGTGGCATAAACCAGCGCCTTAGCAATGGCTTCGCGATTGATAGCCAGCGAGAGTGCCTTGCGGACCTTGGCATCGGCAAAGAGGGTCGTGGTCTCGCCGGTGGTCTTGTTGAGGACCTCGGCGGTCTGATTGAGGTAATAAACGTGGGTGGAGGCAACGTTGTTCTCGTCTGCCTTCTTGAGGATGTCCGCCACGCTGTCGCTGCCGCGGGCGGCCACATCAAGATTGCCGAAATAGTAGATGGCGTTCTTGTCCTTCGAGTCAAAGCTCTTCAGCTGCTCAATGGAGGGGGTGGTGAAGTCAACGATGATGCGGTAGGGATCGACGCTGACGTCAACCTCATCCTTGGCGCGGTCACGGTAGTAGTAGCTGTTACGCTCCAGGATAAAGCCGTCCTTCTCGTCGTAGTTCATGGAACGGACGATGAAGGGACCGCTGCACACCATGGAGGCGACCTTCTTGCCCCAATCGGCATTGGTGGAGACCACGTTGTCGCGCAGGGGGTAAAGAGCGGGGCTGCACAGCGTCAGAAGGAAGGCGTCAAGATCAATATCCTTTTCAAACTCGATCTCCACGGTGGAGCCGTCTACCACGGTCACACCCAGCTTATCGATGCTGACCTCGCCCGAAACGATCTTGCGGGCGTTCTTCACATCGTAAAGCAGCGCGGTTGCGATGTGGGAGGTGTCGGAATCGAAGAGACGGCGGAAGGCAAACTGCACGTCGCTTGCCGAAACCTTTGTGCCGTCGGACCAGCAGGTCTCCTTCAGCACCAGGGTGAGAGCATAGGTGCCCTTTTCCTTGTCAACGGTGTAGGTATAGTCATCCACCAGCTGCTTTTTCGCCTTGCCGTTTTCGTCTGCATAGAACAGACCCTCAAACAAAAGGCTGACGATCTGCAGGGCATTCTTGTTGTCAAAGGCCTCCAGCGGATCAAAATCATAGATCGGCTCGGCCAGGTACATCCGAATGTAAGCACCCTTGTCTGCCGAGTTGCGCGAGCATGCGGTGAAGCAGAGCAGGAGCGAGGCAAGACAAAGCACCAACGCCAAAATACGTTTCATCATGTTAGGTATTCCTCCTTGGCATATAAGCGGTGACACAGTAATCTATGTTCCATATCAGAGTACATTATAGCACAGTTTTCGGCTGATTTCAAGCACAGAAGCCGACAAAAAAATAAGGTTTGGACACTTGCACAATATTTCCCCTCAAAAATAGGTAAAATGCACATATATACGCGCGCGCGGGGGGAAACTAACTGGCAGAATCGGGTGAAAGGAGCAGGGAATGAGGAATTTTTCGCGCAGTGATCTGGCAATGGAGTGCGGGGGTGAGAGTGAGGGAGAGGGAATCCGCGTTACAAGGGCGCAGGCAGGGGGCTGCC
Organism: Eubacteriales bacterium; assembly: GCA_045576195.1. GTDB lineage: Bacteria > Bacillota > Clostridia > Oscillospirales > CAG-272 > Firm-07. The sequence continues at coordinate 7,856 of JAZNFZ010000014.1, read as the reverse complement.
GCATCCTTCGGGTGCAGATCAAAAGCGAGGAGGCGGCCGCCCGCATCGGAAAGCCGCAGGGCAGATATGTGACGCTGGAGTGCGGCAGCATCGGAATGCTGGATGACACCGAGCAGGAGCGCGTGGCCTGCGCCATTGGGGTGGAGATCCGCGAAATGGCGGAGCGGATGTGCGGCCGCCGCGTGGGGCGCGGCTTTTCGGTGCTGGTGGCGGGGCTCGGCAACGCCGAGATCACTCCCGATGCGATAGGTCCCGAGACCGTAAGGCGTCTTTCGGTCACCCGCCATCTCCGTCGCCTGGATACCGCACTTTTCTCAACCTTGGGGCTTTGTGAGATCTCGGCACTGGTGCCGGGCGTGCTGGGGCAAACGGGGCTTGAGACCGTTGAGCTGGTGCGAGGAGCGGTACGGGTCGCCGCGCCCGATCTTGTGGTGGCGGTGGATGCGCTTGCCGCACGCTCCACCGAGCGGCTTGCCGCCACGGTGCAGATCTCTGACACGGGGATACAGCCGGGATCGGGGGTGGGCAACCGCCGCCTGGCGCTGAATGCGGAGAGCGTGGGTGCTCCCGTAATGGCACTTGGGGTGCCAACGGTAGTAGATTCCGCCACTCTCGTGGCCGATATGTTGGCCGCCGCGGGGCAGGATACGGCGAAGGGGGAGCTGCGCGCGGCACTGGAACGCGGGCGGGGCTATTTTGTCTCTCCCAAGGAGATCGATCTCCTGGTCGCAGCCACGGGCGTGCTGCTTTCCACGGCGTTGGAAAAGGCCTTTGCCACACACGATATAGGCCCAGAAACGGTATGAGAAAACGCCGTTTTAGGAAATAAAAAAGCAGGAGACCGCACGGTGCTCCTGCTTTTTTATTTGGTCAACCCTTCAGTGTTTTGACAAAGCTCTCGATGCGGGAAAGCGCCTTGGTGATATGCTTGATGGAGTAAGCATAGGAGATGCGGGCAAAGCCCTCGCCCCCCTCGCCAAAGGCGGTGCCGGGCACAATGGCACAGCGATGCTCGTAGAGCAGGCGGTTGCAGAATTCCTCGCTGGAAAGCCCGAATTTGCCGATATAGGGATAGATATAAAATGCTCCCTCAGGCTCAAAGGAGTCGATGCCGATCTGCTTCAGGCCCTCGTAAATGTAATGCCGTCTGCGGTCGTATTCCTCCACCATCATACGAATGTCGTCGTCGCCGTTTCGCAGGGCCTCCACCGCGGCCAGCTGGCTGGTGGTGGGCGCGCACATAATGGCGTATTGGTGGATCTTCAGCATCTGGTCAAGAATCGGCTTCGGCGCGGCGAGAAAGCCGAGTCGCCAGCCCGTCATGGCAAAGGCCTTGGAAAAGCCGTTGACAATGATGGTGCGCTCCCACATTCCCTCGATCGCCGCGATCGAGGTGTGGGCGCGGCCGTAGGTCATTTCGGCATAGATCTCATCGGCGAGGACCACGATGTTGGTGCCGCGCAGAACGGCGGCGATCTCCTCCAGCTCCTCGCGGGTGAGAATGGCGCCCGTGGGGTTGTTGGGAAAGGGAAGCACCAGCATCTTGGTGCGGGGGGTGATGGCGGCCTTCAGCGCCTGCGGTGTCAGCTTGAATTTATCCTCGAATTTGGTCTCCACGATCACGGGAGTGCCGCCTACCAGGCGCGTAATGGGGTCGTAGCAGACAAAGGAGGGGGTGGGAACGATCACCTCGTCACCCGACTCCACCGTGGCGCGGATGGCCAGGTCAATGGCCTCGCTGCCGCCCACGGTGACCATGGTCTCCTCGGGGCGGTAGGAAAGGGAAAAGCGCCGCTTAAGATAGCGACAGATCTCCTCGCGCAGCTCGGGTGTGCCGGCATTTCCCGTGTAGTAGGTCTTGCCCTTTTGCAGGCTGTCAATGCCTGCCTCTCGAATGTGCCAGGGCGTAACGAAGTCGGGCTGACCCACCGTCAGGCCGACCACGTCGCGCATTCTCTCGTCGTTGAGGAGATCAAAAAACTTACGGATGCCCGATTTTTTGATGTCCACCACGGTGCGGGAGAGCACGGAGCTATAATCTATCATCAGTTGCAGTTTCCTCTCTCGTCAACTTCCTCCACGCCGTAGACCACGCCCTTGTCCTTGTATTTCCGCAGCACAAAGTGGGTGGCGGTGGAGATCACATCCTCAATGGGGGCCAGCTTTTGCGCCACAAAGTAGGCAACCTCCTTCATGGTCTTGCCCTCCAGCAGCACACAAAGATCAAAGCCGCCCGACATCAGGTAAAGGCTTTGCACCTCGGGGTAGCTGTAGATCTTTTCCGCCACGCGGTCAAAGCCGCGGTCGCGCTGAGGGGTGATCTTGACCTCGATGAGCGCCGATACATATTCGCGGTCGGTCTTGTCCCAGTCGATCATCGTTTTATAGCCGAGGATGATGCCGTCCTTCTCATAGCCCTCGATCAGCTTTTTGATATCGCCGACCTCCTTGCCGCACATCACGGCCAGCTGCTCGGGAGAAAGGTTGGCTTGATCCTCCAGAATTTTTAAAAACTTATCCATATTCGATCTCCTTGTTATCGTTTGATTTTTTTGATGATATTGTCATAAGTCAGGCCGTATTTGCCTGCAATGTCGCGGGCGTAGCTCTTGCCGTCGGGCTTGGCGCGCAGGATACGGAAGGAGCGCCGTCCCTCACCCTCAATGCCCGCCACCAGCGTGTCAATGGGGCGGCCGCCCTCAGGGGCGGTGCGGGCGTTGATGCTGTCGATCTCCGCCGCCAGCTCGTGCAGGTGAGTGGAGAAGATGCAGCGGCAGCCCACGCGGGAAAGCCCGCCCAGCACCTCTGCGGCAATAAAGGAGGCCTCAAAGGAGCCCGTGGAGGAGAGGGATTCGTCCAGCAAAACCAGACTTTCCTCGGTAATGGTATCAAAAATCTCGCCAAGGCGCGCACATTCCTCGCCAAGGCGGCCCTTGTCAATGGTGTCGTCCGCACCCGTCGGGAAGTGGGTGAAAATGCCGTCAACGGGGCTGATGCGCGCACTGTCGGCGGGAACAAAAAGTCCCAGCTGACAAAGGGCCTGAGCAAGGCCGACGGCGCAGGTGATGACCGATTTGCCGCCGCGGTTGGGGCCGGTCAGTACATAGATCGTGGCGCGCTCGTCAAAGTCAATGTCGTTGGTCACGATTGGCTCCTCCACCTTCAGCGCCACAGCAGGGTTATAAAGCCCCTTGGCGCAAAAGGCGCGGTCGGCCGCCGCCGCGATCTCGGGGGTGCAGAGTCGGTTGCCCTTCACCTGCAGCGCGCGCATCAGATTGGTGCCCTTGACGAGGAACTCAAATTCGGGCAGCAGGCTGAGCAGAAAATCGGTGTTTTCCAGCACATAGGTCTGCACAATGCGCTTCCAGGAGCGGAGAGACTGACGGTAGACCTCGTTGATGGCTGAGGTAAAGGCGAGGGAGAGCGCGGTCTTTTGGTTTTCACTCTGCTTTTTGCCAAAGGGAACAAGCTCGGCAATGCAGGTGTATCGGTCACTTCCGAGATTGAGGCGCAGGATCTTTTGCAGGGTGTCGCCCGAGCGGAAGGGCTCGGGGTTGATGGAAAGCACACCTGCCTCGCGGGGGCGCAGCTGGGTATCCAGATTGACGCCGATGGTGACGCTGCGGATCTCGCGCACGCGATTGGTAAGCTCGGCCAGCTTTTGGTTGAGCTCGGTGTAGTAGTCGCTTTCCACCAGCTCCGCGATATGGGCGGAAAGCCGACGGAAGGCGGCACTGCCGTATTGCTTTTTCTCCTTGCAAAGTCCTGCATAGAGGATGTCGATGCTGGAGATGTAAAGCTCGATCTCGGTCATGCTGGAAAGATAGTCCATGGTGTCGCCGCTGTCGCTCTCCAGGCGACGCAGCTCCATAATGTCAAACAGCACGGGGATCAGCCTTGAGAGCGTTTTGCCGATCTCCTCGTGGCGAAGTAGGTCGGAAAAGACCTCCTCGCGGTAGCGGATCACGGCGGGATCCTTGGTGACAAAGGTGGAAAGGCGGGAATTTTTGAGAGGGAATACCTCAAGAAGCCCCAGCTCCTCCAGGGTAAAATCGTCAATATGGGGGGCATCAGCTCCCGAAAAATGCGCGTCCTTTGTCGCGGTATCGGGGTAGAGCAGGCTAAAATCGGACAGATCAAGCGTTGCCATCAAAGGTCCTCCTTTCGGGGCAGAATCGTTGTCGCGGCAGAGCGGTCAAGCGCCGCCGCGCGGATATCGGTAAGGCAATAAAAGCAAGAAAATAAAAGAGTGATGTATTATTATAACACACGCGCGACGAAAAATCAAGCACCGCAGCAAACTTTGCGGCAAAAAGCGTATTTCGCGTTGACAATGCTTGCCTTTTTCGCTATAATGGAGGCAACAACAGCAAAAAAAAGGGGGGGATCGGTGTGACCGACTGTGAAAAAAGCAGGCAAGATCGCCTGCCTGCAGAGGGAGAGGGCCTTTCTCTGTTCGGAAATGCATTTTCCTTGGCAGAGCTTGCATCCGACCGCCACATCAGCAATGCGACCGAGCTGCTGATCGACCGTGAGCCCTTGGTCAAGGCCGCCATGCGCGCGGCGGGGGTGGAGGAGGCGCTGATCGAGGGGGATGCCTCGGATCTTGATCGGCTGCGGGCCCTTTCTGCCGTGGCACCTCAGCTGTCCTGCCATCACGCGATCCTTGCCTGCCACATGGCGCTTTCAACGCTCTTTGACTGCAATTTGCCGCTGAATGAGGCATATTGTGATGAGATATGGCAGTTGGTGGGAGAGCGACTGGCCGCCGAGGGCGGTGCTTCCACATTGCTTGCCCGAGCGGGCGTGGTGCGGGTGAGTGACCCGCTTGACCCCCTGCTTTGCCCGCCGCCGCTTCCTGCCACAATGGGAGCAGGCGTTATTACCAAGGCGGCAGTGCCGCTCCTGCGACCGATCTTCGCGCCGCTCGCCGCATTTGGGATAAAGGAGCGGCAGTATGGCGACACTGTTCGGCAGTTCGGCGCAAAATATGGCATAACGGTATGCGATTTTGCTTCTTTTTGCCGCGCACTCTCGGCCGCGCTCGATGTGTTTTGGCAGGCGGGCTGCCGCAGCGCGTATCATTGCTTTGCAGGCTATGCCGCAGCCGATGCCTACCACGCCGACGAGATCTTTCGCCGTGCCATAGCGGGCAAGGGCGGTGAGCTGACTCCTGCCGAGTGCGCGCTCTTTTCCACTTGGCTGATGGGCTTTCTCGGACGCGAATACCGCCGTCGGAAAATGGCGCTTCGCCTTTCCGTATCGGCACAAAAAGTGCCGAAACGGTGCGCGTTTTCAGAGGATAACGCCCCACCCTCCACCGCAATTGCGGCGCTTCTTTCCTATCTCTCCTCCTGCGGTGGCTTGCCCCGCACCTTCCTTGACCTTTCCACAGTCGCGTCAGGGGAGCTGATCTCGCTGTGCGGCAGCTTTGCCGCCGAGCAGGGTGTGCCGCGCGTAGCAATGGCGCTGGATGCGGGCGATCCTACCACGCTCCCCCTTCGCACCGAGATGCTTTGCCGCGGCGGTTGCCTTTCGGCCACGGCGCTGCTTTCCTCGCAGGAGCACGGGCTCCTTGCCCCCTTCTTTTTGCGGCTGGCGGAGGGAGATATATTGGATTATGCCGCGAAACGGTGTGAGAAATATCGGAATTTAACTGCGACGGCCAATGGTGCCGAGCGCCCCGACATCGGCGGCTTGCTCGCTGCGACTCGCGTGCTGCTGTAAGTCCCGCACACCTTCCCTCTCCGTCTCCTCCCATTCCTCTCCGTCGGTCAACACCGCGCGGTAAAGTCCCAGCGCGGCGCGTATGGCAGGCGTGGGGCAGGCGGCAAGGTGAACCGCCTGCGGCTCCTCAAGGGAGGATGCCGCCTTGCGTGATGTCCGCCTTGGATCTGCTTTCGCCATAAATAGAAATTCCCCCTTTCACGGTAGTAGTTTTTACCGATTTGAAAGGGGGAATTCTTATTTAAAATTCGTTTTTCAGGCTGCGCTCAAAGAGCCTCGGAAGTGCCTCCTTGGCAGGGACGTTGCGGTAAAGAATATCCTCCACCGTGCGGCAGATCGGCAGATCCACTTGGTATTCCTTTGCCAGGTGGGTCAGCGCCCGCACCGTGTAATAGCCCTCGGCCAGATCCTCAAAGGGGGTGCCCTCCACAAGAGCCTCGCCGAAGCGGCGGTTATGGGAAAATGCGGAAAACACGGTGGCCTCATAATCGCCGAGGTGGCAAAGGCCGTAGGCCGAAAGCTCGTTGCCGCCCAGCGCTCCGATCAGACGGGCGATCTCCCGCGTGCCGCGCGACATCAGTGCCCCCTTCAGTGTGGAGAGGTGCAGCCCATCGAGAATACCTGCCGCAATGCCGATCACGTTTTTGGCGGCGGCACCGATCTCGCTGCCGATCATATCGCTGCCGTAATAAAAGCGGATCAGATTGCCCGAAAAGGCATCCACCAGCCGCCTTTTCACGTCCTCCTCCTCGCTGTCGATCACCATACAGTTGGGAATGCCGAGGCAAAACTCCTGCACGTGCCCGGGACCCACCCAGACCGCCACGGAGACCCCGTCACCCAGCTCCTCGCGCACGATGACCGAAAGTCGCTTTCCGCTGCCGATCTCGAGCCCCTTCATGCAAAGAACAACGCATCCCTTCTTGAAGCCCGCCGCCCGCAGCTCGCCGAGCAGTGCGCGCAGGCCCTGCGCGCCTACCGAGATCACAAGCACATCGGTGCGGGCGAGTGCCGCCATGAGATCGGTGGTGAGCTGCACGTCCTCGGGCAGCGCCATCAGCTTGTTTTTTCTTGTTTGCAAAAGCTCCTGCATCCGCGCCGAGGAGGCTCTGCCATATAGCGTCACACGGTGTCCGATATCCGATAAATATTTGGCAATAAAGCTGCCCCAGCGTCCCACGCCGATCACGGAGATATTTATAGCTTCCCGTTCCATAGGCTCACCGTCCTCGTTTCTTCATTTTTCTTATTATATTCTTATTATACCACAAAAATAAAGAAATGTAAAGAGCTGGGCAGACCCAAAATAGCATAAAACGGTGCGTGTTGTTGACAAATTTAGACAATGTGTAAATTTTTGCGCGGTCATTGACAAGGAGCCGCCCCGCGGCTATAATGATAGTGGATCGGGGGTATGATCATGAAAAAAATAAAGCAGGCCCTGCAGGGTGATATGCACCCCAAAAGTTAGACACTTTTGGAGGTGCATATTTTTATGAGCAAAATAGGGAGAAAAAACAAAAGATACACGCCGGAATTTAAAATTCGTGTTATAATGGATATGCGAGAACACCGATTGAATTACCACGAAACAGTACGAAAGTATGAATTAGGCAACGATCAAACAGGTGGAGCCAGATCAATGGTGCAACGGTGGGAGCGCATATTCTTGGAAGAAGGAGCCGAAGGTCTGATGAAAGAACGCCGAGGCAAAAACAATACAAGTGGTAAACGAGGACGTCCCCCGAAACTTGATCCAAAAGTTGAAAAAGATCTCATTGCAGAGAACCAACGTCTGCGAATGGAGATTGAATACTTAAAAAAACTGAGTGCCTTAGTTCTTGCGGAAGAGCAAAAGAACGGCAAAAAGCGTTCGTAATTGCTGAACTAAGGCAAAAGTATCCGCTTAAAGATTTGTTAGAGCTTTCCGGGATAGCAAAGTCGGATCGTAGCCATGTCGTTCTGTGAGCCAAGGAGTTGTTATCAGGTCTTGTCTTCCTAAGACCGCTTTGGCCTCCGACTTCTATCCCGGAGAGCTCTAACAAATCTTTAAGCGGATACTTTTGCCTTAGTTCAGCAATTATGAACGCCTTTTCCCGTTCTTTTGCTCGTCCGCAAGAACTAAGGCA
>JAZNFZ010000013.1:0-9403 GCA_045576195.1 Eubacteriales bacterium | reverse complement strand
GGTGGCACGACGCAAGGAGTGACGGAGGGAGAGTGCGTGTATCTCAAACTTTAATAAAAGTCCAAGGTCGCGCAGGCTCCTCCACCGCTTCGCGGAGCCCCCTCTCGGAGGGAGCCTTTGATATGCGTACATTCTGTACGGACTTTTTATTTGTTTTCTCCTCATCGGCAAAGCCTTTATGGAACCCCGCCACTATGGCGGGGTTTTCGTCTTACAAGAAAAGCCGCGCACGGCCGTGCGCGGCTTGTTTTTTATACCGTTATGGGGTTTTTTAAATTGTGCCGACCACCACCAGCGTACCCGTGCCGGGCACCACACCGATGCTGCCGTCGGGATTGGTGGTATAGGTGGCCGCGGGAACGGTGATCGTTCCTGCGGTGGTGGCAAAGGCACCGCTTGCCGCATCATAGGTGTACTGATCGGGTGCGGTCAGCGCCACGCCGTTGAAGCTGACGGCAGAGATCGCAAGGATCGGGTCAAACACATCGCTGAGGATCACGTCATCGGTCGCCACCACAGGCGTGTTGCCGAAGTTGCGGATCGTGAAGGTGTAGGTGATCTCTCCGCTGGGGTCGACCACCAGGGGCTCCAGCGCCTTGGTAATGGTCAGCGAGGCACCGCTCTGCACGGTTACCGTCTCCACGGCCGTGATCGGCGTGCCAAGCTCGCCGCCCGACACCGTCACGGTGTTGGTGATCATAGCATCGGGATAAAGCGGCGCAAAGGCCGTCAGCTCGGTCTCATATACCAGAGCCACATCTCCACCCGCAGGCACGCTGATCCCGCTCACCACCAGGGGTGGGCCTGCCACGACCGCAGGGGTGGCCTGCAGCACGCCGTCGACAAAATATTTGAGCGACTCCGCACGAAAGGCCTGGGGATACACCGTCCCCGCCCCGACGGGATAGCCGCCGAGATCATCGGTCACGGTAAGGCCACTCACCGCCGTGCTCCCCGCGTTGATCACCGTCACCACATAGGTGATGCGGTCGCCCGCCTGATAGCTCTCGGCCAGCGCGTTCTTGCTCACCGAAAGCGTCTCGCGCACCTCTCCCGTTACCACGTTGGAAAGAATGGTATTGCCCTGATAGGACAATCTTGCAAAATTTGTGAAGGTTGCCATTTCTCTTCTCCTTTTCGGGTGCCGCTATTGTTTCTTGTTTTTTGCAAAATGCGACACCTTACTATCCATTTTATGCAGTTTTTCCCTATTTCGACAGGCAGTATTTGATCACGCAGCACCGCGCAAAATCGCAGCTCTCGGGCAATTTTGATCGTTTGTGATTGTTTTTCTAACCTTTTTGGGCAAAAATATGATCGAATTTCAAAAGATGGTGCGGGAATTGACTTCCCCTCGCTTTTATGCTACCATACTTATTGTATGCGACATTTTTTCGCAAAATTTGAAAGGGAGTGGAGCTATGATCGAAATTATCGTCATTGGTGCAGGTGTAGTCGGCGGTCTTGTGGCACGCGAGCTATCCTGCTATCGCGACACGCACGTGACCATACTGGAAAAGGAGCACGATGTTGCTATGGGCGCCAGCCGCGCCAATTCTGCCATTGTGCATGCAGGCTTTGATGCCAAGGAGGGATCGCTCAAGGCGGCGCTGAACGTAAAGGGCTCCGAAATGATGGAGCAGACCGCAGCCGAGCTTGGCGTTCACTATAAGAGAAACGGCTCGCTTGTAGTTGCCTTCTCCCCCGAGGACATCGCAACCCTTGAGGAGCTTCTTGTCCGCGGACAGAAGCACGGCGTGCGCGACCTTTCCATTATTCGGGATCGCAATGAGCTTCTCGCGCTTGAGCCCGCTCTCGGTGACTCTGTGGTAGCCGCGCTTCACGCTCCCACGGGCGCCATCGTCTGCCCCTACACACTGGCCATTGCCGCCGTTGGATGTGCCATGGACAACGGTGCCTCGCTCCACACTGATTTTGCGGTAGAGCGCATCTCCTTTGAGAACGGTCGCTTTGCCGTTACCGGTAGCGGCAAGACCCTGATGGCCGACGCGGTGATCAACTGTGCGGGACTTTATTCCGACGATGTTGCCGCTATGGTGGGCGATAAGAGCTTTTCGGTCTCTCCCCGTCGCGGCGAATATATGCTGATGGACAAGGAGTGCGGCACGCTGGTCTCCCACACCATCTTCCAGACCCCCTCCAAAATGGGCAAGGGCATTCTCATCACCCCCACGGTAGACGGCAACCTGCTGGCAGGCCCCACCGCCGAGGATATTGCCGACAAATGCGACAGATCCACCACCGCAGCGGGTCTTGCCACCATTCTCGAAAAGGCAGGCCTCAGCGTGAAGTCCGTGCCCGCGCGCCAGGTCATCACCTCCTTTACGGGTCTGCGCTCGGTGGGCTCCACGGGTGATTTCATTATCAATATGCCAAGAGCGGGCTTTGTCAACTGTGCAGGCATCGAAAGCCCCGGACTTTCCGCCTCCCCCGCCATTGCGCTTTATGTGGCTGATATGCTCCGCGAGGCAGGCTTCATCAAGGAGACCGATCCCGCTGCCATCCGCACCCGTGCGCCGATGGATGCCTTCCGCCGCATGAGCGACGAGGAGAAAAACGAGGTCATCAAAAAAGATCCGCGCTACGGCAAGATCGTCTGTCGCTGCGAAAATATCAGCGAGGGCGAGATCGTGGCGGTGATCCACCAAAATCCCAAGCCCTACGACACCGACGGTGTCAGGCGCCGCACCAGAAGCGGTATGGGCCGTTGCCAGGGCGGCTTTTGCCTGCCCTATGTGACCGAGCTGCTGGCAAGGGAGCACGGCCTGCCCTATGAGAGCATCACCAAATACGGCGGTGCCTCTCACATCAACCTGACCAAAACGAAAGGAGAATAACGCCATGATTCGGGAAACCAATGTAGATATCGTTGTGATCGGCGGCGGCCCTGCGGGTATGAGCGCAGCGGTGGCAGCGTACGATCGCGGCGCGCGCGACATTCTGATCCTGGAGCGCGACAGTGATGTGGGCGGCATTCTGCAGCAATGCATCCACAACGGCTTTGGCCTCCACCGCTTCGGCGAGGAGCTGACCGGCCCCGAATACGCGCACCGCTATGCGGTGATGGTGAGGGAGCGCAAGATCCCCGTGAAGTTCTCCACCATGGTCACCTCGATCTCCGACGACCTGCTGGTCAGCGCCGTCAACCCCGAGGACGGTGTGATCAAGATCCGCGCCAAGGCCGTGATCCTGGCTATGGGATGCCGTGAGCGTCCCCGTGGCGCGCTCAACATTGCAGGCACCCGCCCCGCAGGCATCTATACCGCGGGCACCGCGCAGAAGTTTGTCAATATGAAGGGCTATCTCCCCGGCCGCCGCGTGGTCATTCTCGGCTCGGGCGACATCGGACTGATCATGGCCCGCCGTATGACCCTGGAGGGTGCCAAGGTCGAGGCCGTTTGCGAGCTGCTGCCCTACAGCGGCGGTCTGCAGCGTAACATTGAGCAATGTCTGCACGACTTTGACATTCCCCTGATGCTCTCCCACACGGTCACCGAGATCCACGGCAAGGAGCGTGTCACGGGTGTGACCATTATGAAGGTGGACGACAACCGCCGCCCCATTCCCGGCACCGAGCAGAAAATCGAATGCGACACCCTGCTGCTCTCCTGCGGCCTGCTGCCCGAAAACGAGCTGACCAAAACGGCAGGCGCTACGCTTGACCGCATCACGGGCGGCGCTACGGTGGACCAGGACCGCGAGACCGACATCAAGGGCATTTATGCCTGCGGCAACGTGCTGCACGTGCACGATCTGGTGGACTTTGTATCCGAGGAGGCTGCCATTGCGGGCATTGCTGCGGCAGACCGCGTTGCAGGCCTTAAAAAGGAGTCGGTGGCCGTAGATCTCGTCGCCGACGGCCGCGTGCGCTACACCGTTCCCCAGCGCATCACCGCCGCAGAGGATGTGAAGGTCTACTTCCGCGTGGCAAACGTTTACCGCAACGTGACCGTCACCGTAAAGAACGGCGACAAGGTACTGCTTACAAGAAAAAAGATCAAGGTTGCCCCCGGCGAGATGGAGACCGTCACGCTGAAGGCCGCAGATATCAAGGCGGCAGACGGCGCAACCCTTACCATTGGCTTGGAGGTGAGTGAAAATGGCTAAGACCACAAGAGATTTGATCTGTATCACCTGCCCCCGCGGCTGCGCGATGAAGATCACGCTGGAGGATGGCAAGGTCACCGAGGTCGTGGGCAACGCCTGCCCCCGTGGCGTGGCCTACGCCGAGGCAGAATGCACCCACCCCACCCGCACGCTGACCACCACCGTGGCCCTTTCGGGCGGCGGCGTGCTCCCCGTCAAGACCGACCGTCCCATTCCCAAGGAGCTTCTGTTTGCGGCTATGGAGGAGATCAACCGCCTCTCGGTTCCCCGCACCGTCAAGGTGGGGGATGTGCTGGTGGAGGGCTTCCTCGGCACCGAGGCAAATCTCATCGCCACGGCAGATGCCAAGTAAAGAAAAAAAGCTCGCCCGACAACCGTCGGGCGAGCTTTTTTCTGCGGCGAGCCCCGCGGGGGCTTGACCTTTTTTTAAAAAAGAGGTATACTGGTGGTAATAAAAAGGATCGAGGATATACCTATGCTGAAGAATATACTGTTTGATCTTGACGGTACGCTGCTGCCGATGGATCAGGACCGCTTTCTTGAAACCTACTTCGGGCTGCTGGCCGCCAGGATCGGCCCGCTTGGCTATGAGCCGAAAAAGCTGGTGGAGGCGGTGTGGTCGGGCACCATGGAAATGATCCGAAACAACGGCGAGCGGACCAATGAGGAGATCTTCTGGGCACGCTTTTCCGCCATCTTTGGGGAGCGCGTGTTTGGCGACCAGGCCGCATTCGAGGATTTTTACCGCACCGATTTTCACCAATTACGTACCGTTTGCGGGCTAAATCCCAAAGCTCCTTCGCTGATCACCAAACTGAGGCGCAGCGGTCTTCGCCTGGTGCTGGCCACCAATCCCATCTTCCCCGCCATTGCCACCGAGACCCGTATGACCTGGAACGGCCTTGCCCCCTCGGATTTTGAGCTTTACACCACCTATGAAAACACCGCGTTCTGCAAGCCGAATCCCGCTTATTTTACCGACATTCTGCAAAAGCTCGGAATGCGCGCCGACGAGACCCTGATGGTGGGCAACGACGCAGAGGACGATCTGAGTGCCGCCAAGGCGGGCATTTCGGTCTTTCTCGTCACCGACTGTCTGATCAACAAAAAGGAACGGGATCTTTCCCCCTACCCCTGCGGCGATTTTGACGCGCTGGCCGCCTACATCGACTCCCACAGATAACCACCGCCCCGCACCGCATCCACCCGAGATGCAGGTGCGGGGTTTTTTTGCTGTCAGCCAAAAAAAGCCAACTTGCAAAACAGAGTAAAAAAAGCCCTGCCAAGACATACTAACAGCAAAGCACGCGCAACAGCGTGCAGCGCAAAAACTGAAAGGCAGGTTTGATCGATGAAACTATCTACCGCAAAAAGGATCGCAGCGCTCTGCTTATCGCTTTTTCTTCTTCCGCTTTCCATGATCGGGTGCCAGCGCCAGCGCGGCAACGCCGATGTTCACGTTTTTTATTATACCTTCAGCGACACCTATATCTCCTCGGTAAGAAGCACCCTTGGCAAGAGCCTCTCCGAGGCGGGCATCTCCTATCAGGACTATGACGGAAACGGCAACCAGACCACCCAAACAGAGCAGATCCGCACCGCCATTACCAAGGGCGCGCGGGCCATTCTTGTCAACATCGTCAACACGGGCTCCAACGATGCTGCCAATGAGATCGTGGGGCTGGCGCGGGATGCGGGCATTCCGCTGATCTTCTTCAACCGCGAGGTGACCGATGAGGTGATCCGCTCCTACGAGCGCTGCGCCTTTGTGGGCACGCGCGCCGAGGAGGCGGGGATCCTGCAGGGCGAGATGATCGGCGAATACCTGCTTGCCCATTACAGTGCCGTGGACCTCAACGGCGACGGCGAGATCTCCTATGTGCTCTTCAAGGGCGAGGAGGGCAACAACGAGGCCATTTACCGCACCAAATACAGCGTGGAGAAGGCCAACGAAATGCTGGTAGCAAACGGCAAAAAGCCTCTCAAATTTTATGACCCCACAAACCCCAACGCCTATCTGGTGGACAGAAACGGGCAATGGTCTGCCGCTGCCGCCAACGAATATATGACCACCGTCCTCACCTCCCATAATGCCGCCAACAACAATATGGTGGAGCTGGTGATCTGCAACAACGACGGCATGGCAGAGGGAGCGATTTCCGCGCTGAATGCGGCGGGCTACAACAACGGAACGGGCAACGCCATCCCCGTGTTTGGGGTGGATGCCACCGATGCCGCCGTCAGCCTGATCAAGGGAAAGAAAATGGCAGGTACTGTGAAGCAGGATGCCGCGGGTATGGCCGAGGCGCTGGCGCTGCTTTCCCGCAATACGGTGGAGGGGAAGGATCTGATGGCAGGCACCGAGAGCCTTTCCGTTGACCCCGATGTCAGAAAGATCCGTATTCCCTATGCAAAATACTTTGGATAAAGCGGATGTGGGCGCGCCCGCGCTGCTGGAGATGCGCGGCATCTCCAAAAGCTTCCCCGGTGTGCGGGCACTGGATCGGGTCAACCTTGCGGTGCGCCGCGGCAGCGTGCACGCCCTGATGGGCGAGAACGGTGCGGGAAAATCCACCCTGATGAAATGCCTCTTCGGCATCTACGCAAAGGACGCGGGCGAGATCTATTTAGACGGCAAACGGGTTGAGTTTAAGAACCCCAAGGATGCGCTGGAGCACGGGGTTGCCATGGTGCATCAGGAGCTGAATCAGGCGCTGGGGCGCACCGTAATGGACAACATCTGGCTGGGGCGCTATCCCACGCGCCTTGGATTTTATGTCTCCGAGCGGGAAATGTACCGTAAGACCCGCGAGGTGTTTGACAATTTAGGGCTTTCCATTGACCCGCGCCGCGTGATGGGCGAAATGTCGGTGGCGGAGCGGCAAATGGCAGAGATCGCCAAGGCGGTCTCCTACAATGCCAAGATCATTGTGCTGGATGAACCGACCTCGTCGCTGACCGAGGAGGAGGTAGGACACCTCTTTCGCATCATCCGCACCCTGCGGCAGCGCGGCTGCGGCATCATCTATATCTCCCACAAGATGGAGGAGATCCTCGCCATCTCCGATGATATCACCGTGATGCGGGACGGGGCCCATATCAATACCTCTCCCGCGAGCGAGCTGACCATGGAGCGGATCATTCATTTGATGGTAGGCAGAGAGATCTCACACCGTTTCCCGCCTAAATCCGCAAAGCCCGGGGAGGTCATATTCAGGACCGAGCAGCTCTCCTCCCGCTTCAGCAAGGTGAAGGACGTGTCCATCACCCTGCGTCGCGGTGAGATCGTGGGGCTGGCAGGGCTGGCGGGCGCGGGGCGGAGCGAGCTGCTGGAAAATATCTTCGGAATTGCGACCCGTGAGGGGGGTAAATTGTTTTTGGGCGACAAAGAAATCAAAAACCGCACCCCGCGGGAGGCCATTCGAAACGGCTTTGCGTTCCTCACGGAGGAGCGCCGTGCCACGGGCATTTTCGGCATTCTGGATATTACAGAAAACACTACCGTTTCGGCACTAAAGCGCTATACGTGGGCAGGCTTTTATCTCAACGATCGCGCGCGGCGCGACATCACCGCGCAGATGATCCGCCGCCTTGCTGTCAAAACCGCCTCGCAAAAGAGCCAGATCCGCACCCTTTCGGGGGGTAATCAGCAAAAGGTGATCCTTGCGCGTTGGCTACTCACCGAGCCGCAGATCCTTTTACTGGATGAGCCCACCCGCGGCATTGACGTGGGAGCGAAATACGAGATCTATCAGCTGATCGAGGAGCTGGCCGCCAAGGGAAAATCGGTTTTGATCGTATCCGGCGAGCTACCCGAGCTTTTGGGTGTCTGCCACCGCATCTATGTGATGTCGGGGGGCGAGGTCACGGGTGAGCTTGACGCCGCCCGCGCCACCCAGGAGGAGATCATGACACTCGCCGCAAAGAACGTATAACGGTGAGAGAAAGGCAACAAAATGAAACTCAAAATCATCGAAAATTTTAAAGCGATGGACCCGAGGGAGCGCCGCGTCTACCTCTCTGAGCTGCTGATCAACAACTCTCTTTATATCTTTCTCGTCGCCGCCGTGGTGCTGATCCAATGCCTCAATCCGCGTTTCTTGTCGGGTCCCTCCATCGTCAACATTATTTCGCTCTCTGCGGCCAACCTGCCCCTTGCGCTCGGCATTGCGGGGGCAATCATTCTCACGGGCACAGACCTCTCTGCGGGGCGCATTGTGGGGCTCGTGGCCTGTGTATCGGCGGCGCTGCTGCAGACCTCAGGCTACCCCGGCAAGATGTTCCCCCAGCTTAATACGCTGCCGCTGCCGCTGGTTCTGCTCATCGCCCTTGCCATCGGTGCGCTGGTGGGAGCGATCAACGGCTACTGCACCGCCACCTTTCACCTGCACCCCTTTATCGTCACCCTTTCCACCCAGCTGATCGTCTACGGCGCGCTGCTGCTCTTTCTGATGACGGGCAACAACAACGGCCAGTCACTGTCGGGACTGGATGCCTCCTATACCAACCTCATCAAGGGCAGCTTTCTGTCGGTGGGAAAAACGCCGATCCCCAACTATGTGTGGTATGTCATTGTGATCACGGTGGTGATGTGGTTTGTCTGGAACAAGACGACCTTTGGCAAAAATATGTTTGCCATCGGCTCCAACCCCGATGCGGCCAACGTGTCGGGCGTGAACGTCAAGCGGGTGATCGTGCTGGTGTTTATGCTGGCAGGTGTGCTGTACGGCGTGACCGGCTTTATTGAGGCGGCGCGCATCGGCTCAAACTCTGCTGCAACCGGCCTCAACTACGAGCTGGATGCCATTGCCGCCTGCGTGATCGGCGGTGTCTCCTTTGTGGGCGGCACGGGCAAGATCGGCGGCGTGATCCTCGGCGTGGTGCTGCTGCGGCTGATCTTTGTGGGCCTTACGTTCCTTGGCATCGATGCAAATATGCAATATATCATCAAGGGCCTGATCATTCTCATTGCCTGCGCCATTGATATGCGAAAATATCTGGTCAGACGCTAAAAAAAGGACGCGGAGCGGCGCTCCGCGGCCTTTTTTTCGGCCAAATCGTTGCAATATGGAAAAAAATGTGGTACAATAGTAGGTGAAGCATCATTCCACTCTTTTTTGAGGAGGCTTTTGTATGATCAAGGATATTCTGCGCGGCGCCGTGGCGGTGCCGCCGCTCAAGGTTGCGGACGTGGCCTTCAACACCGCAGAAATAGAAAAAACCATCAGCAGGGCCGCCGCCGAGGGGGCCACTGTTCTCACGCTTCCCGAGCTTT
>JAZNFZ010000012.1:0-3426 GCA_045576195.1 Eubacteriales bacterium | reverse complement strand
GCGACCTGCTTTATCGCAGGGCGCCGTTTGGGGTGGTTTTTGCGTTTTGGGGTTGCGGGGGCTGTGGCTTGGGGGGTAACGCGCGGTGCGGACGGATCGTGCCGCGTCAGCTCTTGCCTGCGAGAAAATCCTTTGGCTTTTTGCCGGTTTCCTTGCGAAAGGCGCGATAAAAGCCGGAGGAGCTGGCAAATCCGCTTTCCATTGCCGCCTCCAACACACTGTGCTTTCCTGCTTTCAAAAGCGATACTGCCTTTTGGATCCGACAGCGCACGATGTAATCCTGCAGGCAGGTGCCGCTGTACTCTGTGAACAGGCGGGAAAGGTAGGAGGGGCTGATGCCGTACCGCTTGGCGAGTCGCTCACGCGACAGATCCTCGTGAAGGTGGTCCTTTATATATACCGTTATGCGGCAAACCAGGCTGTAACGGCTGTCGCCGCGTGCAGATGTGGGGAGCTCTGAGGTGGCGTTGAGCCGCGCTGCGGTGATCACCATTCCCATCAGCAAATGCACAATATATTCCTTTTGATATAAGCGATCGGCACTGAGCTCCTCGCGCATTTGTGCAAAGCAGTTGAGCAGATAGGGGTGCAGACGGTCATCCTTTTTAAGGAGGTTGCAAAAGCCCTGTGGGCGCTCAAAGAAGAAATCGGCACAGCCTTGCATCGGGTGAAGGGTCATCGGCAAAAATTTGACCTCCTCCATCAAAAGCGACTCGGGGGAGGTGATCTGCGAAATATAGCGCTCATCCACCCGACTGAACAGGAGAATGTCGTCTTTCCCCACTGCATGATCCCTGCCGCCGATGTTCCAGATGGCGCTGCCCTCGATGATGTGCACCAGCTTCAGCTCGTCATAGGATTGGGCGAAGTCGAGGTACCCGTGGTGCAGGCAGTTCATCTTATATTGAAATGCACACTCCTCGTGCTCGATCTGAAAAGAGAGTCGGGTCTCCTTTTTCATATTGCACCTCCAAAGCGGTTTTATTTCCATTATTGTAGCACAATAGTGGAATAACTGTCAACAAAATGGGAGGATTTTTACCTGCTGAGGTGGTACAATGAAGGTATCCTATGACACGGGGAGGAGCTATTATGAGACGGATGGCAGAACGCTATGCCGAGAAAAGCTATGAGATCATCGTGGTGGGCGGCGGCATGGCAGGCACCTGTGCGGCAATTTCTGCGGCACGTCAGGGCGCCAAGGTGGCGCTGGTCCATGCGCGGCCTGTGCTTGGGGGCAACGCCTCGGGCGAGATCCGTATTCACATTTCGGGTGCGGATCAGAGTCTGAAGCAGCCCGACTATGCCGAGGGCGGCTTGCTGTATGAGCTGATGCTGGAGAACAAGCACTGCAACGACCATTTCAACTATACCGTTTGGGATTCTGTCCTTTACGATGCTGCCAAAAAAGAAAAAAATCTCACGGTCTATTACAACACCGTGATGTATGATGCCGAGGTGGAGGATGATGTTATTCGGAGCATTTACTGTGTGCAGCAAACCACCGAGATGCGATTTCGCCTTTGTGCGCCCCTATTTATAGATAGCACGGGCAACGGTACGCTCGGCTACTATGTGGGCGCCGAGTTTCGCACGGGCAGCGAGGCGTATGACGAATTTCACGAGCCCCGCGCGCCGAAGGAGGCAAACAACGAGCGTATGGGCAACACCATCTTGCTGCGCGGCAGAAATACGGGGCACCCCGTTGCGTATTATCCGCCCTCCTTTGCCAAAAGGCTGACCGAGGAGCAGTTGAAAAAGCGGATCCACTGCGAGGTGATGAAAAAGACCATTGATTGCAGCGATTCTCCCGATCCCGAGGAATATCGGCGCACCAGCATGACCTCTACCACGAGCTGTGACTATGGCTATTGGTGGATGGAGCTGATGGGCAAGTCGGACGACATCATTACGGAATATGAGGAGATCCGTGACGATCTGATGGCATACACCTACGGTCTGTGGGATCATATGAAGAACGGCGACGAGGGCGTTCACGATCACGGCGCTGAACATCACACCCTGGAGTGGGTCGGAAACCTGCCCGGTATGCGCGAGAGCCGTCGCTTGGTGGGCGATTATCTGCTCACCGAAAACGATATTCTTGCACACCGTCAGTTTGAGGATGCGGTGTGCTACGGCGGCTGGTGTGTTGACCTCCATGCTCCAAACGGCTTGCTGGATTTTGACCGCCTTCCCTCGGATTGCAGCTACTTTGAGGGGGTCTACACCATTCCGTATCGCTCCTATTATTCCAAAAACATCAAAAATCTCTTTATGGCGGGGAGGAATATTTCCACCACCAGATTGGGGCTTTGCAGCACGCGCATCATTGGCACCTGCGCCATTGGCGGCGAAACGGTTGGCATTGCCGCGGCGCTTTGCAGCAGGTACGGCTGTCGGCCGAGAGAGCTGGCACCCGCCCACATCAAGGAGCTGCAGCAGGCGATCCTGAAGGCGGACGGCTACCTGCCCGGACTTGTCAACGAAGACCCTGCCGACTATGCAAGAGCCGCGAAATTCACAGCGTCCTCGGCCAAAGAGGGCGGAGATCCTGCCCAGGTCAACAACGGCATCTCCCGAAAGTTGGGTGAGTGTTGGAACGGTTGGATATCCGACGGCATTTCTGCGGACGGAGAGGTTTTGACCATGACGCTGGATGGGCAAAGGGAGCTTTCTGAGCTGCGCCTGACCTTCTGGTCGGATTTCCGCTACCCGATCCGTGTGACGATGGCCCCCAACCGACAAAAGCAGCAGCGCATCGGCGTGCCCGCAGAGCTGATCAAGCATTACACCGTGCGCCTTCTTCATAAGGGCAAGGCAGTGCGCGAGATCGAGGTGAGGGATAACTACCAGCGCCTGAATGTACTGCGCTTTGACAAAACACTGTGCGACGGTGCACAAATCGTGGTGCACGCCACCAACGGCCACGCGGATGCGGTGATCTTTGAGGTGCGCGCCTATTGATGAGAAAGAAAACCCCGCCATAATGGCGGGGTTCCATAAAGGCTTTGCCGATGAGCAGAAAGCAAATAAAAATTCAGCGTAGAATGATCTTGTGTGAAAGGCTCCCTTGTGTAAAGGGAGCTGTCAGCGAAGCTGACTGAGGGATTGTTTTGAGAAAAGAAAATGATTTATAGTTGGTAAAAATATGTTTGCAATTCACAATCCCTCCGTCATTTTCTTGCGAAAATGTCACCTCCCTTTACACAAGGGAGGCTTTAAGTTGGTCAACCCGTTTACGGGTAGCCAATAATGATTGCAGGGCTGCAGGCCAATCTAAAGCGCATTTGTGCGTAGCCAGTAGTATTAGGGCTATGCCCGAAACTGAAATACCCTCCGTTATACGGGGGGATTTTTATTGTATAGCGAAAACCACGCGATAGTCGCGTGGTTCAAAAAAGGTTAACCGGTGAGAAAACCATA
>JAZNFZ010000011.1:0-17277 GCA_045576195.1 Eubacteriales bacterium | reverse complement strand
TTAAGATGATTTTGGTGCTTGCCGAGTGCCGCCAAGTGCGGACTTTGCAAGCGAGGCAAGTGCCGAAAGCGCTGAAAATTCAGGCTTCAGGGCGAGTTCGGATTTGTCCCTCTTGCCTAATCGAAGGATCCGCTGTCGTAGATGCGCTGCGCGCGAGGGGTGAGGGGAGCGCCGTTTTCGGCGCGCTCCCGCAGGATCAGCGTGGGTAACATCACCAATTCCTCGCCCGCTCCCAGTCTTGACTCGCAGAGCACCATAGAGGGGGCTTTGTCGGGGGCATCCTGCACCAGCACCATGCGCTTGGGGGCAAGCCTCGCCGCGCGGAGTGCGGAAAAGAGGGTGTCCAGGCGGTCGGGGCGGTAGACCGTGTAAAGGCTGCCGCCATACCTGAGGCAGCGCGCGGCTGCGGCGGTAAAATCGTAAAGGTCGCCCAGCACCTCGTGTCGGGCGATCTGCTTTTCGCTGTGGGCGGCGGCAAAGCCGCTTCGCTCCCGCATATAGGGCGGATTGCTGACGATCACGTCAAGCTCTTTGCCGAAATCGGCGGCGGTCAGTGCCCGTACATCGGCAAAAAGTGGGGTAACGGTATCGGAAAAGCCGTTCAGTGCAATGTTTCGCTCGGTCAGCTCGGCAAAGCCTTGCTGCGCCTCAACGGCATAGATATGAGCAAAGGTACGGCGTGCGGCAAGCAGCAGGGCGATCACACCCGTGCCGCAGCCGAAATCCGCGGCGCGCGCCGTCCTGCAGGGACGGCAGAAGGCAGAGAGCAAAAAGGCATCTGTGCCAAAGGTGAGACCGTTTTTCTTTTGGATCAGGGTGATGTGCTCGTTTACCTCGTCCAGCCGCTCGTCGGGAGAAAGAGGGGGAATTGCCTTCATAGGGCGCTCCTTTCCGTCAGAATAAAAAACGGCGCAAAGTGGGAAAAAGTCCTACCGTGCGCCGTTTTTTTGTTGCGTTTATTACTCAGCCTGGGGAGCGCCGACAGGGCAAGCACCGTTGCAAGCGCCGCACTCAACGCAAAGCTCAGCATCGATCACATACTTGCCGTCGCCCTCAGAGATGGCGTTGACGGGACAAGCATCTGCACATGCACCGCAGGATACGCAATCGTCGTTAATCTTGTATGCCATGAGTTCATACCTCCGTTAAGTATTTCATTGCTATTGTAGCATATTTTCAGCAAAAAGCAACTACTTTTTGCAAAAAACCAAAATTTTTTACAAATTTAAGCCTCGGTGCTCTCCTTGGCAAGCAGGGCGTTGTCGGCCTCGGCCAGCTCCGCGCTGTCAACCGCGCTGGGGTTTTCCCGTGTTGTGGCGGGCTTTTCCCGCGGGATCACGGTGATGTCATCGCGGTGGAACACGGTGGGTGCCTCGTCGGGGGTGGCGTTCAGTCGCACCTTTACAAGCCCTGCAAGGGGGGTGGAATCGACCACGGTACCCATACCGTCGGGTGTGTCAACAAGAGAGTCCTTCGAGGGGGTCAGTCTTGCCTCCATCTGATAGGTCTCATACTCGTAGCGCAGGCAGCACATCAATCTGCCGCAGCAGCCCGAGATCTTCGAGGTGTTGATGGAAAGACCCTGCTCCTTTGCCATTTTGATCGAAACCTGGCCGAAATCCGAAAGGAAGGAGGTGCAGCAGAAGGGCCTGCCGCACATGCCAAGGCCGCCGATCAGGCGGGATTCGTCTCGGATGCCGATCTGCCGCAGCTCAATGCGCGTACGGAAAACGCCCGCCAGATCCCGCACCAGATCGCGGAAGTCCACGCGACCCTCCGAGGTAAAGTAAAAGAGGAGCTTGGAGCCGTCAAAGGCGTACTGCGCGTCAACCAGATGCATATCCAGCTTGTGCGCGGCGATCTTTTCGGCACAGATCTTCAGCGCGTCGGCCTCCTTTGCCTGGTTTTCGGCCTGGGTGGCGATATCCTTTTCGGTGGCGCGGCGCAGCACGGGGCGCAGGGGCTGGATGATATCCTTTTCGGCGATCTTGCGGTTGAGCATCACGATCTCGCCAAGCTCGGGGCCGCGCGCCGTATCCACTACGGCAGATTCGCCGATGCGGAATTTCTCGTTGCCGGGGGCAAAGAAATAGACCTTGCCCGCGTGGCGGAAGCGCACACCCACCACCTCAACGGCCTTGCCGTCGGGAATGGGGAAGCCGCAGGGAATGTCCTCCAGCAGATAGGCGGCAGTGGCAATATCCACGGCAAACTCGTCGGTCTCCACGGCCAGCTCCTTTTTGGGCTCGCGGTGAAGCGAGGGGAGGGTGGAGGAGAGCTTGGGGGTGCTGAATTCCTCATCCAGCTCGCGCTGCAGCGTGGAGCTGAGCACCTGCTTTTCCTCGCGGCGTGGCCCGCCGCGCTCATCGCGCCGCCTGCCCTGCCTGCGGTTGCGGCGGTCGTTTTGCCCGCCCTGCTGAGGCTTTTGCCCATTCTGCTGCGGTCGCTGCCCGCCCTGCTGGGGCTTTTGCCCGTTCTGCTGCGGACGCGGCCCGCCCTGCTGGGGCTTTTGGCCGTTTTGCTGCGGTCGCTGCCCGCTCTGCTGGGGCTTTTGACCTTGCTGATTCTGGGGGGCGCTTTGCCCCTCGCCGCCCTTGGGGCGATTATGGCTACGCCCGCGGTGGCGGTTTCTGCCGCGGTGGGCGTTCTGTCCATCGCCACGGCCCTGCCCGCTTTCACGGCGAGCCTCGCCGCCCGCGTGATTCTCTCCGCCCGCCGCCTTGGGGGGCGCAAAATTACCGGGGCGCACAGAGATGCGCTGACCGTTTGCTTCTCCCTCGTTGTGAGGTTGATGATTTCTTTTTTCTTCCATGGTTACTCCAGTATCGGTTATTGGGTGATGCGGTCAAGAAGCCGCAAAAGTGTGAGGCGAACATTGCCGTTGATGCGGATGAGGGACAGCGCGGCATCAATGGCGGCAATGTGGTCCATCAGGCGCGCGGTGGGGAAGCAGGCGGCCAGCTCTGCGGCGGCCTCTGCGTCGGTAAAGAAGAGCAAGGGGGTCTTTTCGGAATAGGAAAGGAGAAGCAGATCGCGCAGCGCTCTTTGCAGGAAAAGCAGCTGATCCTCCGCCTCCTTGCGGGTGATCTTTTTGGGGAGCAGCAGGCGCATCAGCTGCTGTGCCTCCCTGCGGGATGCCAGCAGGCGGCAGAGCTGCTCGGTGTTCTTGTAAAGGGCAAAAAGCGGCGCACGCTTTTCCTTGTCAAGCAGCCGAATGGCCGTTCCGATCGAGCCTGCGGAAAGGCGCAGAAGGATGGCAAACTCCTCGGGCTCCTCCCGCGACAGACGCGCGGCGGCTGCCGTGACCGACGGCTCAGCACCGCTCCCCAAAAGAAAATCGGAAAGAGCGCGGTCGTCAATGGGCTGCATCCGCAAAAGCGGCGCTCGGGAGCGAATGGTTTCCAACAGCGCATCGGCATTCTCGGTGAGCAGGAAGAACACCACAAAGGGGGGCGGCTCCTCCAGCGTCAGCAAAAAGGCGTTTTGCGCCTCTCCCGTCATCGCGTGGGCATCCTCAATGATGTAGAATTTCAGATCCAGGTCGTTGGGGACCAGCGCAATGTCGCGGCGCAGCTCACGGATCACATCCACGCCGATGGTGGCCTTGTCCTCCGGGATCCCAACACGGATCAGATCGGGGGAAAGCCCGTTTTGCAGCTTTCGGCAGGCGGGACAGCAGCCGCAGGGGAGCGGAGCTGCAGGGTCATTCTTGCGGTGACACGCGGCGGCCATGGCAAGCTGAAGCGCCATAGCGTGCTTGCCGCTGCCGTGAGGGCCTGCGATGATATAGGCGTGAGAAAAATCGCCCGCTGCGATCTCCGCGCCGATCCGCCGGCGCAGCATCTTGTTTCCCACAATGCGTGGCAAATACTCTCTCATGCCCCGACCCTCCTCTTCACTTCATCTCTTTATTATAGCAGAAGAACCGTCCGTTGTCAATGGAAAGGGAAGTGATATTTTTTGGCATTTGGGTGATCCTTTTCCCAATTTTGAATGAAAAAATAGGGGCAAACATAAAAGGACACCAAACGGTGTGAGAAAGATGGCGATTTGGTTATTTTGCCGCAGTTTCTCCTGCGGGAACGGGCGTTTTTTCGGCGTGGTGAAGGGTGGGGCCTGCGGGCACCACGAAGCGGATGGCGTGGGGGCAGATCTCAATGGTGCACTCGGTGCGCTCCACGATCTCGCCGTCAAGCGTCAGGGCAAAGCCGGGGCCTGCCTCTACCTTGACCTTTTTGGCCTGCCGATAGACGATGTACTTCTCAAATTTCGGATCGTCCAGGTGCTTTCCCTCCTTGTAGGGGGTGATCAGCTGAACGAAGGTGGCACGGGAGAGCGGCTTGACAAAGCAGACCTCCAGCAATCCGTCGTCGTTGAGCGAGTGGGGCGCGCAGCAGAAGGAGCCACCCACGTAGCGGCCGTTGGCCACGGTGCAGAGCAGGCATTCTCCGTCGTTGATGCGCTCGCCGTCCACATATACGGTGCATTTGTTTTTCATAGCGGTGAAAAGGGCGTGCAAAATGCCCGTGGTGTAGGCATGCTTGCCGCCGATGACCTTCTTTTTTCTGACCCTGTTCATGGTGCGGGCCACATCGGTATCAAAGCCGAAATTCACCACGTTCAGGGAGTAACGGTCGTCCACCCGCATAATATCCACGGGGACCTCGGTGCCGCCCAGCAGCGCCTCAATGTCCCGAAAGCGGTCGGCCCCGCCGTAATATTTCACATAGTCGTTTCCGCTGCCGCAGGGGAAGCAGGTCATGGCAGCATTGGGGTGCCCCACAATGCCCTGCAGCACCTCGTTTGCGGTGCCGTCGCCGCCGCAGGCGTAAAAGCGGAGCGAGCGCGTGGGATTTGCCTCGCACACAAATCTCACATAACGGGTGGCGTCGCCGGGGCCGATGGTGGGGTAAAACTCATAATCCAAAGCTCCTGCCTTGGAGGAGAGCTTTTGGCGCAGGTCGTTGATGGCGTTGGTGCTGTTTTTGCCCGCAATGGGGTTATAAATGAATATATGCTTCATATGTGCGCTCCTTGCTGCCTGAAATATCCTAATTATATCCAGTATAACACAAGGCTCGACAAAAAACAAGAGTCAAGCCATCAAATTCGCGCTTTTTGTGGGGAAAGAGACGGCATTGCCGTAAAAAGCCCGCGTCGGCGACTCTCTTTTGGCTTGACAAGCGCCCGTTTGATAAGGTATAATAAAGGAGAGATCCGAGAGCGGCGAGCATTGCCGGGGAAGGAGAAGATATGTCAACTGTGAGATCTGCCGTAAGGCGGGATGCGAGAAGGGCCGCAAGGAGGCTGCATACAGCCACAAAGGCGGCAATGATCGGTGCACTGCTTGTGGGCATTGTGCTGGGAGCGGCGCTGGTGCTGCTGGTATCGGTCAATGACCGCTTTGTGCTGAAGGGAGAAAAAAGCTATTCCGTGGACCTTGGCGATCCCTATTACTACGAGGAGGAGGGCGTTGAGGCGGTCTGCTTCGGCCTTGATGTGACGGATAAGCTGACCGTGGAGACCTCGCTGGAGAAGGATAGCGAGGGGCGCTATATCATTCCCACCGACAAGGAGGGCGTATACACCATTACCTATATGGTGGATTGCTTCAAGTTCGGCAAGCATGCACCCAATGGGGAGATCAAATGTATCCGCACCTTTACGGTGAGCGCAGCAGAGGAGGATAGAAATGTCGAGGAATAAAAAGAGATTTTCCGCCCCCCTTACGCTGTTTTTGGCGGTCCTTTGCCTGATCGTCGGCTGCGGCATCGGTGCCGTGGGCGGCGCCCTTTACGGCGCACTGCAATTTGAAAGCGATACGCCGCCCGTGACCGTGGTCAACGGCGAGCTGCAGATCCATTTTCTGGAGCTTGGCAATAAATATACGGGCGACTGCACCTACATCAAGGCGGGCGACAACGATATTCTGATCGATGCGGGCTCGCGCTCCGACAGCGTTGAGACGATTGCCGCGTATATCAACCGCTACGTCACCGACGGAAAGCTGGAATATGTCATCGTGACCCACGCGCACCAGGATCACTACGCGGGCTTTTCGGTGCTGGACGGTAGTATTTTTGACCTTTATGAGGTGGGCACCATCATCGATTTTTCCATGACCAATCAAGAGGATAAGGGAGCCTCCAATATGTACGGACGGTACCTGCTTGAGAGGGAAGCGGAGATCACAGCGGGGGCCACCCATTATACGGCGGCCGAGATGATCGAGCAGGATCTGGCTACGGTCGATCTTGGCGGCGGCATCACCATGGAGATCCTGAACAGCTACTATTACTACAACCACGCCTCCTCGGAGAACGATTATTCGGTTTGCACGCTCTTCACCTACGGCACCTACCGTTACCTCTTTACGGGCGACCTTGAGGCAGATGGCGAGGAGAAGCTGATCGAGCTCAACACCCTGCCCGAGGTCACGCTCTACAAGGCGGGGCATCACGGCTCCAAGACCTCCTCGTCGGAGGGATTCCTTGAGGTGATCTCTCCCGAGATCGTGTGCGTGTGCTGCTGCGCGGGCAGCTCCGAGTATACCAAGACCGATGCCAATCAGTTCCCCACGCAGGCATTTGTTGACCGTGTGGCGGCCTATACCGACCGCGTTTATGTGACCACCCTCTGCCTTGATTACAGCGCAGGCAGCTACCGGTCGATGAACGGAAACATTGCCGTGATCACCGACGCGGACGGCGTGCGCGTGGTGTGCAGCAACGATGACCGCGTGCTGCGCGAGTGGGAGTGGTTCCGAGCGCATCGCACCTGCCCCGATGCTTGGAAATCCTGATATAAAAGAAAAAGGCCTGACGGCGTTTTTTACACCGTCAGGCCACTTTTTTATTGCTTTTTCTCAAAATATCCCTTGGGGTGGGCACAGGTGGGGCAGACGTTGGGCGGCTCCTTGCCCGTCACGATATAGCCGCAGTTGAGGCAGATCCAGCGAGTGTCGGCGCTCGCCGCGGTAAAGATCTCGCCGCTTTTCAGCTCACTTTGTGCCTTGCGGTAATTCTGCTCGTGCTGCTTTTCGATGGAGGCCACCCGATCAAAAAGCGCGGCGATCACCTCAAAGCCCTCCTCGCGGGCCTCGTTTGCGAATTGCGCGTACATGGTCTCCCACTCAAAATGCTCGCCGCCCGCGGCCGCATCGAGATTGCGCTCGGTGGAGCCAAGGCCTCCGAGATAGCGGAACCAGATCTCGGCGTGCTCCCGCTCGTTGTCTGCCGTTTCGGCAAACAGCCGCGAGATCGAGACAAAGCCGTCATCCTTGGCCTTTTTCTCAAACCACCGATAGCGCAGATAGGCCTGCGACTCCCCGCTCAGCGCCGTGTGCAGGTTTTGCTCGGTTTTGGTACCCTTCAGGTCCTCGGTACGAGCGCCCGTTTCCAAATAACTTGCCATAAAAAACCTCCTTGCAAGATTTGCAAGGAGGAGTATTGCCCCCGTGACGGGGGATTATTCAGCACGAAATTCATTTGCGAGAATGGCGCAGGTGCCAATGTCGCGATAGGCACCCTTGACCAGCATCGCGTGGCGCTTTACGCCCTCAAATTGCATCCCCACCTTCTCCATTACGTGCCGCGAGACGGTGTTTTCCACCATATAGCGGGCCTCAATGCGGTGAAGCCCCAGCACGCCAAAGCCGAACCGCAGCACGCGGCGGATCGCCTCGGGCATCAGCCCCTGCCCGCGGTAGGCGGGATTCAGTACATACCCGATCTCGGCGCTGTTGTGGGCACAGTCGATCCGCACAAAGCCGCAGGTGCCGATCATGCGGCGGTCCTCCTTGTGGATCACCGCCCACTCGTAGTGATCGCCGAGGCGATAGCGCCCACCAAGGTATTCGAGATAGGAGACGGTGTGCGAAACATCCCTGTGCGGATCCCAGAGTAGAAATCTTGTCACATCGGGGTTTCTTGCATATTCAAACATATCGTTGGCATCGCTCACACGCGCGGCACGCAGCTGCAGGCGGTCTGTTTCAAGCACCGGCATATGGCAAAAAATGCGATAGAGGCTTTCTTTCTTCATAAAAGCGGCTCCTTGGGGTGGAATTTGTTTCATTATATCTCATTCTTTTCCTTTTGGCAAGAGAAAAAAGCAAGAAGTGCAAAATTCGCTTGTTTTTGCACCTTCTCTGTGGTAAAATAAAAGGGACGGCGGGAATACCGCCAATTCCGAAACGGAGGAGAAGCCATGCTCGATGAATTGCTGCGCGATTGCCTTTTTCCCGTGATGCTGGGCTCCAACACGCTCTGCCACGCTTGCGTGAGGCAAATGGAGAAGTGCTACGGCGTAAAAAGCACGGTGCTGACGGGAAAACGGGCGCTGACGTTGCGATTTTTGCCATCGGTGGAGCTGATCACGGCACCGCCTGTGCTGGCCGACGAGGTTCTGTTTTCAATTTTGAGTGATGTGAGTGATAAGGGCTATGGGCAGATCCCGCTGCTGGTGCTGTGCGATCGTGCCTATGGGGGCTTTGTGGCCAGAAACCGCGAGGCGCTGGAGGCAAGGTTTATTTTGCGCCGTGCAGAGGTGCTGCTGGGGCAAGGGACGGAGGTATGATGAGACTGTCAGAGTTATTTTCGGAGATCTCCTATCGGGAGCAGACGGGAGCGCTTCCCCTTGCGGGGGAGCGTGAGATAGAGGAGATACATACCGACCCACGGCGGGTATGTGCCGCAACGGTGTTTGTTTGCACCGTAACACCGCTGCACGACGGGCACTTTTTTGCGGATGCTGCCTATGAGGCGGGCTGCCGCGTGTTTGTGGCAGAGAGAGGGCTGGCGCTGCCGCCCGATGCCACGGTGCTTGTGGTAGAGGATACGGCAAGGGTCTTGCCGCTGCTTGCGGCGCGCTGCTACGGCCATCCCTCCCGCTCCATGACGGTGCTGGCCGTTGGCGGCACACACGGCAAAACCACCACCGCCCTGCTGGCAGCCACCTTGCTGGCGCGGGCGGGCTATCGGGTGGGTGCGGTGACCTCGGACGGAGTTCTGCTCGGCGAGGAGAGACGAGCGCCCCTGCCCATCGTTCCCGATGGTGCGGACATCCAGCGCACATTGGCGGATTTTCTTGCCAATGGGGTGGAGGTAGCCATTCTTGAGGTCTCTGCTTATCAGCTGGCACGGCATACCCTTGATGCACTTTCCCTTGCGGCCGTGGCGCTTCCCGCCCTTCGCGAGACGCCGCCAGCGCGACGGCGTGCCTTTCGCAGTCAGGAGGAGGAGCATCGGGCGGTGCTCTCGCTGCTTTGCCTTGGCGCACCGCTTTGCTTTTTGCCCGCAGAGCTGGCCGAATATGAGGCGGATGGCCGCGTGGTCACTCTTGGTGACGGCGGCGAGATCGTGGCGAAGAACAGCATCTTGAAAACCGAAAAGGCAAACAACGGTATGAGTTTTGCCCTTTGCTACCAAGGGGTAGAGGCAAGCACACTTTGCAGGATCCCCGCGCCCTTTGGCGTGGAGGATGCCCTTGCTGCCGCAGCGCTTTGTCTGACGGTGGGGATGGAGCTGCAGAGCATTGCCGCGCATCTGCCCGAGGTGGCGGTGCGGGGAACGCTTGAGCCTCTTTTGCAGGAGGAGGCTATGGTCTTGACCGATCGCGCCTTTGATGCCGCAGCCCTTGAGCGGGCACTTCGCGCCCTGCGCCCCTTCGCGCGGGGCAGGCTCGCCGTGCTGATCGGCTCGGTGGGCGGCCGTGCGCGGGAGCGACGCGCGCCGCTGGGCAGGGCGGCGCTGCGCTATGCCGACTATGTGTATTTTACCGCCGACGACCCCGATGCCGAGGATCCGCTTGAGATCTGCCGCGAGATGATCGGCGAGGCGCGGGATGACGGGCGGTTTACCGTGATCGCAGATCGGGGAGAGGCGATCCGTCGCGCCGTGTGCGACCTGCGTGCAGGCGATCTGCTGCTCCTTGCGGGCAAGGGTGGTGAGGATCGTCAGCTGATCAACGGGTGCTATCTGCCCTTTTCCGAGCGGGAGCTGGTGGCAAAGGCCGCGAAGGCGCACCGTTAGTCGATTTTTTATCAAAAGCAAGCCCCGGTGCCACGGCATCGGGGCTTGCTTTGTCGCATTTTTTGCTCTCTTAGCGAAAAATGCGAAAAATGCGGCCTTCGCGGTTGACATTGCCGCGAGGATATGCTATAATCTATGATATTATAATATTATGGAGTTTTCTGCTATGTATTTGGACTACATCATTTTGGCAATCTACGCGCTCTCTATGGTCGCTATCGCCTTTTACACCAAAAGCCGCTCGGGCTCGGTCAACGATTTTCTGCTGGCGGGCAAAAAGGGTCTCAACGGCTGGATGACCGCCTTTGCCTACGGCACGACCTACTTCTCGGCGGTGATCTTCATCGGCTACGCGGGGCAGTTTGGCCGCTCCTTCGGGCTTGCCTCGGTCTGGATCGGTATCGGAAATGCCATCCTCGGCACGTTGATCGCCTGGTTGGTGCTGGCAAAGCGGACCAAAAATATGACAAAGCGTCTGCAGGCCAAGACCATGCCCGAGTTTTTTGAGAAACGGTACGACGACAAGGGGCTGAAGCTGGTCTCTGCGGTGATCATCTTCATTTTCCTCATTCCCTATTCCGCCTCGGTGTATAACGGACTTAGCAGCCTGTTTGAGATCGTGTTCGGCATCAGGGGCTGGATCGTCATCGTGGCGCTGGCCGCGCTGACGGCGCTTTACCTTTTCTTCGGTGGGTATTTTGCCACCGCACTTTCCGACTTTATTCAGGGCATCATTATGATCGCAGGTGTGATCTGTATGTTCTTCTGCCTGATGGGCTCGGAGCAGGTGAGCTGGGATCTCTCCCGCCTGGTGAATGACCCCAACCTGACCTGGTTTACCTTCCATGCGGAAAGCAAGGGGCTTTACGGCAGCACGGTCTCGCTCATCTCGCTGATCCTGCTGACCTCGATGGGCGTGTGGGCGCTGCCGCAGACCATCCATAAGTATTATGCCGTCCGCGACAAGCGGGCGATCTCCCAGGGCGTCGTGGTGAGCACGGCCTTTGCGCTGATCATCGGCTTTATTGCATATTTTTCGGGCGCACTCAGCATCTTTTTCCCCGAAACGGCAGGCCTGCCCCACGCCGATGTGATCCCCACGATGCTCAGCGTGGTCATTCCTGCGGGACTGACGGGTCTGATCGCGGTGCTGATCCTGTCGGCCAGCATGTCCACTCTTTCCTCGGTGTCACTGGCCTCGGCCTCGGTCATTGCGGTGGACATCTATAAGGGCAGCGTCAACAAGTCGGCAAGCGACAAACGGGTCAATGTTGTGATGAAGGCGCTCTGCCTTCTGTTCGTGCTGATCTCCGTGGTCATTGCCATCTGCAATGAGAAATTTGATATTGCGGCCATTGCCTATATGATGGGCATCAGCTGGGGCACGCTGGCGGGCTGCTTTATGGGGCCGTATGTGCTGGGCGTGACCTGGCGCAGAGTGACCCGCCCTGCGGTGTGGGCCTCTGTCATCAGCTCGCCCGTGCTGACCGCGGTGCTGATCGTGGTGTTCGGCTATGATAAAAACAACTGGAGCGCTCCCTTCGCCAAGGTCCTCAAGGACGGCGTGGCCACCTCGCCCCTCATTGGTGTGATCTGTATGGTCTTCTCGGTCATCATTACGGTGGCGGTCAGCCTGCTTTCCAAAAAGCCCGATGCGGCGGTCATTTCCGAGGCGTTTGACAAGAGCGTTGAGGGAGAAATCAAATAAACTGAAACAGAGGTTGTAGCTATGATTTGGTCAAAGGAAGAAACGTTACCCCGCAAGGAGATCGAGCGGATCCAGCTCTCTCGCTTGCAGGAGACCGTGAGCAGGGTCTACCGCAAGGTGCCTGCTTACGCAAAGAAAATGGACGAGGCGGGCGTGCGCCCCGAGGATATCAAGACGCTGGCCGATCTTGCAAGGCTGCCGTTTGTCACCAAGCAGGATATGCGGGACAACTACCCCTTCGGGCTGTTTGCCGTGGACAAGGACGAGCTGGTCCGCATCCATGCCTCCAGCGGCACCACGGGAAAGCCCACGGTGGTGGGCTATACCAGAGGCGACCTTGATACCTGGACCGAGTGTGTGGCGCGCATTGCCTGCATGGGCGGTGCCTCTGCTACCGATGTGGCGCAGATCTGCTTTGGCTACGGTATGTTTACGGGTGCGCTCGGCCTTCACTACGGCCTTGAGCGGATCGGCGCGGCCATCGTGCCCTCCTCCACGGGCAACTCGCAAAAGCAGATCATGTATATGCAGGATTTTGAGACCTCGCTGCTGGTGGCAACCCCCTCCTACGCTCTGCGCCTTGCCGAGGTGGCAAGGGAGATGGGGATCGAGCCTGCCACCGATCTGAAGGTGAAGATCGCCCTGGTGGGCAGTGAGCTTCTGACCGATGCCATGCGCGAGGAGATGCACCGCTTCTGGGGCAAGGATCTGCTGATCACCTCCAACTACGGGATGAGCGAGCTGATGGGCCCCGGCGTGTCGGGCGAATGCACCGAGCTTTGCGGTATGCACATCAACGAGGACTACTTCATCCCCGAGATCATCGATCCCGCCACGGGTGAGGTGCTGCCTGCGGGGGAGAAGGGTGAGTTGGTGATCACCTGCATCAAAAAGGAGGGCCTGCCCCTCATCCGTTACCGCACCAAGGATATCACCCGTCTCTTCTATGAGCCCTGCAAGTGCGGCAGAACCTTCTGCCGTATGGAAAATCTGTCGGGGCGCAGTGACGATATGCTGAAGATCCGCGGTGTCAACGTCTTCCCCAGTCAGATCGAGGAGGTCATCCTCGGTGTACCGGAGCTGGGGCCGCATTACGAGATCATTCTGGAGCGCGAGGGCTACCTTGATAAAATGACCATCAAGGTGGAGCTGGCGCAGAGCACCGACTCCTTCTCGGAGCTGGAGCGGATCACCGCCGTGGTGAAAAACAAGCTGAAGATCGTGCTGGGGCTGGATGCCAAGGTCACACCGGTGTCGCCCAACACCCTGCAGCGATTTGAGGGAAAAGCAAAACGAGTAAAGGATTTAAGAGGTGTTTGATATGTCAGAAAAAACCATTATGCTTGGCAATGAGGCCATTGCCAGAGGTGCATTTGAGGCAGGAGTAAAGCTTTCCAGTGCCTATCCCGGAACGCCCAGCACCGAGATCAGCGAGTATCTTGCCAAATATGAGGAGGTATACACCGAGTGGGCGCCCAATGAGAAGGTGGCGGCCGAGGTGGCCATCGGCGCATCGATCTCGGGCGTGAGAAGCCTTGCCTGCATGAAGCACGTGGGATTGAACGTAGCGGCAGACCCGCTCTACACCTTCTCCTACACAGGTGTTAACGGCGGCGCGGTGTTCGTGGTGGCCGATGACCCCGGGCTTGCCAGCTCGCAGAACGAGCAGGACACCCGTATGATCGCCCGCGCGGCGCACGTGCCGGTGCTTGAGCCCTCCGACAGCCAGGAGGCCAAGGATTTTGTTAAGTTTGCTTACCGCCTCAGCGAGGAGTATGATACCCCCGTGATCGTGCGTACCACCACAAAGCTGGCGCATTCGCAGAGCGCGGTAACGCTTTGTGAGCGCACCGAGGTGGAGGATAAGCCGTATAACCGTGATCTTGCCAAATATGTGATGATGCCCGCCTCTGCCATCGGCAGACACCTGGTGGTCGAGGCAAGAGAGGCGCGGATGGCTAAGGATGCCGCCGCGTTTTCGGTCAACCGTATGGAGATCGCCGACAAGCGGATCGGCTTTATCACCTGCGGCATTGCCTACCAGTATGTCAAGGAGGTCTGCCCCGAGGCCAGCGTGCTGAAGCTCGGCCTGGTCAACCCCCTTCCAAAAGATCTCATCGACCGCTTTATGGCGGAGGTCGAGACGGTTTACGTGTTTGAGGAGCTGGAGCCCGTTATTGAGGAGCAGGTCAGAGCCTTTGGCTATGATGTCAAGGGCAAGGAGCTGTTTACAAGGCAGGGCGAGTACAGCGCCAACCTCCTTCGTCGCGTGCTGTTCGGCAAGGACGAGACGGTGTTTGACAAGCAGGAGGCTCCTGCCCGTCCCCCCATTCTTTGCCCCGGCTGCCCTCACAGAAGCGTGTTCTCGGTGCTGAATAAGCTGAAGATCCACGCCGCAGGCGACATCGGCTGCTATACCCTCGGCGCTGTGGCACCCCTTAGCGTGATCGATACCACGATCTGCATGGGAGCCAGCATTTCCACCCTTCACGGTATGGAAAAGGCGCGCGGCAAGGAGTTTATCAAGAACTGGGTCGCCGTGATCGGTGACTCCACCTTCCTACATACGGGCATCAACTCTCTCATCAATATGGTCTACAACAAGGCCAGCGGCACCGTGATGATCTTGGATAACCGCACCACGGGTATGACGGGGCATCAGGATCACGCCGCCACGGGCAAGACGCTCAAGGGCGAGGAGACCTATGCCATTGATCTGGCGGCCCTTTGCCATTCCGTGGGTGTGAAAAATGTGATCGAGATCAGCTCCTTCGACGTGGTGGGGCTGGAGGAAACGATCCGCACCGCCGTGAACGGAGATGAGCTGACCGTGATCATTGCCAAGGCACCCTGCGTGCTGCTGAAGGGGCAAAAATTCCCCAACAGATGCGAGGTCGATCCCGATGCCTGCAAAAAGTGCGGCGCTTGTATGAAGATCGGTTGCCCCGCGATGACGCGCGGTGCGGACGGCAAGGTGCGGATCGATGCCACAATGTGTAACGGCTGCGGCCTTTGTCGGAGCTATTGCAAATTCGGTGCAATTAAAACGGTGGAGAAGTGATATGACGATGACGAAAAATATTATGATTGTTGGCGTTGGCGGGCAGGGAACTCTGCTGACCAGCCGTATTATCGGAAAGGCCGCAATGAAGGCGGGCTGCGATGTAAAAATTTCAGAGGTGCACGGTATGGCGCAGCGAGGCGGCAGCGTGGTCACCTTTGTGCGCTTCGGTGAAAAGGTCAACGAGCCCGTGGTAGAGGAGGGGCAGGCGGATGTGATCATCGCCTTTGAGCGACTTGAGGCACTCAGGTACTCCCATTTCCTCAAAAAGGACGGCGTTCTGGTGATCAACGATTGCCGCATTGATCCCATGACCGTGGTGATCGGTGCCAAGGAGTACCCCGAGGGGATCGTGGAGAGCCTCAAGAAGGCACACCGCGTGTTTACCGTTGACGGGCAGCGGATCGCCATTGAGCTTGGCAACAGCAAGGTGCTCAATTCCGTGGTGCTGGGCTACGCGGCGGGCTTTATCGGCTTTGACCGTGAGACCTGGCTTGAGACCGTGGAGAGCACGGTGCCTGCCAAAACCATTGAGATCAACAAAAAGGCATTTGCTTACGGATACGAGGCAAAGCACTAAAAGGAGAATATGATGATCTGGAATGAAGCAAAGGAATGTATGAGCCGAGATGAGATGACACATCTCCAGAGCGCGAGACTCGTCAAGCTGGTGGACTATATGTACCACAACGTGGCGTTTTATCGCAAAAAAATGCAGGCAGTGGGATTGATGCCCGGGGATATCAAGGGCATTGAGGATCTCACAAAGCTGCCCTTTACCACCAAGGATGATCTGCGCGACAACTATCCCTTCGGACTGTTTGCCGTTCCCAATTCCGAGATCGTTCGCATCCACGCCTCCAGCGGTACCACGGGAAAGGCCACCGTTGTGGGCTATACCAGACGTGACCTTGAGGTCTGGTCCGAATGCGTGGCAAGATGTATGACCATGGCAGGTGTCGGCAAGGACGACATCATTCAGGTTGCCTACGGCTACGGCCTCTTTACGGGCGGCCTCGGCGCTCACGACGGCGCGCAGAAGATCGGCGCCACCGTGGTGCCCATGAGCACGGGCAACTCCAAAAAGCTGACCACAATGATGGTGGACTTCGGTGCCACGGCCATTGCCTGCACCCCCTCGTATCTGCTGCACATCTCCGAGGTGCTGGCCGCCGAGGGGCTGCTTGACCGTATCAAGCTCAAGGCCGCCATCTGCGGCGCGGAGCCCTGGACCGAAAAAATGCATCAGGAGATCGAGAGCCGCCTTCATATCAAGGCCTTTGATATCTACGGCCTCAGCGAGGTGATGGGCCCCGGCGTTGCTTGCGACTGCGAGTATCACAAGGGCCTGCACGTCTGCGAGGATCACTTCTATCCCGAGATCCTCAATTCCGCCACCCTCACTCCCGTGGCCGACGGCGAGACGGGTGAGCTGGCCTTTACCACGCTGACCAAGGAGGGCATTCCGCTCATCCGTTACCGCACCAAGGATCTCACCAGCCTGGATCGCACCCCCTGTGCCTGCGGCAGAACCAGCGCGCGTATCTCGCGCTTCAAGGGCAGAGTGGACGATATGCTGATCATCCGCGGTGTCAACGTCTTCCCCAGCCAGATCGAGGCTGCTCTCGTGGATGTGGAGGAGGTCACACCTCACTATATGATGATCGTGGACAGAGTCAACAACCTTGACACCCTTGAGGTGCAGGTGGAGCTGGATCAGCGCTACTACACCGATGAGATCCGTGTCATCGAGGCGATGACCAAGAAGATCGCCCACGTGATCCAGCAGGCACTTGGCATCAGCGCCAAGGTCAAGATCGTCGAGCCCCAGTCGCTGAAGCGCAGCGAGGGCAAGGCGGTACACGTTGTGGATAACCGTAAGCTTTACTGAGCCAACCGTTATTTAAAGGAGGATTGAGTTATGTTTGCACAGCAGTTGACTGTATTTATTGAAAACAGATCGGGTAGACTTTCCGAGGTGCTTGAGGTGCTGAAAAAGAATGACGTGAACATTCTTTCCCTCAGCCTTGCCGACACCACCGAGTTCGGTCTGCTTCGCCTCATCGTGGATAATCCCGCACGCGGCAAGGAAAAGCTCTCCGAGAGCGGCTTTTCCTCTCTGCTTTCCGCCATCTCCATCATTCGCATTCCCCACAAGGTGGGCAGCCTGCAGGAGCTGCTTGCCGCCATTGACGAGAACGGCGTGAATATTGAGTATATGTACGGCCTTTCGGTGGATGTCGACCAGGCTTATGTAGTGCTGAAGGCCTCCGATTGCGAAAAGCTTGACGGCATACTGGCAGCGCAACAGATCCATACTATTTCTTGCGAGGAGCTCGCAAATCTGTAAGGATCGAGGCCTTTTATGATCATTGATTTTCACACCCACATTTTTCCCGATAAGATCGCAGACCGTACCATCGCGCTGCTCTCCGAGAAGGGCGGGATCCCGCCCTTCTCGGAGAGCAGCGCGATGG
>JAZNFZ010000010.1:0-9752 GCA_045576195.1 Eubacteriales bacterium | reverse complement strand
CATATAAGTGTTGAAAAATTCAAGGAGCAAAACGGCAGGCAGTATCTGATCATTTTTAATCATCAGACTGCATTTGACCAATTCTTTGTTGGTATGACCTTCAAGGGCCCTGTTTACTATGTTGCAAGTGAGGACCTTTTTTCAAACGGCTTCGTATCAAAGCTCATACAATTTTTAGTAAATCCTATCCCAATTAAAAAGCAATCGACGGACTTAAGAGCTATTATGACCTGTATCAGAGTTGCGAAAGAGGGCGGCTCTATCGCTATAGCTCCCGAGGGAAACCGCACCTACAGCGGTAGAACCGAATATATGAGCCCCTCCATCGTTCCCTTGGCCAAAAAGCTGCACATGCCCATCGTGCTCTACCGCATTGAGGGCGGCTACGGTGCACAGCCTCGCTGGAGCGACGTGATCCGAAAAGGACGTATGAAGGCCTATGTGCACGAGGTGCTGATGCCCGAGGAATATGACCTGATGACCGATGAGGCGCTGTTTTCAAGGATCCGCGACGGGCTTTATGTCAACGAGGCCAACACCGACATCTGCTTTTATCACAAAAAATCGGCCGAATATCTGGAGCGCGCCATGTATGTTTGCCCCACCTGCGGCCTTTCCACCTTTGAAAGCCACAACGATCTTGTCACCTGCCTCACCTGCGGACAGAGTGTGCGCTATCTCCCCACCAAGGAGCTTCGCGGCGAGGGCTTTTCCTTCCCCTTCCGCTTTGTGGCAGAATGGTATGATCACCAAAGCGCCTTTATCAACCGTCTTGACGTGACGGCTATGTGCGACACGCCCATCTACCGTGACAGCGCACGCCTGACCGAGGTCATTCCCTACCAAAACAGACGGCGGCTTGCCAAGGCTGCCGCTATCTCTCTGTTTGGCAACAGAATTGAGATCAGCAGTGTCTATGGCAACCAATATTTCTCCTTTGACGAGACCACGGCGGTTACGGTGCTGGGGCGCAACAAGCTCAACATCTATCACGACGGCAGGATCTTCCAGCTAAAGGGAAGCAAGCGCTTTAACGCCTTAAAATACGTGCATATCTTCCACCGCTATCAAAACATCAAAAAAGGAGCCGAGCATGAACAATTTTTGGGATTATAATGTCTGGGGCTGGATCGTTTTGTTTGCCACTCTGCTGGGAAGCCTGCTGGTGGCTAACATTCTCAAAAAAGGAATTCCCCTTCTGCAAAACTCGCTGATCCCCACCTCGGTGCTGGGCGGCGTCATTCTTCTCATTGTGGCCGCCATCTACAAGGCGATTACGGGCCAGGTCATGTTTGATACCGCGCTGTTCGCCTTCAAGGGCACCGCCAATCTTGAGATCATCACCTACCACGCGCTGGCGCTCGGCTTTATCGCCTCGGCCTTTAAGACCACCAACAGCAAGCTGACCCAAAAGCGCTCGAGCGAGATCTTCAACACGGGTGTCACCACGGTGGCCACTTACCTTATCCAAGGCATTTTCGGTCTTGGCATCGGCCTTATCGCCGTAATGCTCTTTATGCCTGATTTCTTCCCTGCGGCAGGCGTGCTGCTGCCCTTTGGCTACGGTCAGGGCACGGGACAGGCGATGAACTACGGTCTGCTCTATGAAACCGATTTCGGCTTTGCGGGCGGCAAGAGCTTTGGTCTGACCATTGCGGCACTCGGCTTCCTTACCGCCGCCATCGGCGGTGTCGTTCACCTCAACGTGATGAAAAAGAGCGGCAGACTGGTGCTCTCCAGCCGCACAGACGGCAGTCTGCAAAGTGAGGCGGTGGAATCCGAAAATGAGATCCCGATGCAGGAGAGCATGGACAAAATGACCGTGCAGATCGCGCTGATCCTGGTGGCATATGCCCTTGCCTATGCGCTGATGTTCCTCCTCGGCTCGCTGCTTGAGGGGATGCGGTCACTCATCTACGGCTTCAACTTCCTCCTCGGTGTGCTTTCTGCCACCCTCATCAAGCTTTTGATGAACCTGTTGCGGCGCAAGAACATCATCAAGAAAAAATACACC
The DNA here is from genome assembly GCA_045576195.1 of Eubacteriales bacterium. Taxonomy (GTDB): domain Bacteria; phylum Bacillota; class Clostridia; order Oscillospirales; family CAG-272; genus Firm-07. The sequence continues at coordinate 7,738 of JAZNFZ010000010.1, read as the reverse complement.
AACAACTTCCTGATGACCCGCGCCAGCAACTTCTTCTTTGATATTATGGTGGTGGCAGGCGTGGCGGCCATCCGCCTTGACATTCTGGAGCGCTATTGGGGCATCATCCTCATCCTTGGCGTGGTAGGCTTGATCGTTACTTACATCTACAACCGCATTGTGGCAAAGACCCTTTTCGGCGACTATGCCGAGGAGCAGTTCCTTGCTATGTACGGTATGCTGACGGGCACGGCCAGCACGGGCATCATCCTGCTGCGCGAGGTGGACGGCGACTTCAGGACCCCCGCCTCGGACAATCTGGTCTACCAGAACTTCCCCGCCATCGTCTTCGGCTTCCCGATGATGTTCCTTGCCAAGCTTGCTCCCGAAAAACCGATCCTGACCCTGATCATTTTTGTGCTCTTCTTTGCCGCGATGAATATCATTTTGTTCCGAAGCAAGATCTTCGGGCGCAAAAACAAGAAATAATAAAAAGCGGCGTTACCGGTGGGTAACGCCGCTTTTTTGATACCGTTTTGTGCCCGATCTGAATCAAGCAAGCAAAACATCAAACAAAAGCATCAAGCAAAATCCGAACAGAAGAGAAAAGGTGGCGCCACGCTCGGAGCCGTGTGCGTGGGTTTCGGGAATCATTTCATCGCTGATGACATACAGCATCGTGCCACCCGCAAAAGCAAGGGCAAAGGGTAAAATCGCCGAGGCCACGCTGATTGCGAAATAGCCGATAAAGGTGCCGAGCACCTCGACAAGACCTGTCAGAAACGCATAGAAAAAGGTTCTGCGCGGCTTTAATCCCACGCTGAGCATCGGGCCGATGATCACCATTCCCTCGGGGATATTCTGCAAAGCGATGCCGCCTGCAATCACCAGTGCCTCTGCCGTGTTGCCTGCCCCAAAGCCCACGCCTGCGGCGATACCCTCAGGCAGGTTGTGGATACCGATGGCAAGCACAAACAGCATGACCTTATCGATGCTTGCATTGCCGCGATGCGGCTCCTCGGTCATGCCCTTCTCCATCTGATGCATATGCGGCACCAGCTTGTCGATCAGGAAAAGACAGAGCGCACCTGTAAATATTCCCGCAATTGTGATCAGAATACCGAATTTGCCGCCGTGCTCAAGCGACGGCAGGATCAGGCCGAGCACCGCGGCGGCCAGCATCACCCCCGCCGCAAAGGCAAGCACAATGTCGCTGAACCGATGTGAGATCCGTTTGAACAAAAATCCGATCACGGCGCCCACAACCGTGGCACCGCCCACGCCAAGCGCGGTCAGAAGGACAAGATCCATAAAGCCCCCTTTTGCTTTCTTTCTATTTTCATTCTATCACAAAGCGGGGGCAAGTGCAACAAAAAAGTACAAAATTCATCTATTTTTTTCAAAAAGGGCTGCAACGGTACAAAAAACGGCCACACCAATGGGCAGGACACTCTCGTCAAATCTCGCGCTCGGATGGTGAAGCGGATAAAGATATCCCGCCGCGCGATCACCCGCACAAAGCATCGCCATAAGCGACGGCAGGCGCTGTGAAATGTGGGAGAAATCCTCCGAGCCACCGCTGAAGGAAAGCCCCCCTTCACCGCCCGCGCCAAGATCGATCAGCCGTCGATCGCCAAGCAGCACGGCAAGGTGCGGCTTGATCATCGCAAGCAGCGTGCCGCTGTTGAGGAGAGCGGGAGCACCGTAGTCAAAGGTAAGCTCGGCTGTCGCGCCAAAGGCCGCGGCGATCCCGCTGCTGACCTCGCCAAGGCGACGCTTCAGGCGGGCGCGAGTCGCCTCGTCAAGGGTGCGAAGTGTTCCCTTCAGCAGGGCCTTATCGGGGATCACGTTATGTGCCTCTCCTGCCAAAATGCTGCCAAAGGTGAGCATCGCTGACTCCCGCAGGCTACACTCGCGCGTCAGAAGCGTTTGCGTACCAAGCAGGATCTGCGCGGCTACAGGCAAGGGGTCTATCCCGCTCTGTGGCATCGCACCGTGTGAGCCTTTTCCCTTGATCAAAAGAGAAAAATAATCTGCCGCAGGCGCTCCCACCCCCGCTGCGGGCAGAAACAGTGTACCCGTTGGATAGGGCACGCCCGTGACAACGTGAAGCGCAAAGGCCGCATCGGGCACGGGATCGGTCAGTACCCCCGCCCCGATCATATCCGCCGCTCCCGAAAGCAGCTCCTCCGCAGGCTGAAACATCAATTTTACCCTACAACGGAGTGCGTTTTCGTGCTTTTTCAGTAGCTTTGCCGCCCCCAGAAGCATCGCCGTGTGCATATCATGCCCGCAGGCGTGCATATAACCGTTTTGCCCCGAAAAGGCAAGGCCGCTCTCCTCCTTGATGGGAAGCGCATCCATATCTGCCCGCAAAAGCAGCGTTCCCGCTCCCCCCTCACCGATCACGGCCACCAGCCCCGTCCTGCCGCAATCGCTTGCCGCGATTCCCATCTCCAAAAGGCGGCTTTTGACATAGGAATAGGTCCGTTCCAAGGAAAAGCCGACCTCCGCATGGGCGTGAAGCCAGCGATAGTCCCGCACAGCCTCCTCTTCTACCGTTTTTGCCTCCTTTAACCAAAAATGCTCCATATACTCCCCTTTCCGACGTGCCCGTCATTTGCAAAATATCTTGACAAGGATAGCATCCCCTGCTATAATGGGTTTATATACCAATCAAAGGAAAAGGAGTTTTCAATGGATCGCTTAAATCTTTGCAAATCTCTTACCCCCAAGGCACATTTTGACGTTATTGTGTGCGGTGGTGGCGTTGCCGGCGTAGCGGCTGCCATCACCGCGAGCAAGCAGGGCAAGAGCGTGCTGCTGATGGAAAAATCCAACATCCTCGGCGGACTTGCCACCCTGGGCCTTATCAATTTGTTCGTGCCCATGTGCAACGGTCGCGGCAAGCAGATCATCTTCGGCCTTGCCGAAAAATGGATCCGCGACAGCGCCAAATACGGCTACGATACCATTCCCGAGGAGTGGAAGGCAGGAGAGCCAAAATCCCCCACAACGGTACGTTATTTGAGCCATTATTCCCCCTACATCTTCGCCCTTCAGCTCACCGAGCAGGTCAAGGAGGCAGGCATTGAGCTTTTGTTTGACTGCATGGCGTGCGACCCCGTAATGGAGGACAACACCTGTCGCGGCGTGATCACCGAAAGCAAATCGGGCACGGAATATTACACCTGCGGTATGCTGATCGATGTGACCGGCGACTGTGACGTGCTGCGGCGCGGCGGCGTTCCCACGGTGGCAGGCAAAAACTTTTACACCTATACGGGAAAGCTGATCACAAGAGAATCTTGCCAGAAGGCACTGGAAAGTGGCAATATGTACCGACTTTACGGCCATTGCTGGGGCGGCAACATCAACCTGTTCGGCGACGGCCAGCCCGCAGACATCCCCCGCTGGTCAGGTCTTACCGTGGAGGAGGTCAGCGATTACCTGATCCACAATCAGATCAAGATGCTCGGCAGCCTGAAGGACTCCGACCGCAACTCCCGCGACATTGCCATGCTCCCGCTGATGCCGCAATTCCGTACCACCTGCCATCTGGCAGGTGACTATACCTTTACCCTGCAGGATGCCTACCGTCATTTTGACGATTCGGTTTGTGCCATCAACGATTTTGAGCACCGCGACCACCTGTTTGAGGTGCCGCTTCGCACCCTTTGCCGCCACGACTACCCCAATATGCTGACCGCAGGCAGAAGTGCCTGCGCCGACGGCTACGGCTGGGATCTGGTGCGCGTGATCCCGCCTGCGATCCTCACGGGTCAGGCTGCGGCAATGGCGGCCTGCCTTGCCCTTGACGAGGGTGTAGGTGTGGCGGATGTTCCCATCAGAACACTGCAAAGCCGCTTGGAGGGCGAAAATATTATGATCCACTTCCCCGACGAGTACGTGCCCGAGGACCGCACCGTGGTGATCCACGGCGGCATCTCCGAGAACGGACATTTCTAAGCACGAAAAAGGCGCGTCTGCACAAAGTGCAGACACGCCTTTTTGATACCGTTATGGGCCTTTTCACGAAATTACAGTTTTTTTTGGCAACCGCGCCCCGTCGCATTGTGAAAAGCAGAGCCCTTTCCATTTTGCGATCAAAAAGGAAAGCACGCTGAAAAATCAGCGTGCTTTCCTTTTTATTTGTCCTCGCTAAACTCACCCAGCATCAGGCGGTCGATCTCGGCGGCCATCTCCTCGTCGGAAACGGTGAGATAGACCCAACGGTCCTCGCGGGTGACCTGTTCTCGCTCCCAGGACACCTCACCCGAGGCGGCATCAAAGCAAATCGTACCGCAATGCTCGGTAGCAAGCATCGGATGATCGGGATCGAGGGCATAGAGCGTGGTGATCTGATCCCAGCTGCAGCGACCCTTGCTTTGCGCCCGTAGCCACTTCTCATAGGAAAAGCGCAGGGGGTGACCCAGCTCCAGCTTTTCGGTAAAGCAGGCACCCGTGATCACGGAGCCGCCCGCACCGCTGACATAGATCGGCACGGGGCACTTGGCAAACGCCGCCTCGGCGCCCTCTCCATCCATCACATAGTTAAAGCTCTTGGAGGGGATCACGGGCTGCTCGGCATGACCCATCGACAGCACCTTATCCACCTTCTTCTCGAACAGCTCAATGCCCGAAAGGGGGCTATACTCGTCACCCTCGGTGAGAAACAGACGGTCAAGCGCCGTCATAAAGCCCACCACGACCACAGTCACGCTCTTATCCTCTGCCTCGGAGAGCAGCTTGCGGTAAAGAGTCTCTGCCGCGGGATAGTCCACATCGCGCTTGCCCAGCATCTTGGCCAAGGGGCGGGTGTAGCAGCGCGGGCCCGGGGCAAAGTGCGCCATCGTCTTGTGATATTCGGCGTATCTGCCCTTTTCCAGGCGGGGATACATCGAAAAATGCACCGAACCGATGGGCACCTTCACGTCATAGTAGTTGCAGAAGGCCTCGCACATCGGCGCGGAATACTCACTGATCGCATCGGTCACGATGCCAAGCAGCTTTGCCTTGCCGCGCTTCTGGTATTCCAAGATCATCGCCAGCGCACCAACGTCGTCGCAGTCGGTGTCCATATCGGTATCATAAATGATCAACGGCATCTTTTTTTCGCTCATTTCATTGCTCCTTTTTATGTCAGATCACCAAGCATACGCTTATCGACCCATGCGGATAGCTCCTCGTCCGAGACGATGGGATAGACCCAACAGTCACGGCGCGTGCCGCCTTCGTTCCAGACGATATCCAAAGGATTGGCGCTGAAGGACAGTGTGCCCGCAAAATCCTCACAAAGCTTAGAAGAGCTGTCAGGATCCAGCACGTAAAGCGTGGCGATCTGATCCCAGCTCATACGACCGCCGCTCGGATTGGTCAGATAGATCTCGTAGATGTGGCGCAGGGGATGCCCCACGGGCAACGTCTCGCTAAAGGAGGCGCCCGACATCACCTTGATGCCCGTTCCGCTGACGTGGACAGGCACGGGACATTTGGCAAAGAACTGCTCGGTGCCAATGGCGTCCGTTTTGTGGTTGGTGCTGATCTTTTCGAGCTCAGGACGCTCGGCATGACCCATCGACACCACATATTTGACCTTTTTTTCGAAAAGCTCAAGACCCGACAGGGGGCTGATCTCGTCACCCTCGGTCTCAAACAGACGGGCAAGAGCGGTCAAAAAGCCAACGCAAAGCACCGTTACACTCTTGTCCTCGGCCTCGGCCAAAAGGCGGCGATAGACGATCTCCGCGGCGGGATAATCCACATCGCGCTTGCCGAGAACCTTGGCATACTCTCTGGAGTAGCGGCGATTTCTGGCCTCGAAATTACGCAAGCCGGCACGGTAGCGGGTATAGCGGTCGGTCTCCGAATCGGGGTAGAAGGATTCGTAAACGGCGCCGATCGGCACCTTGAAGTCATAGTAGTTGCAGATCGCCTCGCAGCAGGGGGCGGAATATTCACTGATGGCATCGGCTACGATACCCAAAAGCTTTGCCTTGCCCGCCTTGGCGTACTCAATGGCAATGGCCAACGCGCCCGCATCGTCGCAGTCGGTCTCCATATCGGTGTCAAAGATGATGACGGGCATTTCTCTTTCGTTCATTTTTGGTTCCTCCAAACTGTTTTCAATATGATTATCAAAGCTCATCGCAAGCCGTGATCGACTCAATCAAAAATACCCTTGGTCTGCTTTTCCAACAGCACGCAAATCGTATCCTCCTTGGCCTTCAGCTCCACCAGATAGTCAGCTCGCTTGCCGTTGTACTCCTTCCACTCCAGTATATCGCCCTGCGATGTGTATTTCACCGTGCCTCGGGTCTTGGTTTTAAACAGCTTGCTTTCGGTATCCATGGCATACAGCACACAGATCAGATCCCAGCTTTTGCGCCCGCGATCCCGTCCGCAATAGATCTCATAGGACTCGCGCAGGGGATGCCCCTGGGGCAAAAGACCCGAATAAGTGCCGCCCACCTCGATCGTTCTTCCCTCTCCGCTCACATAAACGGGCACGGGACAAAGGGCGAAGAAGGTCTCGGCTGCCACCGAATCATAGAGATAGTTAAAGCTGGCCCTAGACTGCTTCAGCCCCTCGGCGTGGCCCATGGAGACCACTCTCTCCACCTTTTGCTCAAACAGCTCCACGCCGGTCAGCGGGCTGATCTCATCGGGACCCGAGAGGAACAGCTCCTGCAGCGCGGTCATCAGACCCACTGCCACCACGATCACGCTCTTATCCTCGGCAGCGGCTAAGATCTCGCGGTAGACGCGGGCGGCGGAGGGGTAATCGGTATCGACCTTGCCGATGCGATTGGCAAAAACGCGGTTATAGTCACCCTCACGGCTGACAATGCCGAGCTGGAAATTGCGATAGCCCTCCCAGTATGCGGGATCCTCATCTGCCTTCGCGGCATACACTGTTCCCACGGGCACCTCCACGCCGTAGTAGCGGCAAAAATAATCGCAGCACGGAGCGGCATAGGGGCTGGGAACATCCGCCACCACACCAAGCAGCTCCGCCTTGCCTGCCTTCACATATTCCAACAGCAGGGCAAGGCCGCCCGCATCGTCGCAGTCGGTATCCATATCGGTGTCATAAATGATCTTGGGGATCTTTTTGGGGTCTGCGGGGGGATCGGCCTCACCGCCGTCGGCAGGGGGCGTTCCCTCATCAGGGGTCTCATCATCGCATGCAAGCAGCATACTCATGCAGGAAAGCAGCAGCAGAATGGCAAGAAGCAGACTTAAAATTCGTTTCATTATGGTTTTTGTCCTTTCGCAATTTCAGTGTCGATCTGTTAGCCGCAAGGGAGTCGAACACATAAGCCCTGCGGTGGTAAATTTTCGCGTCTTCACGCGTGGCGCGACTTGAAAAGTCCGCACTTTCCCTCGTCCCGCCACGCAAAAATCCATCAAAAATTTTCACGCCGCAGGGTGCGAGCAGTTTTAAAAGAATAGATTTTCGATCAGACAAGTCGAATTTTTCGAGAAATATGCGGATATTTAAGAAAAATTCGGCGCAGTATCAGCGGAAATCTATCTTTTAAAACCTTATGTGTTCGACTCCCTTGCGGCTAACCGTCCTTGAAGAGTCCTCTGGTCTGATCCTTAAGGATCTGTTCCATCAAAACATTTACACACTCCAGATATACACGGCAACCCGTTCGCGTACCTCTGTACCAGCTCAGATAGTCGTTTTCGGCAACATACAGGATCGTACCGTGATTTGCCGCTCTAAAATATTCGCTATCGGGATTCATCG
>JAZNFZ010000009.1:0-12348 GCA_045576195.1 Eubacteriales bacterium | reverse complement strand
GCTGGTGGTTTTCGTTATACAATAAAGAAGCATTCGGCAGCCGCTTGTGGCTGCCGAGTGCTTTTTGCGCTTTAAAGCCGCGCGCCGCTTGGCGGCTCTGCCTGAGCGGCCTCCCATAAGGGAGGGGGCGCGGGTGCGGCGGCGTCCTTCCTTTGCTTGCTTTGCCTGATCTCGTAAACGATCATGGAAACCGTGGAGATAGCAGCGCCAAGCAAAAGCAGAATGGCCAGCACCAGCGTTACGATCCGCAGGCGGAGCCTGCGCGGATCCTTATCGGGGGATTTTTTTTGCTTCATATGCGATCCTTTCAAGACAGTGTGTCATCGAGCGAGAGCTGCACCGGCTCGTCCTGCGCCTTTTCGCCGGGGAGCGAGCCCGTGGCAGGGAGCTTATATTTGCGAAGCCCCTTGGGGTCGCCAAAATCCTTGCTCGTTTCGTCGATCACGCGTGCCACACGCTTGTCCTTGCGGCCAAGATTCATCAACGTTACGCCGCCCGAGGATCTGGTGCTCATCACGGGAACCTGCGAGGTCTTGAACACAATGGCGCGCCCCGAGTCGGTAATGGTCATTACCTCAAAGGGCTCGGATTCCTTTTCATAAAAGATGCCCGCAAGGGGAGAGGCGGAGGAGTACGCTCCCGTCAGCTTCTTTCGGTTGCCCTTGGTTTCATAGGCGGTAATGGGAATGCGGACACCCTTGCCGTTGGCAAAGAAGAATACCATATTTTCCTTTTCGGGATAGGCGTTCTGCACCCGCATATATACGGGATATTCGTCCTTGTCCATACCGAGCTTGGCACTGAGAAAATCGCCGAGAGCAGAGGCCTTGGTGGTATCAAAGAAATCGGCATTGGCGCGGTAGACCTGCGCCTGATTGGTAAAGAACAGCAGGTTATCGGTGCTCTTGGCATCAATGATCTGGTTGATCTCATCGTTTTCCTTCAGCCTTTGCTCGTCGTTGCCGCGCAGAGATTGGAAGGTGATCTTTTTAAAGTAGCCCTCCTTGGTCAGCACCAGACGGACGGGGAAGCTTTCCACCTCCTCCTTTTCGTCCACCTCTACGATGTCGGAGGCATAGATCAGCTGTGAGCAGCGGGGCTTGCCGTATTTTTTCTTGATCTCGGTGAGCTGCAGAGCGATCTTGGCTCTCAGCTTCAGCTCGTCGCCAAGGATCTCCTCGATCTCGGCGATCTCCCGCTTCAGCCCCTCAATTTCCTGGATGCAGTTGAGAATATACCTTTTGTTGAGGTTGCGCAGCTTGATGTTGGCAATGTAATCGGCCTGGATCTGGTCAATATCAAAGCCCGCCATCAGATCGGGCACCACCTGCTCGTCGCTCTCGGCGCGGCGGATGATGCGAACTGCCTTGTCGATGTCCAGCAAGATCTTTCCAAGACCCGTTACGAGATGCAGGCGGTCGTTCTTCTTTTTGAGATCAAATTGCAGCTCGCGGCGCACGCAGTCGGTGCGGAAGAGGATCCATTCCTTCAAAATGTCGACCACACCGAGCTGTCGGGGAGTGGAATTGATCAGGACGTTGAAGTTGCATTTGAAGCTGTCCTCCAGCGGGGTCAGCTTAAAGAGGCGGTTCATCAGCTTGTCGGGATCGGTGCCGCGGCGCAGATCCAGCGTCAGCTTAAAGCCATTGAGATCGATCTCATCACGGAAATCGGTGATCTCCTTGACCTTGCCCTCCTTCACCAGATCTGCAATGCTGTCAAGAATGGTCTCAATGCTGGTGGAGTAGGGGATCTGCAAAATGTCAATGCAGTTTGCCGCCTTATCGTAGCTGTAGCGGGAGCGGATCCGCACAGAGCCCTGACCCGTTTCAAAGATGCTCCGCATCTGCTCCTTGTCGTAGATGATCAGACCGCCACCCGAAAAATCAGGAGCCTTGATCAGATCCATGATCTTATCAACTGTGGTCTTGGGATTCCGCAGCAGCGCAATGGCGCCGTCACAGACCTCGGCAAGGTTAAAGGAGCAGATGTTGGAGGCCATACCCACCGCAATGCCCACGTTGGGGGTGACCAGCACGTTGGGGAAGGTGGTGGGCAGGAGCACGGGCTCCTTCATCGTGCCGTCGTAGTTGTCGATCAGATCCACAGCATCCTTGTCGATGCCGCTGAAAAGCTCGGCACAGATCCCGTCAAGCTTGACCTCGGTGTAGCGGGAGGCCGCATACTTCATGTTGCTGGAATATTGCTTGCCAAAGCTTCCCTTGGAATCGACCAGCGGGTGCAGCAGGGCGGCATTGCCGCGGGTCAGACGCACCATTGTTTCATAGATCGCCGCATCACCGTGGGGGTGGAGCTTCATGGTCTGGCCCACAACATTGGCGCTTTTGGTGCGTCCGCCGTTCAAAAGCCCCATTTTGTACATGGTATAAAGCAGCTTTCTGTGGGAGGGCTTGAGACCGTCGATCTCGGGGATCGCGCGGGAAACGATCACGCTCATCACATAAGGCATATAGTTTTTCTCAATCGTCTCGGTAATGGGCTGCGGTGTTGCGGGAGCGGGAATAATATGGGAGAGCTCGGTCACGGGGGAGTTCTTTTTCTTTGCCATCTCGTCGCAAAATTCCTTTCAGTTTACTTTTTTTATGGTGTGAGCCGCCGCACGGATGCAGCGGTTGTAAAGGGCAAGTCCAATGCCGTCCGTCTGCGGCAATCTGGTATAAAGCGTGGTCAGGCGTGGCTGCTCATCTGCCTCACGAAGCGCTGCAAACAAGCGGTGTGCCTGCGTTTGCAGATCCTCCCTCCCGCCGAGGGGGAAGAGGGCAGCCTCGCCCTTCAGGGCATCAAGCTCGTCATCATAGCAAAGGATGCCCACAGAGGGAAGAGTTGCCTCGCGGCGTAAAAAGCGATCAATGTCAGCCTCCTTGCCATCGAGCAGAATGAGCGAGGCGCGCGGGGCGTAGTGACGGTATTTCATACCGGGGGAGAGGGGGCGCTCATTTTCCTTCAACTCTGCCGTCACGGCAGAGGCAATGGTCACCTTGGCACAGACACAGCAAAGCGCATCAAAGGTAATCGCACCGGGGCGAAGCAAAACAGCCGTGTCGTCCTGAAGCGCGATAATAGTGGATTCAAGGCCGAATTCCGCCTCGCCACCGTCAAGGATCATGGGAATGCGCCCGTTCATATCCTCCCACACGTGCTCTGCCTTGGTGGGGGAGGGCCGCCCCGACAGATTGGCCGATGGCGCAGCGATCGGCACGCCTGCGGCGCGGATCAGCGCGCGCGCCACGGGGTGCGCGGGGCAGCGTACGGCAACCGTATCAAGCCCACCCGTTACCGAGGTGGGGATGGTATCTCTTCGCGGGAGAATGACGGTAAGAGGCCCCGGCATAAACTGCTTTGCCAGCTTGTAGTAAAGCGGGGAGGTCATAGCATAGGTCTCGGCCTCCTCGGGGGAGGCGATATGTATGATCAAGGGGTTGTCCGACGGACGACCCTTAGCGGCGTAAATGCGCCGCGCGGCATCGGCATTGGTGGCATCCCCTCCAAGTCCGTAGACCGTCTCGGTGGGAAAGGCCACCAGCTCTCCTGCTCGGATCAGCGCCGCTGCGCGATCCAGTGCGGTGTCATTTGCCGCAGGATCATCAATTTTAATGAGTTCGGTGATCAAGAGATGCTCCTTTTTGCTTACTGCTTCATTTTTTCGGCGGTGTCCGCCGCGATCAGCGCATCCACCACCTCGTCAATGCCGCCGTTCAAGAACTTGTCCAGCTGATAAACGGTAAGACCGATGCGGTGGTCGGTAATGCGCCCTTGCGGATAGTTGTAGGTGCGGATGCGCTCGCTGCGGTCACCCGTTCCCACCTGAGAGCGGCGCTCGCCCGCAATGGCATCCTGTTGCTTTTGCTGCTCTATATCATAAAGCTTGGAGCGAAGCATTTTCATTGCCTTGTCACGGTTTTTAAATTGGCTGCGCTCCTCCTGACATTCTACCACGATCCCCGTGGGCTTGTGGGTCAGGCGGACGGCAGATTCCGTCTTGTTGATGTGCTGACCGCCCGCGCCGCTGCTTTTGCAGGATTCCATCACAATATCGGCGGGGTTGATCTCCACCTCCACCTCCTCGGCCTCGGGGAGCACGGCTACGGTAACGGTGGAGGTCTGGATGCGGCCCTGCGACTCGGTGACGGGCACGCGCTGCACGCGATGTACGCCCGATTCAAACTTCAACCTTGAATAAGCGCCGTCGCCCTCGATCATAAAATCGACCTCGCGGTAGCCACCAAGCTCGGTGCGGTTTTCGGAAAGCAGAGAGGTGGAAAAGCCCGCATCGGCGGCATACATGGTATACATACGGTAAAGCACGGCCGCAAAGAGGGCGGCCTCCTCGCCACCCGCACCCGCACGGATCTCCACGATCACGTTTCGGTCGTCGTTAGGGTCGCGGGGGAGCAGCGCCTCCCGCAGCTTTTTTTCTGCTGCGGCAAGCTCATCCTTCAGTAGGTCAAGCTCGGCGGCCGCCAGAGAGGAAAGGCCGTCGTCCGAAAGGAGCAGCAGCTCCTTTGTCTCCTCGGTCTCCTTCAGAAGCCTTTTCCAGTCTCGGTATAAGAGCACGGTCGGCTCAAGTCGGCGGTATTCCTTCATCAGCGTGGTGTAGGTGCCGCCGTCAGAGCAGACGGCAGGGTCGGCCAGCCTTGCATCAAGCTCATCAAGCCTTGCTTCGGCTAATTGCAGCTGCTCAAACATTATCGCTGACAGAACGCACAGAATGCGCGGTAGGCCTCGTAAACATCCACCTTGGCCACCACCTCGTAAGGAGCGTGCATGGAGATCACGGGCACACCGAGATCCACGGTGTCAATGTTGTGCTCGGCAATATACTTGGCCACAGTGCCGCCACCGCCGCAATCTACCTTACCAAGCTCGCCTGCCTGCCAGACCACGCCTGCCTGCTCCATCACGCCGCGCAGCCAGCCGATATACTCGGCGTCTGCATCGTTGGTGCCGGATTTTCCACGGGAGCCGGTAAACTTGGTCAGCACCACGCCGGAGGAGAGCAGGGGGGTGTTCCGCTTTTCAAATACATCGGCAAAGTTGGGGTCATAGGCAGCCGAAACGTCGGCAGAAAGGCACTTGGAGTTGGCTCTTACTGCCGCAGGGGAGACACCGCCCGCCTTGGCGATCTCGTCGATCAGATCGGTAAATACGGCACTCTTCATGCCCGTGGTTCCGTCGCTGCCGATCTCCTCCTTGTCCGCCAGAACACACATCAGCGTGTGAGGCGAGTGCTCGCTGTTGAGAATGGCCTGCAGCGCAGGGTACGCGCAAACGCGGTCGTCGTGACCGTAAGCGCCGATCATCGAGCGGTCAAAGCCGATGTCTCTTGCACGGAATGCGGGAACGGCGGTAAGCTCAGCGGAGAGAAAATCGTCCTCCCTGATGCCGTATTTTTCGTGCAGGATGGAAAGAATGTTCAGCTTGATCAGGTCGCTCTCCTCGCCACCGTTAGCAAAGGGCGAGCTGCCGATCAGAATGTTCAGCTTCTCGGCGGGAATGGCCTCGCCAAGGGGTAGCTTGTCGGTTCCGTGACCGAGATGGGGCAGGAGATCGTTGATATAAAAGATGGGGTCCGCATCGCTCTCACCAATGGCGATCTCCACCTTGCTGCCGTCCTTCTTGACGATCACGCCGTGAAGAGACAGAGGAGTGGCTACCCAATGGTATTTGCGGATGCCGCCGTAATAGTGGGTTTTGAAAAAGCACATACCCTCCTCCTCATAAAGGGGAGCCTGCTTCAGATCAATGCGGGGGCTGTCGATGTGTGCGGCGGAAATACGGATGCCGTTTTCAAGGCTCTCGCTGCCGATCGAAAAAAGGTAAAGGCTCTTGCCGCGGTTGTTGTAGTAATATTTTCCGCCGGGAAGGATCTTATCACCAAAGGAAAAGGGCAAAAAGCCGTGTGCTCTTGCCTCCTTGACGGCTTCTGCAACGGCCTCGCGCTCGGTTTTTGCGCGGTCAAGAAAATCGGCATAGCCGACGGCAAAGTCAAAGGCTGCCTCGGTCACTCCATTGCCGGCGGCCTCCCACACACTTTTCTTGCGGTAAAAAAGCTCTTGCTTTAATTCTTTTGCGTTTTTCATGATTGCTCCTTTTATTTTAAGTCATATTTATCTTGATAAAAGCGGTAGGCTTCCAGGGTTTTCTCCACATACTGCCGCGTTTCGGGAAAGGGGATGGCGGTCAGATGCCCTTGATCGCTGCCGTCCTCGCGCCGCAGCCATTCGAGCACCCGCCCCTCGCCCGCATTGTAGGCGGCAAGCACCGTTTCCCAGCTTCCGAAGCGGTGGTGAAGATAGGAGAGGTAAAAGGTGCCGTATCGAATGTTTACCGCAGGGGTAAAGATCTCCTCCTCGGCCACAGACTCCTTCAGATGAGTATCCCGCAGATAGAGAAAGGTTTGGGGCAGAAGCTGCATCAGCCCTGCGGCGCCCTTGCGGGAGACAGCTCTCGGCGAAAAATCGCTTTCGGTGCGGATCACGGCAAGGATCAGGGCGGGCGGTACATCAAATTCCTCGGCAGAACGAAGAACAGCCTCCATATAAAGCCGCTCGCCGCGCTCTCGTCGGTTACTTTGATACAAATGCAGGGCGAAGAGCAGCAGAATAAGCAGGGAAAGGAGAAAAGCGCCCGTCCGCAACAGGCGATGACCTGCCCTCAACGGTCTTCACCGAGACCGAGCTCATAGCAAAGTGCAGAAGCTCTTTCTATGAGCTCGGCAAGATCACCGTTGTTTTCCAAAATATAGTCGCAATGCGTGCGGTAATAGGCATCCTCGTGCTGCGCGTCGATCCGAAGGAGCGCTTGCTCCCGCGTGATGCCGTCGCGAGCGATGATGCGACCGATGCGAAGCTCGCGGTCGGCAAGCACGCCTATCACTACATCGCAAACTCGGTCAGCCTTGGCTTCAAAGAGCTGCGGCGCATCAATGATCACCGCCTTCGCGCCTTTTTTCTCCCACTCGCGTACCAGGGACATGGTTTTTTCCATAACATATTTATGGGTGATGCGGTTGAGCGCCGAGAGGGACTGCTCCTTGTCCTCGGAGCCAAACACAATAGCGCCGAGGGCCCTTCGGTCCACAAGGCCGTTTGCATCCAGGATCGCGGTGCCGAATCGTTCCACCAGCTCATCAGTGCAAGCGCCCCGTTCCTTCAGGATCTCGTGGTAAACACAGTCGGTATCAACAGCGGGGATGTGGTGCTTGGCAAAGGCGCTGCAAACCGCCCCCTTACCCGCACCGCTTTGCCCGGTAAGACCTATTATTTTCATCATTACACCTTCTTTTCACACCCATCGGCGGCCGATCGCAGTGCGGCATCCATAATGCGCTGCACATAGGCAGCATCGCGGAAATCGGGCGCATTCTGCGAACCCTTGTGTACTGCATCAAGAAAATGATACATGCTCATGATATGCCCGCGCAGCCAGCCCTGCGGAGCCTTGGGAGAGGGAAATACACCGGCGGGAGAGGGATAACGTCCCACACATTCGATTTTTGTGAAGCCACTCTCGCCGCCGTAGGGCTGACCCTCGCGTGTGGCATCGTAAAACTCAAGAAAATTCGGCTGCATCAGAGAGAAGCGCAGCGCTCCCTTGGTGCCGCGGATCGCAAAGGAAAGATCGTCGTTGGCGCCCGAGCAAAGCTTGCTGGCAGTGAGAGTGCCGATGGCACCGTTTTTGGCCTTGGCCAGCATATAAAATGCCTCGGGAGCATCGGTGTGCCAAGGGCCCCCATCCTTGCCGCGGCGCTCGTGAAAGGCAATTTGCTCCTTGCCGTTGACCGTTTCAAGCTCACCGCAGAGAAAAACGGCGAGGTCAATAATGTGAGAGCCGAGATCAAACAGCACACCGCCCTTGCCGCAGATCTCTGCGGTCTGCTTCCAGCCTGCAGGTCGCTCGGGGAAAAGGCAGGAATTGTGCAGATAAGAAAAGTCAAAGGATAAGATCTCTCCCAAGCGCCCCTCGTCGATCAGCTGCTTTGCGCGAAGAACAGGGGAGAGGTGGCGGTTGTTGAATACCACGGTGCAGATCCTTCCCGAGCGGGTGGCCAGTGCGGCAAGCTCCTCGGCCGTGGCCGCATCGCTGCAAAGGGGCTTTTCGCAATAGATGTGCTTGCCTGCGGCAAGCGCAGCACGGATCAGCGCCTCGTGGTGAATGTTGGGGGTGCAGATGTCGATCACGTCGATGTCGGGATTTTCGATCAACGCCTCGGGACGGTCGGTAAACAAAGGGATTCCGTGAGCCTCGGCGGCCGCCTTTGCGGTCTCAAGGTGACCGGTGGCGATCCCTGCGATCTTAGCGTGGAATGGCAGCTCGGGGCAGAAAAAGGGCAGGGCCTCAACGGCGAAGGTGTGAGTCTTTCCCATAGCACCAAAGCCAACAAGACCAATGCGAATCTCATCTCGTTTCATAGCTTCCCCCTAAATTTATAAACACTTATTTATATTATTATACTGCACAAAATCATAAAATGCAAGAGAAAAGGTGACTTTCCCGAAAAATCGTCTTGAATTTTTTTGTAAAACCGATTATAATAATAAAAAAGGCAGGTGGAGAGAATGAAATATCAGTTTATTTTGTTTGATGCCGACAACACGCTCTTCGATTTTAATCAGTGCGAGCGAGAGGCGCTGCAAATGGCACTTCACTCCGTAGGGGTGACGGTCACAGACGGCATGATCGAAACATACAGTGCCATCAACGACGGAATGTGGAAAATGCTGGAGCGCGGCGAGATCACCAAAAGCAGGCTCCGCACAAAGCGCTTTGAGGATTTTGCGGCACACTACGGTCTTGCCGTTGATGTGGCCAGCCTTTCCACTGCATATACCGACTCGCTTGCCAAGCAAGCCTTTCTCGTTGACGGCGCAGTGGAGGTTTGCAGAGAGCTCAGTCGTCGCTACCGACTTTTCCTTGTGACCAACGGCATCGCTACCGTGCAGCGGGGAAGGCTTTCCGCCTCGCCATTGCTGCCGTTTTTTGAGCAAGTGTTTATCTCGGAGGAGCTGGGGGCGGAAAAGCCAAGCCGCATCTTTTTTGACAAGGTGGCGGCCGCTGTGCCTGATTTTTCTTTTGAAAGGGCGCTGATCGTGGGTGACTCCCTCAGTGCCGATATCAAGGGCGGCATTGCCGTCGGTATGGATACCTGTTGGTATAATCCTCAGGGGAAGGGCGCGCCCGCAGATCTTCCCATTACCTTTACCATCGGGCGGCTGGAGGAGCTTCTCTCTCCGGCAATGCTTTGATCGGGTGTCTTGAGGAACTGTTAAAGGAACGGAAGATCCATTATTGGAAAAATGTATCTGCTGCTACGCTCTGCACCTTTCGCATCGGTGGGATGGCCTTGCTTGTGGCAGAGCCGACGTGTATCGGTGAGCTGATTGAGACGGTGTGCTTGTGCAAGGCGTTTGGTTGCCCCTTTGCCGTGATCGGAAAGGGAAGCAACCTGTTGTTTTCGGATCGGGAGATCAAAACCGTGCTGATCCGCACGACAGCGCTTCGTGCCGTGCAATGGCACGGAGACCGAATGGTGGCACAGTGCGGTGTTATGTTGCCAAGGCTTGCCGCTCTTGCCGCAAGGGCGGGATATGCGGATCTCGCCTTTCTCTGCGGAATACCGGGCACTCTTGGTGGCGGCATTCTGATGAATGCGGGGGCACACGGCAAAAATTTGGGAGATCTGCTTGAAAGTGTAACCTATTTCGATCCTGCCGAGAACAAAATAAAGACGATTGATCATAAAAAGTTGAACACTTCTTATCGAAACAGCGTATTTCAGCAAAATTACGGTATCATTCTTACTGCTGCGCTCAAATTGCGCCAAACTGCTCCTGCGGAGGAGGTTTTTTCAAAAATGTCGTCGCTTTTAGCGGCGCGAGCCGCCTCCCAGCCCCTCGAATACCCCAATGCGGGCAGCGCATTCCGCCGCTTTCGGGAGGATCTTCCCATCGGTAGGGTGATCGACGAGCTGGGAATGAAGGGGCTTCGCCACGGCGGTGCCGCCGTATCGGAAAAGCACGCAGGGTTTATTGTCAACCTCGGTAATGCCACCGCCGCCGATGTGGTTGCTTTGATCGGTCAGGTGCAAAATAAAATGGAAGGACTCAGGGGTGTGCGGCCGATACCCGAGTATCGGTTCATCCCACAGGATGATGAATTATTCACTTGGTGTCAAACATGAATTGATCAGCGGCGCGCCGCGCGGTGGCTGCTGTCGGCTTGCCTATGCACGCGGTCTTTTTTTCGATATGGCGCAAACAAGGGACAGAGCCCTGGTGCTTACCTTATCCTCTGCTCTTGCAAGAGAGGAGGCAGCCCGCGTGTTCCGCGAGCTCTACCATCAGGAGCCGCTGATGAACGGCAACCGCCTGTTCTTTCTTTCCGAGGAGTTCTACAAGGATCTCACGGGCGACCTGCCGCAAATGATCTGTCCCCAATGTGCAAAACACTTTTTGCGTGGACTTATGATCTCGTGCGGCTCCGTGACCGATCCGAAAAAGGCCTATCACCTGGAGCTTCGTATTTCGGATGCCGAGCTGCTGCCGTTTTTATCGGAATTTTTGATCGACAAGGGATGGCACTTCAGCTGCCGAAAAACAGAAAAAGGGGTTGGACTTTATACCAAAAACAGCACTGTGATCGAGGAATTTTTGACTCTCACGGGTGCGAATCAAGCCCTGTTTGAGCTGATGGATGCCAAGATCGCGCGGGAGATACGAAATGCCGAAAACCGAGCCACGAACTGTGTGCTTCGCAATCTTGAAAAAACAGTGGGCGCGGCAGACCGCGCCTGCCGCGCCATCAACGGGCTGCTTGCCGTCTCCGCGCTGGAAAAGCTACCCATCGAGCTGCAGGAGACCGCACGGCTGCGGATCACGCACCCCGATGTGTCTCTTGCGGAGCTGGCAACGCTCCACAATCCGCCCATTACCAAATCGGGACTCAACCACAGACTGCAAAAGATCATCGGCTTTGCAGCCGAGGTGCTGGAAAAACAACAAAACAAACCGAAAGGAACTTGAAAATGGCAGAGTTTGTACATCTTCATCTGCATAGTGAATACAGCCTGCTTGACGGTGCGTGTCGGATCTCCGAGATCCCGCGGCGTGCCAAGGAGTGCGGCCATAGTGCAGTGGCACTGACCGATCATGGCGTGATGTACGGCGCGGTGGCCTTTTACAATGCCTGCAGAGCGGAGGGGGTCAAGCCGATCATCGGCTGCGAGGTGTATGTGGCGCCCCGTTCCCGCTTTGAAAAAAGCGGCTCTGATGCAAAGCCTTACCACCTGGTCCTTTTGTGTGAAAACGAGGAGGGGTACCGAAATCTCATTCGTTTGGTCTCCCTTTCCTTTACCGAGGGCTTTTACAGTAAGCCGCGCGTGGATCTTTCTCTCCTGCGGGAGCACGCGAGGGGGCTGATCGCGCTTTCGGGCTGCATTGGCGGGCAGATCCCGCAGCTTTTGGTAAGGGGTGATTTCGATGCCGCCAAGCGGGCGGCAGCAGAGCTTTCCGAGATTTTCGGAAAGGGAAATTTTTATATTGAGATTCAGGATCACGACCTGCCCGAGCAAAAGCAGGTGCTGCCGATGCTGGTTTCGCTGGCCGAGGAATGCGATCTGCCGCTGGTTGCCACAAACGATTGCCACTATTTAAGGCGCTCCGATGCGGAAATGCAGGCCACCCTGCTCTGTATTCAGACCAACCGCCAGCTGGCCGACGGCCGTCCCATCGGCTTTGAGACCGACGAGTTTTATTACAAAAACACCGATGAGATGACCATGCGCTTCGGGCGGTATCGCGGTGCCATTGAAAATACGGTGAGCATTGCCGAGCGCTGTCGGTTTGAGTTTGATTTTTCAAGCACCTATCTCCCCAAATTTCCTTGCCCCGACCATAAAACGGCGGCGGAGTTTTTAAAGGAGCTGACTGCCGTCGGCTTTGCGGAGCGGCAGAGCAAGGGGCTTTTGCAGTTTACCCGCCACAGTAGAGAGGAGTACCTTGCGCGGCTTGAATACGAGCTTTCGGTCATTGAGAAAATGGGCTATTCGGATTATTTTCTCATCGTGCAGGATTATGTCAATTTTGCCAAAAGCAAGCGCATCCCCACAGGCCCTGGCAGAGGCTCGGGGGCGGGGAGTCTTGTGGCCTTTTGCCTTGGTATCACGGATGTGGATTCGCTCGAGTTCAATCTGCTCTTTGAGCGGTTTCTCAATCCCGAGCGAGTCAGTATGCCTGATATCGATATGGACTTTTGCTATAACCGCCGCGATGAGGTGATCCGCTATGTGACCGAGAAATACGGACGGGAGCACGTCTCCCAGATCGTGAC
>JAZNFZ010000008.1:0-13458 GCA_045576195.1 Eubacteriales bacterium | reverse complement strand
GCCTCCGACTTGAGGGCGGTTTTTTTGCTTGATCAGCGGTCTGTGGCGATGGCGCCCCAGCCGCCCTTGAGATAGTCAATTCCCGACCAGAGCGTGAACACCAGCATCACCGCCACGGTAAGGATCGAGAGCGGGTAGATGCCCGCCAGCGCGTAATTCTCTACGAGTCCGGTAAAAAGCATATCAAGGAAGGGCTCTATAAACAGCGTGCAAATGGCCACGATCTGCGACACGGTCTTGATCTTGCCGAGCATTTTGGCCGCCACCACCTGCCCCGAGGAGCTGACCAGCACCAGACGGAGCGAGGTAATGGCAAGCTCGCGGAAGATGATCACGATCACAGTGATGAAATAGACCAGCACAAAGGCGCGGTGGTAGACAACGCCGTAAAGATCGGGGTTGATCATACGGAAAAGCATGGCCATCAGCGTGCCAATGACCATAAATTTATCCGCCACGGGGTCCATAAACTTGCCGAAATTGGTGATGAGATTGCGCGCACGGGCGATCTTGCCGTCCAGCATATCGGTCAGCGAGGTTGCCACAAACAGCAACAGCCCCACGGCATACGCCACCTCAAAGCGGATCAGCGACGCGGGCAGCAGGAGAAAGACCATGATCACGGGGACCAGGCAAAGCCGCAGCATCGTCAGACGGTTGGGAAGATTCATTTTACTCATAACACCCTCCTCTTTATTGCTTGGGGATGATCGCGCGGCCGATGAGGTCGTAATCCATCACCTCGCGCACCTTCACATCCAGCATACTGCCCTCTGCCACGCGGCACTCGGACCTGAAATAGATCTTACCGTCAATATCGGGGGCATCGGCCGCGGTGCGGCCAAAATGTGTCTCGCTCACGGGATCAAAGCCGTCCACCAGCACGCGCACGGTGCTGCCGATCTTCTTCTCGTTCTGCTCGGCGTTGATCTGCATCTGCGCCTTCATCAGAATGTCCATGCGGTCCTGCTTTACCTGCTCGTCGATCTGATTTTCCATCGCGCCCGCGGGCGTTCCCTCCTCGGGGGAGTAGGTAAACACGCCCATATGCTCAAAGCGCGCCTCCTCGACGAACTCGCAAAGCTCCTCAAAATCCTGCGCGGTCTCCCCGGGGAAGCCCACGATAAAGGTGGTGCGAATGGTGATGTCGGGGATCTCGCGGCGCAGCTTTTTCACCACCTCGCGGATGGTGGCACCGTCGCCGTGACGGTTCATTGCCCGCAGAACGGGGTCAGAAATATGCTGCAACGGCAGGTCAATGTACTTGACGATGCGGTCGTTGTCGCGGATCTCGGCAACAAGCTCGTCGGTGATCTTGTCGGGGTAGCAGTAAAGCAGACGGATCCACGGGATCGAGGTCTCCTCGGTGATGCGGTGCAGCAGCTCATGCAGACGGTAGGAGCCGTAAAGATCCTTACCGTAGCGGGTGATATCCTGGGCAATGATGTTGAGCTCCTTCACACCCAACGCCTCCAGCTGCTTGGCCTCGGCGACAAGCTCCTCCATCGGGCGGCTGCGAAAATGCCCGCGGATCGAGGGAATGGCGCAATAGGTGCAGCAGTTGTCGCACCCCTCGGCAATTTTCAGGTAGGAATAGTGCTCGGGGGTGGTGAGCACGCGGTCGCCCCCCAGCCGCACCGTGTTTTTGTCCTCAAAGGAGGTGTATTTGGGCAGCCTTTTGTTCTTCAGCCGCGCCACCACGCTCTCAACGGCCTGCACAATATTGTGAATGCTGCCCACACCCAACAGCGCGTCCACCTCGGGCAGCTCCTTAAGGATCTCCTCACGGTAGCGCTCGGCAAGACACCCCGTCACAATAATGGCCTTGAGGCCGTTGTGCTTTTTCAGCCAGGCAATGTCAAGAATATTGTCAATGGCCTCTTTTTTTGCACTTTCAATAAAGGCGCAGGTGTTGATGATGACGATCTCCGCCTCGGTCTCCTCAGGGGTAATCTCGTGCCCCGCGCTCATCAGCTCGTGCAGCATAACCTCGGTGTCCAGTTGATTTTTGGAGCATCCGAGTGAAACAAATCCGATCTTCATAGCTCTGCCTTTCGCAACACAATATATACATATCAAATCATATCACACCTGCGGTCGATTGTCAAGTAAACGCCACAAAAAACCGCCCTTCCCCCACGCGCTCCCCTCTCCCCACCGCGCACGCTCGGTTGACAGAAAGGGGAAAATATGGTAAAATAAAAGAGAGAACGTGACGCAGAGTGTCCTCTGTGTCAGGAGGGGTCTTTTATGAAGAAATTTATTCCAAATTGGAAATTCTTATATGGGTATACAGAGCAGTATCTATCTGCTATGGCACAAAAAGGTTATCGATATAAACAGAGAAAAGGATTCTATGTCTATTTAGAGCCATGTAAGCCACACAAAGCCGCCTTTTTTCTGTGGTTTGCTTCGGATGTGCGTCCTATAGTTGGTTGTGGAGATATTGCATTACCGGTACATCGCTTTTACGGGCTCAAAAAGAAAGATGTTGGTATAGGCGTGGATCCCATCGTTACCATTTTGAATCCCGATAAGATTGATAAGGATTTTGATCGATATGTTAATGAGCGAAACAAAAGATGTATTTATTACGCATTGTTTAAACTCATGATTTGTATGTTGGGTTGGTTGTTTCCGCTTTTAGCGCTGTTGATCTATCGTAAAATTACCATCTTGTTCTTTGTTTTTCTGCTTATTACGCTTATTTGCAGTGTAAATGTAGCATTAAATGTAAGACAATATATCAAGCATAAAAATCAGGGATAACAAGTAACATGACACAGGGGACAGTTCCGTGTGCGAAACCGAATAGCCCACGCAACGGCTCCGCGCCGGACCCCAACACCCCTCGGCAGGGGGAGTAAAATCCCCCTGCCACCCAGCCTCCCTCTGGGAGGGAGGGGGACCGCGTGAGCGGTGGAAGGAGCCCGCGTGCAGTACGATCTCACCACCGCACACACCCCAAATAACCCTCGGCATGGGGCGTAAAATCCCCCTGCCACCCAAGCCTCCCTTGTGCAACGCACCCCGCCGCGCAAATTTTGCCGCGCATTGACAAATGTAGCTGCAACGGAAAACGAAAAAGGAGGACGGTATGATACAAAAAAAGCGCAAGTTCAATTTCGCACAGGGAACCGTCCCCTGTGTCACTGAAATCTGTTCATCGAAAGGAGGAAAACATGTCCGATTGGAGACTTGACGGTCAAGAAGAATATTTGTCAAAAAAGAAGTTGGTCAAAATTCATTTTAGAGCATATGAAGATTACGATCATGACCATTGCGCATTTTGTTGGGACAAATTTAGCGAATTGGACGAAGACCTACACATTGGGTATTCGACATTGGACGGAAAGTATATAATATGCGAGACTTGTTATAACGATTTTAAGGATTTGTTTGAATGGACTCTTGAATGGCGATTGACAGATCAAGGAAATTATTTGTACCAAAAAACACTCAAAAAATGTGATGTTGTCAAAGATCCACTAATGAATTCTGCATGTTGCTCTTTTTGCAAAAACAAATTTGGGGAATTCGCCGGAATGCTAAAAGAAGGTTACCGCACTCAAAACAACAGCCATTGCGTATGTGAAAAATGTTATCAAGATTTCAAAGAAATGTTCGAATGGAAGGTAGAGTAACAAAAAAATGGCGCAGCTCTGTCCCGTGCCACCCCAAGGAGGACGACAATGAAGAAAATAGAAAAAGCTGAAGATATCTATGAAATGTGTGATGACTGGCGAATTATGGGTCAGCCCGGATATTTATTCAAAAAAATGCTGGTTCATAGAAGATTCGAAATACAGCCGGGCGAAAAGGCTGACCATGCACACTGCGAGTTTTGCAATGATTATTTCAGCTTGAATGAAAATTATTTGCACGAAGGGTATTATGAGCCAAAAAGCCAGACGTGGATTTGCGAAGAATGTTTTCAAGATTTTCGCGAGATGTTTCAATGGGAGGTCTGAAACACAGAGCTCCGTTCCTGTGTTATGAAAAAAGTTTATAGCACAGGGGACGGTTCCGTGTGCAAAACCGAATAGCACAGACAACCGCAACGAAAAGCAGCCCGTGGCATTGGCCACGGGCTGCTTTTGGCTTTTTAAAAAAAGAGGGTCGCCGCGGCGGCACTCCTGTTCAAGGGATTCGCCCCAAAACGGGGCTGTTTTTTTGTTATTGCTCCTTTCGCGCGGCGCGAAGTAGCCTTGCACGCGCTACCAAAAGCCCCACAGAGGCAAGGGCGCACACGGCGCTGACCAGGATCACGGGCAGCCAAAAGCTATCCGCAAGTCCGTCCGTCACCGCAAGCCCCGAAAAATCAAACTCGCCGGTTTCGGCATTCTGCAGGTGCGGAAAGAGCAGCGAAACATCCACCACGATCCCCACAAAGGCAAAGAAGCCCGCAAGCAAGGAGAGCAGATTTGCCTCAGCGGGCATACTGCGATCCTGCACCAGCCGCACAGGCTGCTCACGGCGAAAATCAAGCAGCGAGCCGAGGTAATAGGCCACCGCCACAAGCACGATGGTTTCGGGAATCATATAGGTGGCATTATAGATCAGCGAGTAGCCGATGGCGGCGGAATCGGGGATCGAGAGCCCCGCCCACACGGTAGCACCAGAGATCACGTGGCAGAGATAGCGGAGCACCGAAACAAGCAGGGCTCCCGCAGTCAGCGCCAGATTTTGCCGATCGGTCACGCGGCGGAAGATGCCGCCAAGGCCGATCACGGTAAAGGCAACGATGTAATCCAGCAGTATGATGGCCACCACCGACTGCCAGGTGGTAAAATAGGACAGATTTTTCAGCCCCAGCAGCTGCTGCAGCACGGCGTGCACAAGGCCGCCGCCAAGCCCCCACGCAAGGCCGTGACGGTAGGCGAGCAGCAGGATGGGGAACATGGATGCCAGCGTGATCGAGCCGCCGTAGGGCAGCTCCGCGATCTTCAGCACCGACAGCACCGTGGAAAGCGCCACCAAAAGCGCGGCCTCCACCATACAGTGTGTTCTTTTTGTTTGCTTCATAAAAACCTCCAAGAGAAAAAATTTACCGCACGAAAATCTCCGTGCGGTAAAGAATTTGGCCCTTCGGCCATCCCTTGAACTCTCCCTACGCCGGCATTATCCGTATCAGGTTGAAGGGTTCGAGCCTTTGCTCATCTCAGCCGCCTTTTGGCAGCACCCCCGATTTTTATGCGGTTTTCAAGAACAGTATACTCAAAAAAGGGGCTCTTGTCAAGCCCCTTTTTGCATCAATAATGCTTATTGGCACCCACCATGGTAATATCTACCCCCGCCAGCAGCGCCTCGTCCACCGTAACACGGGCAAGATAGGGCTCGCAGGCCTTTTGCAGCATATGCTCCATCACCAGAGTGGAAAGGGTGCCAAACCACCTGCTGTTCTCGGCCTTCTTCCACGCGCCCGTATCCAGCTCCGCGCGCATCAGAATGTAGTAGCCCGAACTGGAATCCAGCACCACCAGATCCCCCTCCTCCAGCTTTGCCAGCTCCGTGGAGAAGGTGTAAAAAATGGTGTCGGTGGTGTAGGTCCCTGCCGAAAAATACATACCGTTAGGGGCGTAATCCTCGTTAAAGGCCACATTGTCGCCAAACTCCTCCATATATTGCAGGAAGAGCGCCTCGTTGCCGTGGCAATCCTTGGCGATCTGGTTGGCCACCTCAAGCCGCGCCTCCATCTCCGCCTTGGTGTAGTAGGCCAGCTTACGGTCGCCGTTCTGCTCGTAGTAGTATTTCGGCTCACCGTTTTCCGTGTCGTAGGCGATGCCGCCCTTCTCGTTGCGATAAATGGTATCGCCGTTTTGGTCAAGCTCCTCGGTGAGGATTCCCTTCTCCTTATCGTAGGCGATCTTGCCGTCCTTGCCGTAATAGACCGTGCGGCCGTCGCTGTCTCTGTCGTGGTCGTGATAGTAGTTGGCCAGCAGCATCTGATAGCCGCGGTAGTAGGTATCCTGATAAAACTTTTCCTTCACGTTATCCCCAACAAGGGAGGCGTTTTCCCCGTAAAGATAGGTCTTGAGTTGCGCCATTTTGGATTCGATCACAGCGGCATCCCGCAGCACGGTCACGTTGGCACCGTATTCCGCAAGGATCGAGTTGAGCTTGCTCTTGGAGCCCTCGCCGATCTCCTCCACCAGGGTGTTGATATAGTCATCGATCTCTTGCTCGGCAGCCTTGCTCAGCTTCAGCCCCAGCTCGTCATAATAGATCATTGCTGCGGCGATCTGTCTGAGGCCCTCCAGCACCTGACCCGTAAAATGCTGCGCCTGGGTGGTGCCGTCGTCCGAGATCTTGGTGTTCCAGAAATCCGCATTATTCACGCTGTATCCCGCCGAGGAAAGGTCACCCTTCATACGGGAAAGATAGAGCTGAAAGACATTGACCGAGATGGTGGTATCACCCGCGCGGATCAAGGCCTTGCCATGGGCGGCGCATCCCGCCAAAAGCAGGGCAACCGTCAGCAACATCGCAAGAAACGGTATCAGTTTTCTTTTCATCATTCTTATTCCTTCCATCATAAGCCGTACACAGTCGAGAGGTCATATCTACACACAGTATACCGCATTTTTCGTCATTTGTCTACCCCTTTTTGCGCTTGTATCTCAAGATAGGCCGAAAAGAGCTCGCAGAGCTCCGCGGGCAACGCCGCCCCCTTCTCCACGCGGAAGCGGATATGCGCCACCCCCGACAGGATCATTCGCAGCCTGCCCGCAAAGCGGTCGGCAAGCGCCATCCAGATATCCACCTCCACCTGATCGGGGGTGATCAGCACCACCGCGCCCTCCTGGCGCAGTCGGACCATCCCGCAGCGCTCGGCCAGCGTGCGCAGCAGTGCGATCTGCAGCAGATTGGAGGCCGCACGGGGCAGATCGCCGTAGCGATCCAGCAGCTCATCGGTCATATCCTCAAGGTCATACTGCGAGGCGATTAGCGAAATGCGCTTGTAAAGCGCAATGCGTTGGGCCGCAGACGGTACGTATTTTTCGGGCAGGCAGGCATCGAGAGCCAGGTTGATCACACATTCCTTTCTCTCCTTTACGGTCTCGCCCCGCTCCTCCAGCACCGCCTCATTCAGAAGCTTGACATAAAGATCGTAGCCCACCGCATCCAAGTGCCCGTGCTGCTCTGCGCCCAGCAAATTGCCCGCGCCCCGCAGCTCAAGATCGCGCAGCGCAATGCGGAAGCCCGCGCCAAACTCAGCGTATTCACGGATCGCCTCCAGGCGCTTGCGCTGAATATCCCCCAGCGCCCGCCCGCGGGGATAGGTGAAATAGGCATAGGCGCGGCGCGAGGAGCGCCCCACGCGCCCGCGCAGCTGATGGAGCTGAGAAAGCCCCATACGGTGTGCGTTATCCACGATCAGGGTGTTGGCATTGGGCACATCGATGCCGGTCTCGATGATGGTGGTGCTGACCAGAATGTCGATCTCACCGCCGATCATATTGCTCCAGATGCGCTCCAGCTCATCCTTATCCATTTGTCCGTGGGCCACCGTGATCCGCGCCTCGGGGATCTCCCGCGAGAGCCGCGCGGCCACCTCGTGAATGGTCTCCACCGCATTATGCAGATAAAAGACCTGCCCGCCCCGTCGCAGCTCGCGACGGATCGCCTCCTCCAGGATCAGCTCATCGTGCTCCAGCACATAGCTCTGCACAGGCAGGCGGTCACCGGGTGCCTCGTCAAGGATCGAGATGTCACGGATGCCGCTCATTGCCATATTCAGCGTACGGGGGATGGGCGTTGCCGTCAGGGTCAGCACATCCACATTGCCCGCCAGCTGCTTGATCCTTTCCTTCTGTGCCACACCAAACCGCTGCTCCTCGTCCACAATGAGAAGGCCGAGATCACGGAATTTCACATCCTTTGAGATCAGGCGGTGTGTGCCCACAATAATATCCACATCTCCCCGCTCAAGGCGGCGCAATGTCTGCTCCTGCTGCCGCGCCGTGCGGAAGCGCGAGATCATGTCCGCGCGCACCGCAAAGGGATGCATACGGGACTGAATGGTACCGAAATGCTGCAGGGCAAGGATGGTGGTGGGCACAAGGATCGCCACCTGCTTGCCCGCAAGAATGGCCTTATAGGCGGCGCGCAGCGCCACCTCGGTCTTACCAAAGCCCACATCGCCGCAAAGCAGGCGATCCATCGGCACCGCGCGCATCATATCCTGCTTGATATCCTCGGCCGCAGCGATCTGCCCCTCGGTCTCCTGATAGTCAAAGGCGGCCTCAAAATCCCGCTGATAGTCGTCATCGGGGGGGAAGGCAAAGCCCGCGCGCCGTGTGCGCTCGGCATAAAGACGGATCAGATCCTTGGCCATATCCTTGGCGGCGGACTTGGCCCTCGCCTTGGCCTTTTTCCACTCTCCGCCGCCGAAGCGCGAGAGCTTGACAAGACCGTCATCCGCGTGGGCACCGATATACTTGGAAACCGCCTCCAGGTGATCGCAGGGCAAAAACAGCTGGTCACTGCCCGCATACTGAATGCTGACGTAATCCCGCGTTACCCCCTCAATGGTGAGAGTTTCAAGCCCTACATAGCGACCGATGCCGTGCGTTTCGTGCACCACCAGATCGCCGGGCTGCAGCTCGGCATAGGAGAGGATCGCGCCTCTGGCATCCTTTTTTCGCTTAGCGCGGCGCAGCTTCCCCGCTGCCGCAAGCCCCGCTCTTGCGGGCTCTGCCATGGAAAGCACGGCAATGCGTGAGGCGGGCAGCTCAAAGCCACGCATCGGCTCCTGCCACAAAAGAAGGATCTCGCCGTAATCGGGCAGGCTCTCCTCCCCCGCCGCGGCAAGCCTTGCGCGGTGGCCGTGCTCGCAAAGCACACCGCAAAGATTTTTGGCGGAGGTCTCGTTTTTCGCCACAATGATCACCCGCTGCCCCGTGGCGCGGTAGCCCTCAAGATCCTCCTCCAAAAGCGAGAAATTATCCCCGTATGCCACCGTATGCTTGGTGCGGAAGGCATAAAGCCCCGCCAGCGCTCTGCCGCCCAATCCCTCGGCGATCGAATCCACATGCAGCGTCAGCGCGCGGTCAAGGAAACGTTCAAGATCGGCTTCGGGGCGGATATACTCCGCGTGCTTGGCCGACACCGTGCCCGCAGCAAGCAGCTCCTCTACCCGCTGCTGCCAATGCCACACGGAGGCCTTCAGTCTGTCGGAGAGGGAATTGGTGCCGCGCAATAATACCATAGAACGGTGTGAGAAATAGGAAAGCAAGCAGGCCTTGGCAGGGTCAACAAGGGCAAGGTATTTATCGGCAAAGCGCAGCTCCGCTCCGTTTTCCAGCTCATCAAGCTCACTCTGCAGCTCCTCCCGTGCCCGCTCCTCCTTGCATTTGGCAAGGCGCGCCCGCACGGCGGCCGCGATCTCCTCCCGCTCCCGCTCGCCGATCAGCACCTCGCGGGCAGGGGGAAGACAGCACTCGGCCACCACCGTATGGATACGCTGTGTCTCCACGTCAAACAGCCCCATTCGGTCGATCTCGTCTCCAAACAGCTCAATGCGAAGGGGTGAGGCCAGCGCCAGAGGCGCACCCGAGGCATCCTTGCCGTGCAAATGGGGGGCAAACACATCAATAATGCCACCGCGCACGGCAAACTGCCCCGCGCCCTCCACCTGCTCCACGCGCACATAGCCCGCGCGGGTCAGGCGGTCGGCAAGCAATAACGGCTCTATGACGGTGGCTCCGTCAAGGGTGATGGTGGCGCTCTCCAGCCTCTCTCTTGAGACCGTCAGTCCCAGTGCCGCATCGGGCGTGGTCAGCACCACGTCAAAATCGCCTCCCATCAGTCCCCACAGAACGCGGATGCGCTCATACTCGTACTCATGCGAAGCGGTGATATTGTAAAAGGTCAGATCACGGGCGGTGAAAAAGGCGGCGCGCAGGCCGTATTGCGAAAACAGCGCAGCCAGACGGTTGCATTCCTTTTCCTCGGGCAGCAGCAACAGGGTCACATCGCCGCCCTTCGCCCGTCGGTCGCCGATCAGTGAGATCAGCAGCGCATCCGCCGCGCCGTCGCAAAGGCCGCAGGCGGCAAAGCGCGCCCCGCCCGCGCGGGGCGCGCTCATCTCGTCAAGCAGACGGCGATATTCGCCCTCGGAGCGAATGATATGAGGGATCAGCATGGCAAAAATCCGTTGCAGCGCTGCATCGCGCCCTCAAGATCCCCCGCCAGCAGCCGCTCCACGCCCTCAAAGGAGACCTCAAAGGCGGCAAACAGCTTCTTTTTATCCTCGTCGGAGAGGTTGCCCAGCACCCACGCCGCCATATCGTAATCGGGGTGCGGCTTTTGCCCCACGCCAAAGCGGATGCGCGGGAACCGATCCGAGCTCAGCCGCAGGATGATCGAGCGCAGGCCCTTCTGCCCGCCGTCGCTCCCCTGCCCGCGTACGCGGATCCTGCCCACGTCAAGGCTCACATCATCGGAAAGCACAATGATGTTCTCCGCGGGGATCTTGTAAAAGCCTGCGGCCTCGGCCACGGCATCGCCCGACGCGTTCATCAGGGTCTGGGGCTTCATCAAAAGCACCCGCCGCCCCGCGATCGTGGCCTCGCCCACCAACGCCTTGAATTTGGCGCGGTTGACCGTCGCACCGCAGCGCTGTGCGATATAGTCCATCGCCAGAAAGCCCGCGTTGTGTCTGGTGTAAAAATATTTGTCGCCGGGATTGCCAAGCCCCACCACAAGATGGGTGATCGGCTCGGCTGCCGCCACGGTCTTATCCTTTTCCAGCCTCTTGAAAATATCAAAAATGTTTGCCATAATGCCTCCACGCACACAAACGCCGCCGCGTGATCCGCGCCGACGTGCTGTTCTGCCTCCTATTATACATCGAAATGTCCGCAATGTCAAACCTTTTCTGTCGACACGCCGTTTTTTTACCGCGAACGGCCGCAAGCAGGCATCAAAAGCCCCTTCCGATTGCTTTTTTTGGAGGTTTTTTTATTTATTTCATATTTTTTTGAAAAAGGGCTTGTACTTTTTTTCAAACTGTGCTATAATATCGTGTGCGAAACAAGACAGTTGCGCTTTTTTTCTGCGCTCTGTCGTTAAAAACAAGTCAATCTTTTATTTTTTTGGAGGTATGTTAGAATGGCGAAAAAGTATTGTTATCTCTTCTCCGAGGGTAACGCCAACATGCGTGAGATCCTTGGCGGTAAGGGCGCAAACCTGGCGGAAATGACCAATATCGGTCTCCCCGTTCCCCAAGGCTTTACCATTTCCACCGAGGCTTGCACGCAGTACTATGAGGACGGCCGTCAGATCAATGATGAGATCATGGCTGAAATCATGGAGTACATTGTAAAAATGGAGGGTGTCACCGGCAAGAAGTTCGGCGACCTTGAAAATCCCCTTCTCGTTTCGGTCCGCTCCGGTGCACGCGCTTCGATGCCCGGTATGATGGATACGATCCTCAACCTCGGCCTCAACGAGGACGTTGTCAACGTGATGGCCAAGAAGTCCGGCAATGCCCGTTGGGCTTGGGACTGCTACCGCAGATTTATCCAGATGTACTCCGACGTCGTGATGGAGGTCGGCAAGAAGTACTTCGAGGAGCTCATCGATAAGATGAAGGAAGAGAAGGGCGTGAAGCAGGACGTTGAGCTGACTGCTGACGACCTCAAGGAGCTGGCAAACCAGTTCAAGGCCGAGTACAAGGCAAAGATCGGTCAGGACTTCCCCACCGATCCCAAGGAGCAGCTCATCGGTGCCGTTAAGGCTGTGTTCCGTTCCTGGGACAACCCCCGTGCAAACGTTTACCGCCGCGACAACGACATCCCCTACTCCTGGGGCACTGCCGTTAACGTGCAGGCAATGGCATTCGGTAACATGGGCGACAACTGCGGTACCGGCGTAGCATTTACCCGTGATCCCGCCACCGGCGAGAAGAAGCTGATGGGCGAGTTCCTCACCAACGCACAGGGCGAGGACGTGGTTGCAGGTGTTCGTACGCCTATGCCCATCGCAGAAATGGCAAACAAGTTCCCCGCTGCCTACAAGCAGTTCGTTGAGGTTTGCCAGATCCTTGAGAACCACTACCACGATATGCAGGATATGGAGTTCACCATCGAGAACGAGAAGCTCTATATGCTCCAGACCCGTAACGGCAAGCGTACCGCTCCCGCCGCTCTCCAGATCGCTGTTGACCTGGTTGCTGAGGGTCACAAGACCAAGGAAGAGGCCGTTCTGATGATCGACCCCAGAAACCTTGATACCCTGCTCCATCCCCAGTTCGATGCAAAGGCTCTGAAGGCTGCTACTCCTATGGGTCGCGGTCTCGGCGCTTCCCCCGGTGCTGCTTGCGGCCAGATCGTCTTCTCCGCTGAGGACGCAGAGGCTTGGAAGGACGCCGGCAAGAAGGTGGTTCTCGTCCGTCTTGAGACCTCTCCCGAGGACATCACCGGCATGAAGGCCGCCCAGGGCATCCTGACCGTTCGCGGCGGAATGACCTCCCACGCAGCCGTTGTGGCCCGTGGCATGGGTAAGTGCTGCGTTTCCGGCTGCGGCGAAATCGCCATGGACGAAGAAAACAAGAAGTTCACCCTGGCCGGCAAGACCTATGTTGAAGGCGATTACATCTCCATCGACGGTTCCACCGGTAACATCTACGATGGCATCATCCCCACCGTGGACGCTGAAATCTCCGGCAACTTCGGCACCATCATGGGCTGGGCTGACAAGTTCCGCACCCTGAAGGTCCGCACCAATGCCGATACTCCCACTGACGCCAAGAAGGCCCGCGAACTGGGCGCCGAAGGCATCGGTCTGTGCCGCACCGAGCATATGTTCTTCGAAGCCGATCGTATCGCTGCTTTCCGCGAAATGATCTGCTCCGACACCGCTGAAGAACGCGAAGCTGCTCTGGAAAAGATTCTGCCCTATCAGCAGTCTGACTTCGAAAAGCTGTACGAAGCCCTGGAAGGCATGCCCGTTTGCATCCGCTTCCTGGATCCCCCGCTGCATGAATTCGTGCCCACCACCGAAGAAGATATCGCTCTGCTGGCCAAGGCTCAGGGCAAGACGGTGGAACAGATCAAGACCATCATCTCTTCCCTGCATGAATTCAACCCCATGATGGGTCACCGCGGCTGCCGTCTGGCTGTCACTTATCCCGAAATCGCCGCCATGCAGACCAAGGCCGTTATCCGCGCCGCTCTGAATGTGAAGAAGGCTCATCCCGACTGGAACACCGTTCCTGAAATCATGATCCCCCTGGTTGGCGACGTGAAGGAACTCAAGTATGTCAAGGAAGTCGTGATCAAGACCGCTGATGCCGAAATCGCTGCCGCCGGCGCAGAGCTGGAATACGAAGTTGGCACCATGAACGAAATCCCCCGTGCCTGCCTGACCGCTGACGAAATCGCTCAGAACGCTGACTTCTTCTGCTTCGGCACCAACGACCTGACTCAGATGACCTATGGCTTCTCTCGTGAC
>JAZNFZ010000007.1:0-25328 GCA_045576195.1 Eubacteriales bacterium | reverse complement strand
CCAAAGGTCGCGCGCGGCCAAAGGCTCCCTCCGGGAGGGAGCTGGCGCCGTAGGCGGCTGAGGGAGGCTTTCACGGCGGCATCGATATATTCGCAGACACCACGAAAGTTTGTGTTGATCTGTCGGTTGGTAAACCGTATGACCTTTAGATCATACCCTTCAAGTATTTCCGTGCGGAATTCATCCTTCTGCCTGCCTTCTTCGGCATAATGCTGTGATCCATCAATTTCTATGATTAGTTTGGCTTTATGACAGTAAAAGTCTGCAATAAAATTGCCTATGGCTTTTTGCCTTTGAAACCTAATTTCATATTTTGACAAGAAATCGTACCACAGATGATTTTCCTGCGGTGTTGGATTCTTGCGAAGATTTTGGCAAGAGTAGTGTTCTTTTCGTTATAATCCAAGCGACATATTTACTCCTCCAAAGTTTTATCATCTCCATTATATCACAAATCGGCAGAGGAAACAATCCTCTGCCGAAATTTTACGCCTCCAATCTCTCCGTTAAGGCCAACAGAGAATAGCGATCAGCCCTTTTTCATCGGAGCGGGATCACTCGGGAAAGGTAAGCCTTGCGCCAAGGCTGCCGAGCTTCTCACCGAGATGCTCGTAGCCGCGCGCGATCAGCTCCGCACCGCCGATCTCGCTCACGCCCTTGGTGGCAAGCGCTGCAATGAGGAGCGCCGCGCCGCCGCGCAGATCGGGGGCGGTCACCGCGGTGGCAAAGAGTGGCGCGGGGGTAAACACCGCGCACTCCCCGCCGATCTCCACCCGCGCTCCCATACGGCAAAGCTCGTTGGTATAACGAAAGCGCTGCTTCCAGACCCGCTCCCGCACGCATCCCCTTCCCACCGCCCGCGCTCCGATGCAAAAAAGCGCCGCCACCTGGGGGTGCATATCGGTAGGAAAGGCGGGATAGGGGCCTGTGATCACCTCAACCCCACGGTAGCGCGAGGGCGCTCTCAGGGTGACACGATCCGCCTCAAGCGAGACCGCAGCACCCATTCTCTCCAGTACATCAAGCGTGGAGAGCAGGTGCTCGCTCACCACTCCCCGCACCGTAACACGGCCGCCCGTTGCCATTGCAGCGGCGAGATAGGTGCCCGCCTCGATCATATCGGGGATCATGGAAAAGCGGCACCCGTGAAGCGGCCTTTCCCCCTTGACACGAAGCCTTGCGGTGCCGATGCCCTCGATTTCCGCCCCCGCGCAGCGCAAAAACTCCGCCAGCGCCGTGACGTGAGGCTCTGCTGCGGCATTTTGGATCACGGTCTCGCCCTTCGCCGCCACCGCTGCCAGCAAAAGGTTGGCGCTAGCCCCCACAGAGGGCATGGCAAGCGGGATCTCACACCCCTCAAGACCGTGGGGGGCCTCGATCACCAGGCTCTCCTCGGCGTCTCCCCTTACGGTGGCGCCCAAGCGCTCGAAGCCAAGCAGGTGCTGGTCAATGGGGCGTGTGCCGAAATTGCACCCGCCCGCGCCGCAAAGCACCGCCCTGCCGAAGCGGGCAAGCATTGCGCCGAGCAGATAAGTAGAGCCGCGAATGGCAGAGGTCTTGGCGGCAGGCGGCATCCGCGCGGTCACACTGCGGTAATCCACCGACACCTCGTCGGCTGAATGAAAAACGATCCGCGCTCCCAGCGCGCGCAGGATCTCCAGCGCGGTCAGCACATCGCTCACCCGCGGCAGGTTTTGAAACACACAGACCCCGCCCGTGACGATCCCGCCGAACAGCACGGGCAGGGCGGCGTTCTTGCTGCCGCCGATCCTCACCTCCCCGCAAAGCGGCACGCCGCCCTCTACACGGATCCTTCTCATAGCCTCACCCCCAAAAATACCCTTCGGGAGCAGTATATGCAAAAGGCCCCGGCGCGGTTTTTTTCCCCCGGGGGGGGGCTTATCAGGGCAACAGATAGGAAACGGCAAGCTCCACCACAAGGCCGTAGCTGGCACTGCCCTCCTTGCTTCCCTGCAGCTTGAGATAGGCATCATTGATCGCTCCCGACGCATCTGCGGCAGCAGAATCCGCAAAGGTCGAAAAGAAATCGGCATAGGCGGCAAGCTCGCCGCGCACCCGCCCGTCAAGCGAGTCGATCACACGGTCGTAGGCCTCCTTGTCCGCGCGGTAGAGCGCCGAGGCCACGTATTCCAGCAAATTGAGGTTTCCCGCATAGGAAAGGTAGGGGTCCTCCGAGCGGGAGGTGACCAGAAAGGCGATGAAGTTGGCCTCGTTCTCCCGCGCGATGCCCCGCTGATGCGCCAGCTCGTGCGCCGCCGTAAAGGGCAGCGTGTAATCGGGAAAATGAGTGTTGAGATTGGCCTCGCCCGTAAAATAGGAATAGACCCCCGTGATATGGGTGTAGGACATCAATCGGCTGGCGAGAACGGGCTTGATGCGGCTGTGAAGGCGCTGCACAAAGGGATAGTCCTCGCAGATCGGCAAATAGGCCTCAAGCAGTCTCTTGTTCATCTCGTCGCGGTCATAGGGCATGACCGAAAAGCCATCCTCACCAAAGTGTATCTGCTCTGCGGCAAGGTTGGTGCGCGTGACCAGAATTTCGGCCGCCGCCAAAAGCTCTGTGGCCGTCACCTCCCTTTTGGCAAGCCCCATACGGTCGTGAAGCGGCCTTGTGTGGTAGCCCGTGCCGAAGGAAAAGACGAAAAGCGAGAAAAGAATGCTCATCACCGCGAGAAAATTGACAAAAAATATGCCGTAGCGCCGCCAGCTATCCCCAACCCGCCGCCAGATATAGAGCACCAGCCCCACCGCCACAAGCGGCAGCGAAAAAATAAGCAGCTCGGCAAGAGAAAAGGGCAGCAGATAGGTGAGATAGGAAAGCAGGGCGCGGGTGGCAGCACCCACGGTGGTGTTGAACCACTCGGCAAAGCCCTGCGAGATCACGGCGACAAGCAGGATCACCGCCGAAAGGGCGGCAAGCGAGAGCAGGCAAAGAGAGGGGCGGGTGATCCTGCCCTCCTCAAAGGAGCTTTTTGGTTGTTGCAATGTCAAGTGCCTCCTTTCCCAGCGCCGACAGCGCCTCCTTCAGATCGGGCGGGAGCGGCGCTCGCACCGAAAGGAGCTCACCCGAGCGCGGCAAGGGAAAGCAAAGCTCTGCGGCGTGAAGCGCCTGACGGGGCAGCCCCGCCCCGTCACCGTAAAGGTCATCCCCAAGGAGCGGATGCCCCAAGGATGCCATATGAACGCGAAGCTGGTGGGTACGCCCCGTAAGTGGAAACAGTGCCACCAGCGACCCGCGCGGGTCGGCGAACAGCGGGGTCATCTCGGTTACGGCGAGATCGCCCTCACCGATGGCGCAGGTCTCGCGGAAAATAATGCTCTCACTGCGACGGCGGATGCCCGTTCTGATCTCGGCGGGGGCGGTGACAGCGCCGCTTGCCAGCGCAAGATATGCCTTTTTGATCCTGCGCTCGGCCATGCTGCGGGAGAGCGCGGCCGCCGCCATAGCGTGCTTTGCCACCAGCACCACGCCCGAGGTATTGCGGTCAAGCCGATTGATAAAGCGGGGACGAAAGGAGGGATCCTGCCCTCCGTAATGATAGTAAAGCACATTGGCCAGCGTATCCTCATAATGCCCGTGGGAGGGGTGCGTGGGCATAAAGGGCGGCTTGTTGACCGCCACCAGATCCTCATTCTCAAACAGCACCTCAAGGGGTGCCGCAAGCGGGAGCAGCCCCTCATTTTTTTCGGCATCCTCCACCGCGATCTCAAGCAGATCGCCTGCACGGAGCGTGGCGCGCACCGTAACGCGCACACCGTTGAGGAGAATTCCCTCCTCGCGCTGCTTCAGGCGCGCGAGAAGTGCGGCCGAGACGCCCTGCTCCCGCAGGAAGGCGCGCACGGTCTTTCCCTGATCCGCCCCGCGGATCTCAAGCCTCATACTCTCCTCCGAGCGAAAGCCTGATGTCAGACTCCACAAAAATGCGGTCGTTTTTAGTATCCATAAAAACCGTGATCTTATTCTCCCCCGCATAGTAAACGCGCGCCTCGGCTCCGTCAAGATCACAAAATCTACTTTTTAACGTAAGCTCTGCAACCGTTGCCTCAATGCGGTCACAAAGCGAGCGGAACGCACGCCTTGAGGCGCGGTCCGATACCTGATAGCGAAACATAGCCACCTCCGAAAAAAGCCGCACGGACCACCCCGCAAGCAAGGTGCTGCGAGGTAGGGTGACCGTGCGGCGTATCCATTTTGATCAGCGAATGCGACGGCACTCGAGATAGTAGCGCTTATCGGCGGCGTGACCCATTGAGAAGGTCTTACGCGGCAGCGCGCCATCGGCGATCACCGTTTTGAAAAGCTGCTCCTTGCCCATAGTGGGCAGCAGAAGGCCAACAGCCCCCTCCTTTGCCACAAGTGACTCCACCGCGTGGGTGCCGTGTATGTAGTCAACACTGGCCTCGGGATGCTCGGCAAGATAGCCGTCGATAAAGGTCTGCACCGTGCCTACGGCAAGCTGCTCCGAGGGGTGGCTGAAGTGAATGGTGCCGCGACGGCTGGCGGTCACAAAGCGGGCCTGCTGAGCCTCGGCACCGCCGTGCAGCGAGAAGGAATAGGCCTCAAGAGCCGACAGAAATGCATCGGGATCAACGCCAAAGACCACACGGTGGATCGGCTCAAAGGAGAGCGCGGAATCGTGAAGATTGACCACCTCGCAAAGGGCGTAGCGTGCAGGGTGCAGCAGGGCATCCTCGCCGTGTGCGGCCTTGATCTCCTCATAGGCGGCCTTGGCGGTGGCAAGGGAATGGTTGCCGTCGCCCACGGCAAAGAGCAGCGGGGCTATGCCCTCGCCATAGCGCTCACGGATGGCCTCGGGCGAAATAAGAGCCGACAGCGCATTGGCCACACGGCCAATGCCCGCGCGGTCAACGAAATAGCCCTTGACAGAGCCGCCCTTCTCCATCAGGGAAAAGGAGTAGGCCACCTCCAGCTTTTCGGCGCGGGCGGCAAGCGGCTCGATAACGGTATATTCCCTATCGTCGATCAGCAGCATCACGTGGGGCAGCTCCAGCGCCGCATCACGGCGCACGGCAAGGCGGGGCGGAATGCGCTCCTCCACCGTCGCCTCGGTGGCGCGGATGAGGGAGGCAGAGCCCTTGCGGTAATCATAATCCTCAAGGTCGATCATACCCACAAGACCGCGGCGTACCTTTCCGCCCGACTGGGTGCGCTCCAGGTAGATCATGGAATTTTTGTGCCGCACCAGCACCTCGCGCAGCGTCTGCTCCATGGACTCGTGGATCAGCGGAACGCGATCCGCACTCTCTGCAAGATAGATCTCGGGCAGGGTGAGATGGAGGGTGGAGGGGCGGTCGCCCACAAGGGAGGCAACCTGATCCCAATACTCGGGCTGGCTGGTATATTGATCACACGCGATCACCGACCAGGCGGTGGCGTCAACCTTATTAAAATCGGGAAGCAAGATATCCGATGGCATGAAATAAGCAGACATGACAGTTCCCCTTTCGTGTTTTCTTTTATTCTACCATAGAAATGTGATGAAATCAAGACGGATCGAAAATTTTTTGCGCAAAAAACACAAGATTTGGTGTGCCAACTTTCGCACCGACACTACCTGTGCAAAAGAGGGAAAGAAAAGGAACGGTCGAAAAACGACCGTTCCTTTGGTTTATTGGGGTAAAAACGGAGTTACGGCAAAATCAAGGTTGCCCAAAAATTCGTCCTCGACGACCGCTTCGTGCGGAAGGATCAGTTCGACGAACAAGGTACCGCACAGAAACACTGCCGATTCCCGATTTCCCGTGTGATCTGCATCGGCATAAGACCAAATCAGAACAAAATCCTTTCGGTCGCCAACGTCTGTCCAGGTATCCCACAATTTCATTTTCTCGCCGTCGACCGTGCGGTATTCCCCTTGGTAATTCGTGGCGCCCCAATATGCCCCCCAATTAAAGTGCTCGACAATCAATCTATCGGCAGATTCCGGATTTTGTTCTTCCAATTCCAGCTCCGCTCTCTCCCAATCCGAGCTCGGGAAGGAGATGTTGCAATAAAACTCGCGCGCCTCTTCACCCGTGCCGTATTGATAGACGATGCCAAGATCAAATTCTTCTTCCTCGCGATAGAGCAAATACTCCTTTACCGTTAAGGTCTCGCCCAAAAGAGAGATTGACAAAAGCCCATCGTGCTTCATACGGTCGATCAGATAGGACAACTCTCCATAGCGCATCGCATCCTCCCACGTGATCGCTTGCGTGGGCGTGTTGGGCAGGACTTGCTTGTTATTTGCCGTCACCCATTGGCGCAGGGTTTCGGCATCCTTTACCGCGTAACGCTCGAGCTTTATATCGGCCACGGGTACCTCGGGGGCGCCTTCGGGTTGCATATGAAAGATCCGCAGCCAATCGGAATCGGGTATATACTCGGCGTGATACAAAATCACGCTAAAATAAATCCCCTGCTGCTCACCGTACATTTTGACGGTGCTATGCCCGCTACCGCTCTGCTTTTCCTCGACCTTTACTGTAATGGGGCCTGTTTGCAGGGTGTAGCGGCGATTGGTCGAGGCCGCGTATTTTTGGTAAAGCGCTTCATACGTATTCGGGGTTTCATAGCTGATAAACCCAAACATACCGCTGTCGGTCACAAACTCAAAGCTATAGGTTTCGCCCGACCAAAGCACCTGTGTGACCTGTGCCGATTCGGGCAGAACGGGAACATACAGGTTATTCAGATCGCAAATTTTGGTTCCGTTCTCATCTCGGGCAAAGACCTGTCTGACCGTTGCTCTTTGGCCATATGTCAAGGTCTTTTCCAAAATGGCTTTCTTCATATCATCAAGGGAGTCGAAATACAGATCAGCCAGCTGACTGCTATACCCATTCGTATAGGCTTCTTCGTTGTCAAACACAAGATAATGCTGCCCCGAAACCTCTTTGATCTGATAGTCCGAGGTTTTGAACTGAGTTTCTCCGTTTGTGGAGGAATCGCCATCGGGATTGGGCGTTTGTCTGCACCCGTTCAGAGGAAGCAAAAGCAACACAAGGGCAAGGATAAAGCAAATTCGTTTTGTCATCATTTTATTTCCTCCTTCTTCAGTTACCGGATATTACGCGACTCATAGCATGTTGGCGAATTTGGGACATACAAGAATCGCAAAAGGCAGGGACTCCATCATACTCTATTGCTTCCCAATAAACACCATTGACAAAAAGCGCAACGAAAATCTTTTTTTTACACATAAATAACTCCTTTCAAAAAAATGTTAAATCAGAATATATCAGTCTAATTTTGATAAGCGAACTATTTTAAGATGATTTTTTTGCAAATGTTTTTTCAAAAATTTAGAACAATACATCTCTGATCGTTTTTTGATTTTTGCAAAAAGCACAACAATTTGCTTTTTTGAAAGCAAAAATTTTACAACTTTACCATCTATAGTATAGCACATATCACAATGTTTGTAAATACATATTCATAAATTTGAATCCATTGATCGATTGTTTAAATTCGACTTTTTCAACCTTTTGCAATCAAACAGATTTTTGCTGTAATTTTATTTCATTATGTTCATCATAGGCATTGCAAACGCATTGAAATTGTGTTAAAATAGAGAAAAGCAATCTTTTTTAACATACAGAAAGGCGGTGGCTCGATGGCACCTCCCATGACGCCCCCGGGGGCTTATCAATACGACAAGATTCCACCTCCCAAAAATCTCGGGCAAGTGCCTGCTTATCTTTGTAAGGTCCTGGGGGGCTTTTTCTCGCGCCTGTTTTACATCTGCGGCCTGGTTTGGAAAAGCGGGCCCATCTTTCTCATTCTGATGTCCTTTATCGCACTCTTCAACGGCGTGATGCCGCTGGTGGGCGCACTGCTCTCCCAGGAGATCCTCAATCTGCTGCAGGACATCACCACCAAAACCGCACTGGGGCAGGCCTTTGACCTTCAAGCCTTCCTCGGCTCGCCCGTGCTGCTGCTTCTGATCTTTTTCTTTACTTACAAAATTTTAAGCAAGATCATCACCCGCCTGTCAAGCGCCGTTA
Organism: Eubacteriales bacterium; assembly: GCA_045576195.1. Taxonomy (GTDB): domain Bacteria; phylum Bacillota; class Clostridia; order Oscillospirales; family CAG-272; genus Firm-07. Next base: position 17,300 of record JAZNFZ010000007.1, on the reverse strand, counting down.
ACCGTCTGGCGGGCGAGCGCGTGGTGCGCCACGTGAAGCTGGAGATCATGAAAAAGGCGCAGAGCCTGGATCTCTCCTCCTTTGACCGCCCCGCCTTTTATGAAAAGCTGGAGAACGCCAACCGCGAGGCGGGCCACCGCCCGATCTCGATCCTCTCCTCCACCTTTGAGATCATCAGCAATTTCATTTCCCTGGTGGGCTATCTGCTCATTCTGATGGGCACCCTTCCCCTTGCGACGCTTGCCATCGCGCTGATGGCCATTCCCTCCACGGTAATCAACTTCATCTACCGCCGCAAGACCTTCCGCTATATGCGGCACCGCTCGCTTGACCGCCGTCAGATGAACTACTACGCCGACCTTTCGGTCAACAAGGATCTGGCCAAGGAGGTGCGGATGTATGACCTTGGCGGAGAGCTGACCGAGCGCTATGACGGGGTCTTTCACCGCTACTATCGCGGACTTAAGAGTCTGATCGTGCGGGAAAACGTCTGGCAGGTGATCTTTGCCGTTCTTTCGGCGCTGCTCAACTGCTTCTTCTTTGCCGTGGTGGCCTTTGGCGTGTTCCGCGGTGAATACCGCATTGGTGACTACACCCTTTACACGGGGGCGCTGACCTCGGTGGCCACCTCCATCGGGCTTCTGATCACCTCCTCGGCCTCGGTTTACGAGGGAACGCTGTTTATTGACAATCTGCTCTCCTTCCTGCGGGAAAAGCCCCTGGTGGTGCCTCGCATCTCCCCCGCCCTCACCCCCACGCGCGGCGCACCGCACACGATCGAGCTGCGCCACGTGCGCTTTACCTATCCCGACGGCAAAAAGCCCGTGCTTGACGGGGTGAGCCTTCGCCTTGAGGCGGGGCAGACCGTGGCACTTGTCGGCCTCAACGGCGCGGGTAAGACCACCCTCATCAAGCTGCTGACAAGGCTTTACGATCCCGACGAGGGCGAGATCCTGCTTGACGGCAGAGATCTGCGGGATTATGACCCCACAGAGCTTCGGCGCACCTTTGGCATTGTGTTCCAGGATTTTGGCAGGTATGCCGCCAGCGCCGCCGACAACATTACCTTTGGCGACCTCAAAAAGACCCCCGACCCCGAAAGGATCCGCACCGCCGCGCTCCACGCGGGTGCTGCAGAGCTGGTGGAGCGTCTGCCCCAGGGCTATGACACCCAGCTGATGCGCTATTTTGACAGCAACGGCACGGAGCTGTCGGGCGGTGAATGGCAAAAGCTCTCCCTTGCCCGCGCCTTTTACAGCGATGCGGATATTCTGATCCTGGACGAGCCCACCGCCTCGCTTGACCCCATGGCCGAGCAAGAGGTATTCCGCCGCTTTGACGACCTGCGCGGCAACAAGCTCACCCTCTTTGTCTCCCACCGCCTCTCCTCTGCCACCATGGCAAGCAAGATCGTGGTGCTGGAGAACGGTAAGGTGGCCGAGGAGGGCGCCCACCGCGAGTTGATGGAGAAAAACGGCAAATATGCCGCGCTCTTCCGCACGCAGGCAGCCCGTTATCAGGAGAAAAATGGCGAGAAGGACGGGAATTTTTCAAAAAACCCCTAAAAAATCGCCCTCTCCTCTTGACACATTGACATATTTCATCATATAATAATAGACGGCAGGCTGCGCCTGCCGTCTATTTTTTCTCCCGCTTTGGGAGCTGAGGAGTTCATTATGCTGACAAAAGTTGTAAAATTCGGCGGCAGCTCGCTCTGCGACGCCAAGCATTTCAAGCAGGTTGCCGACATCATTCACGCCGACCCCGCTCGCCGCTATGTGGTGCCCTCCGCACCGGGCAAGCGCCAAAAGGACGACACCAAGGTGACGGATATGCTCTACCGCTGCTATGAGATGATCCGCAACCACGAAAATATTGATGAATACTATAAGGGGATCGAGGAGCGCTATAACAGCATCATCCGCGAGCTTGGGCTTGACTTTGACATTTCGGGCGAGCTGACCTATGTCAAAAACGCCATGCTGCACGCCTCGGGTCGCGACTATGCCGCCTCTCGCGGCGAGTATCTCAACGGTCTGATCCTTGCCAAATACCTCGGATTTTCCTTTATCGATGCGGAAAATGTGATCTATTTCCGCGACAACGGCACCTTTGATGCTGAAAAGACCTATGCCACCCTTGAGGCGGAGCTTGCCAAGCACGAGCGCGCCGTGGTGCCGGGCTTCTACGGCATTATGCCCAACGGCACCATCAAGACCTTCTCCCGCGGCGGCTCCGACATCACGGGCTCGATCGTGGCACGTGCCGCCAAGGCAGACCTTTATGAGAACTGGACCGATGTGTCGGGCTTTCTGATGGCGGACCCCCGCATCATCGACGATCCCCCGCCCATTGAGACCATCACCTATCAGGAGCTGCGCGAGCTCTCCTATATGGGTGCCACCGTACTGCACGACGAGGCCATCTTCCCCGTGCGCTATGCAGGCATTCCGATCAACATCCGCAACACCAACGCCCCCGAGGATGCAGGCACCATGATCGTGCCCCGCGCCGACGGCTATGATGCGAAGCGCATCATCACGGGCGTGGCGGGCAAAAAGGGCTTCTCGGTCATCAACATTGAAAAGGATATGATGAACGCCGAGGTGGGCTTTGGCCGCCGTGTGCTGGAAATTTTAGAGGATCACGGCATCTCCTTTGAGCACCTGCCCTCGGGCATTGACACCATGAGCATTGTGGTGGCAAACGAGGCGCTGAAGGGAAAGAAGGACCGCATTGTGCAGGCCATCAAGCGCACTACCCGTGCCGACCACGTGGAGATCGTGGATGGGCTTTGCCTCATTGCCGTGGTGGGTCGCGGTATGGTCAAATCGCGCGGAACCGCCGCAAGAGTTTTTGACGCGGTTTCTGCTGCGGGCATCAACATTCGGATGATCGACCAGGGCTCAAGTGAGCTCAATATCATCCTCGGCGTGGACGAAAACGCTTATGAGACCGCTCTCAAGGCGATCTTCAACGAATTTGTAAAGTGAGAGAAATCAAAATGGACTGTATTTTCTGCAAGATCGCGGCAGGTGAGATCCCCTCGCAAAAGGTGTTTGAAAACGAGTGGGTCTATGCCTTCCGTGACATCAACCCTCAAGCCCCCGTGCACGTGCTGGTCATTCCCCGCACGCACATTCCCTCCACCGACGGCATCACGGCCGAAAACAGCCTTTTTGTGCGAAAGATTTTTGAGGCCATCCCCGAGATCGCCAAGGCAGAGGGCCTTTCGGGCGGCTACCGTGTGATCACCAACTGCGGTGAGGACGGCTGCCAATCGGTAAAGCATCTGCATTTTCACGTACTGGGCGGCAGAAAGCTGCCTGAGAGCATGGCCTAAAGCTATGTCAGAGCAAAGCCACCGGCAACGCCCGGTGGCTTTCGCTTAAAGAAAGGAGAGCAGCAATGGAGCCCTGTAAGAAAAGCACCCCCACCGACCTGTGGGATGCGCTGGCGGGAGAGGTACGCGACATCTGGCTTTACGGCATGGGCAACGGCGCGGACAAGATCCTTGCCGTGGCCGAGAGAAAGGGTATTTCGGTCACGGGCGTGTTTGCCAGCGACGGCTTTGTGCGCGGGCAGGAATTTCACGGTATGCGGGTGCGCTCCTTTTCGGAAATCAAGGCATCCTACCCCGAAAAAGGGTGTGTTGTGCTGCTGGCCTTTGGCACATCCCGCCCCGAGGTGCTTTCGCTGATCGATGCGGCAGAGGCGCATTTTGACCTTTTTGTGCCCGATGTGCCCGTGTGCGGCGAGGAGCTGTTTGACGGCGCGTTTTTTGCGGCACACAAGGAGGAGCTCCGCGCGGCGCGTCGGCTGCTTGCCGACGAGGCATCCCAAAATCTGTTTGATCTCATCCTTGCCTATAAGCTGACGGGAAGGCTTGCCTATCTCAAGCAGGCGGTGCGCGCAGAGTGCCCCCTGTGGAATGCCGCAGAAACGCGGGTGATGGTGGATCTCGGCGCTTACAACGGCGACAGCATCCGTGAGATGGCGGCAGAGGCGCCCCTTTCCGCGGTGGTGGCCGCCGAGCCCGACCGCCGCAACTTCAAAAAGCTATGTGAGTATGCAAAGACCGCGCCCTTCCCCGTTCATTGCCACAACGTGGCGGTCTGCGACGTGGCGGGCGAGGCGGTCTTTGATGCCTCGGGCAACCGCAATGCGGGGCTTTGCACGGGGCGCGGCGGCGCTACCGTGCACACTCTGCCCCCCGATGACCTTGTGGGCGAGCTTGCGGTGGACTACATCAAATATGATGTAGAGGGCGCGGAGCGCGCCGCGCTGCTTGGTACGGCGAAAACCATTGCGCGGTGCCGCCCCACGCTGAAAATTGCCTGCTACCACCGCTCCCGTGACCTGTTTGACCTGCCGCTGCTGTTGCACGGCATCACCCCCGATTATCGCCTTTCCCTCACCCGTGCCGCGGGCGTGCCCGCCTGGGACATTGACCTTTGGGCGGTGCGAAAATAACAAAAAGAGAGCCGAGCAATGCTCGGCTCTCTTTTTGTTCGCAATTATTTATACTTACGCTTGCGTGCAGCTTCAGACTTTTTCTTGCGCTTTACGCTGGGCTTCTCGTAATGCTCTCTCTTGCGAAGTTCGGCAAGCACACCGGTGCGTTGAACCTGGCGCTTAAACCGGCGCAGAGCACTGTCAAGGGACTCGCCCTCTTTCAGTTTCACTTCTGCCATTTTCTATATCCCTCCCCTCGCGGTAGCAAACCAAAATATCGTTACTATTATACACGCTTTTTGCGGCCGTGTCAATAGCCTTTGCAATTTTTGTTAAGATTTTTTACTTTACAACCAAATTGACGATCCTGCCGGGCACCACGATCTCCTTGACCACGGTTTTGCCCACAAGAGCCTCCGCCACGCGCCCGTCGGCCTTGGCCAGCGCCACGGCATCCTCGCGGGAGACATCGGCAGGCATTTCCACCACGGCGCGGAGCTTGCCGTTGAGCTGAACGGCGATCTCCACCGTTGCGGAGACGGTTTTTGCCTCGTCAAAGGTAGGCCACTCGGCAAGCGAGCAGAAGCCCTTGCCACCAAGCTTTTCCCAGATCTCCTCACAAATGTGGGGGGCGAAGGGGCAAAGCAGGCGCACCAGCGTGCTAAGCTCGTCGGCAGTGAGCGAGCCGTGCTCGTCGATCTCGTTGAGCAGGCTCATCATCGCGGCGATGGCGGTGTTGAACTTCATTTCCTCAATGTCGGAGGAGACCTTCTTGATGGTGCGGTGGAAGGAGGTCTCAAGCGCTGCGGTCACGCCCTCGCCCTTTACCTTGTCGGCAAGCGCCGCAACACGGTCAAGGAAGCGCTTACAGCCGCGCATGCTGCTCTCGGACCAGGGAGCGGCCGAGGCGTAATCGCCCATAAAGAGGATGTAGACGCGCAGGGTATCGGCGCCGAACTCATCCACCACGTCGTTGGGGTCCACCACGTTGCCGCGGGATTTGGACATCTTCTGACCGTCGGGACCGAGGATCAGACCCTGGGCGGTACGCTTGGCGTAGGGCTCGTCGGTGGGCACCACGCCGAGATCGTAGAGGAACTTGTGCCAGAAGCGGCTGTAAATGAGGTGGCGCGTGACGTGCTCCATACCGCCGTTGTACCAGTCAACGGGCAGCCAGTACTTCAGCTTCTCGGGGTCGGCCAGGCACTCGCTGTTCAGCGGATCGATATAGCGCAGGAAGTACCAGGAGGAGCCTGCCCACTGGGGCATGGTATCGGTCTCACGCTTGGCATCTCCGCCGCACTTGGGGCACTTGCAGTTGACATAGGAATCGATCTTGGCAAGAGGCGACTCGCCGCCCTCACCGGGGGCAAAATTCTCCACGGGAGGCAGGCGGAGGGGCAGCTCCTCGTAAGGAACGGCCACCATGCCGCACGTGGGGCAATGGACGATCGGAATGGGCTCGCCCCAGTAGCGCTGGCGGTTGAAGGCCCAATCCTTCATCTTATACTGCACGCCCGCCTCGCCAACGCCCAGCCTTTCAAGCTCGGCGATCATACGGGCAATGGAATCCTTTTTGTTCAGGTAGCCGTTGAGGAAGTCGGAGTTGACCATCTCGCCGTCGCCTGCATAGGCCTCCTTGGCGATATCGCCGCCCTTGATGACCTCGATGATGTCGATGCCGAACTTTTTGGCAAAGTCATAGTCGCGCTCATCGTGAGCGGGCACAGCCATAATGGCACCCGTGCCGTAGCCCATCATCACATAGTCCGAGATATAGATCGGAATCTCCTTGCCGCTTACGGGGTTGATGGCGGAAAGCCCCTCGATCCTCACGCCCGTTTTGTCCTTATTGAGCTGAGTACGCTCAAACTCGGTCTTCTTGGCGCAGATCTCGCGGTACTCATCCAGCGCCGCGATATTTTCGATGCGATCGCGGTGAGCATTGATCATGGGATGCTCGGGAGCGATGACCATAAAGGTAACGCCAAAGAGGGTATCGGGACGGGTAGTGTAAATGCGGAGCTTCTCGTCAATTCCCTTCACCGTGAAATTGACAAAGGCACCCGTGCTCTTGCCGATCCAGTTGACCTGCTGCATTTTGATGTTGGGCAGGTAATCAAGTCCGTCAAGACCCTGCAGCAGGCGATCTGCATAGGCAGTGATGCGGAGATACCACACATCCTTGGACTTTTGCACGATGTCACTGTGGCAGATGTCACACTTGCCACCCTGAGAATCCTCATTGGAAAGAACGACCTTGCAGGAGGGGCAATAGTTGACCAGCGCGGTATCGCGGAAGACAAGGCCCTTTTCAAACATTTTGAGGAAGATCCACTGGGTCCAGCGGTAATAGTTCTCCTCGGTGGTATCCACCACGCGATCCCAGTCAAAGGAAAAGCCGACGCGCTTCAGCTGCTGGCTGAACTTGGCAATATTGCGATCGGTCAGCGTGCGGGGGTGAACGCCCGTTTTGATGGCCGAGTTCTCGGTGGGAAGGCCGTAGGCATCAAAGCCGATGGGGAAAAGGACGTTGTAGCCCTCCATTCTTCTCTTGCGGCTGACCACCTCAAGTCCCGAATAGGCCTTGATGTGACCCACGTGCATACCCGATCCGCTGGGGTACGGGAACTCCACAAGACCGTAAAACTTTTTGCGGTCGTCGTGATCCTTGGCGTGGAAAACGCCCTGCTCCTCCCAGCGCTGCTGCCACTTTTTTTCAATGCTCAAAAAATCGTATTTCATACTGACACCTCGTCTGTGTTTTTATATAATTTATCCAGATTGTAAAACTCTCTGGCCTCGCGGTCAAAAATATGCACCATCACCGTGCCGAAATCCACGATCTGCCAGGAGCGCGCGTTGCGCCCGTCCTCGTGCAGGGGGGTAACGCCGCGCTGCGCGAGCCTGTATTCCAGCTCATCCGCCAGCGCCTTGACGTGCGTGCCCGAGGTAGCGGTGGCCAGCACCAGATAGTCGGTGATGTCGCTTTTGTCGGTTACGTGAAGCACCGTAATATCCCTACCCTTTTTGGTATCAAGAATATAGTGTGCCGCCGCCGCGAGATCCTTGGGATCGGCATCGGCAAGCGAGGGCTGCTCGGCCCATGTTTCAAACATTTCGTCCATAGTTACATCCTTTCGGGGGAAATGATATTCTCTTTTAGAAATTCTGCCGCCGCCTTGCTGTCAAGGCAGGCGGGGGCGCCGCTTTTTTCAAGCTCCGCGAGTGTCAGCTCAAGGGAGGCAAGCAAGACCCTTTGCAGGTGGCAAAGGCGCGCCTCGCGGCTCATTTTTTCGGGTGCGGCATCAAAGAACAGGTGGCGAAGCGCCACACAGTCGGCAAATTCTCTCCCCTCCTCGATATAATCGGCAAGGTAGAGGAGTGCCTCGGTGCGTGTGAGCCCCCAATGCCCCGTGGTGTGCCAGCGCACCGCCGAAAGCAGGGCGGGGTGGGCAAACGCGGGAAAACGCTCGGCAATGACGAGCGGTGCCGTGATGCCGTGCCAGATCTTGGGGGAGGCCGCCTCGTCGGGGCGAAGGGTGATGCCGTGGGCGGCGAGGATCTCTCGCTGCCGCTCCCCGTCATATTCCTTGGTGATATCGTGCAGAAGCGCCGCAGCGCAAAGCAGCCCCTCCCTCTCGGGGCAAAAGAGCGCAGCAAGCCGCGCCGCCATATCCTCTACGCCCAGCGTATGGGCATAGCGATAGGACGAGAGCTCCTTTTTCACCGCCTCGCGCAGTGCCCCGCGCGCGGCCACGCCAAAATCAAACATAAAGCTCCTTTTCGGCAATATAATCGGCTACGGCGGGGGGCACCAGATGGGCGATCGGCTGCTTTTTTGACACCCGCTCCCGAATCTCGGTGGAGGCAAGCTCGATCACCTCACCCGTAATGCGGCGGACGACCTTGCCGTAGTCCTTCAGATATTGCTCGTTCTTTGCGATGATACGCGCCTCGATGATGGGGTCATTTTCCCGCCGCATATAGACGGGATAGCACAGTCTGAAGATTTCCTCGGGCTCGCGCCATTCGTCCAGCGTCAGCATCATATCGGTGCCCATAAAGAGGAAGAGGCGGCGGTCGGGCGCGGTGAGCGCGCGCAGGGTATCCACCGTATAGCTTTTGCCGCCGCGGGCGATCTCCATATCGCTGACCACCACGCCCTCGATACCGCCAAAGGCCAACTCGCACATACGAAGGCGATGGCAGGGATCATCGGAGGCGTCGATCTGCTTGTGGGGCGGAATGGCCGCGGGAATGATATAGAGCAGATCCAGGTGCATCTCGTCAAAAAAGGCCTTGGCCGCGGCAATATGCCCGTTGTGCACGGGGGCAAAGGTGCCGCCGTAGATGCCGATCCGCATTTCTCCGTTCAGCATAGCTCGATCTTCTTTTTGGTTTCGGATTCGCGGTAAAGCACACACTTGGTGCCAATGACGCAAACCACATCTGCCGCGGTGGCCTCGGCCAGTGCCTCGGCGGCCTCGCGCACCGAAAGACCGCTGTTCTCCAGCACCCGCAGCTTGATCAGCTCCCTTGCCTCCAAGGCATCGGAAACGGTAGCCACCAGTGTTTCGGTCACGCCGCTTTTGCCGATCTGCATAATGGTATCCTCCCTCGAGGCCAATGCGCGCAATTGTGCGCGCTGCTTACTTGTTAACATAGCTTCTCCTTGCCGCAGCTGCGGCTTTTTGATTGCTCGGCGTATGCCGCAAAAAGCGCGGCAAAGCGCCGAATGGCATCGCCCCGATGACTGACGGCGTTTTTCTCCTCCCCCGTCATCTCCGCCATGGTTTTACCCGTGGGAGCGTGATAGAAGAGCGGATCGTAGCCAAAGCCGTTTTCACCGCGCGGCGCTCTGAGGATCTCGCCCTCTACGCGCCCCTCGGTCTCAATGGGCGGAGTGCCGTCGGGAAAGACACAGGCAATGGCGCAGACAAACGCGCCGCGGCGATCCTCTTTTTCCTCAAGATGCTTCAAAAGCAGGGCGTTGTTGGCGGCATCGTTGCCGTGATCGCCCGCATAGCGCGCGGAATAGATGCCGGGGGCACCGTCAAGCGCGGGGACGGTCAGTCCCGAATCGTCGCCGAGGCCGATATAGCCCGACGTGGCGGCCGCGGCGGCCTTGATCCTTGCATTTTCCGCAAAGCTTTTGCCGTTTTCCTCGATCTCGCCCACGATCCCCACATCGTTAAGGGATCTCAGCTCGATGAGGTCGCCCAGCTCCTCCCGCAGCAGACGGGAAAGCTCCTTTACCTTGCCCTCGTTGCGAGAGGCAAGCACAACCGTATATTTTTTCATCATTCAAACAGTGCGGTGACAAATTCCTCCGCATCAAACTCCTGCATATCGTCGATCTTCTCGCCAACGCCCACGAACTTGACGGGAAGCCCCAGCTCACGGCGGATCGAAAGCACGATGCCGCCCTTGGCGGTGCCGTCAAGCTTGTTTAGGATCAGACCCGTAATGTCGGCCGCGTGGCTGAACTCCTTGGCCTGCATAATGGCGTTTTGCCCCGTGGTGGCATCCAGCACCAGGAGATTTTCTCTTGCGGCATCGGGCAGCTCCCTGCCAATGACGCGGTTGATCTTGGCAAGCTCATCCATCAGGTTCTTTTTGTTGTGCAGACGGCCTGCCGTATCGATGAGCAGCACATCGGCCTGCTTTTTCTTGGTATACTGAATGGCATCAAAGACCACAGCGGCGGGGTCTGCCCCCTCCTGCTGCTTGACCAGATCCACACCCGCGCGGTCACACCACACGGCAAGCTGATCGATGGCGGCGGCACGGAAGGTATCCGCTGCGGCCACCACCACCTTTTTGTGCGCCCGTTTGAGGCGGTTGGAGATCTTGCCGATGGAGGTGGTCTTACCCGCGCCGTTGACACCGATCACCAGGATCACGGACGGGGTGGTGGTAAGCGTAAGGCTCTCCCCCTCGCCGATCATATCCGCGAGAATGGTTTTGAGCGTGTTCTTGATCTGCTCAGGCTCCTTCAGCCTTCCCTCCTTGATCTCGTCGCGGAGGCGGTCAAGGATCTCCTCGGTGGCGGCAACGCCCACGTCGGCAGTGATCAGCAGCTCCTCCAGCTCATCGAGCAGATCCTCATCCACCCTGACAAAGCTCTTGAGCAATGCATCAATGCTGCCAAAGAGTGCCTTTTTTGTTTTGGCAAGGCCCTCCTTCAGCTTAGCCAAAAATCCCATTCCAGTCGTCTCCTTCCTTTTTGCTGGAAATTGAGTTTACATCCAGCGACAGCACCTTGGAGATGCCGCGCTCGGGCATCGTGACACCGTAAAGGCGGTGTGCCGCCTCCATGGTACCGCGACGGTGGGTGATCAGGATGAACTGCGTATCCAGCGAATAACGCTTGATGTAAGCGGCGAAGCGTGCCACGTTGACCTCGTCCAGCGCCGCCTCGATCTCGTCCAGAATAAAGAAGGGCGTGGGGTTGACCTGCATAATGGCAAAGAGCAGCGCAATGGCGATAAAGGACTGCTCGCCACCCGACAGCTGCACCAGATTTTTGATGATCTTTCCGGGAGGAGCGGCCTTGATCTCGATGCCGCTTGCCAGCACGTCCTCAGGGTCGGTCAGTGACAGCTCGGCGCTGCCGCCGCCGAAGAGCTCGCTGAAGGTGCGGTTGAAGTTTTCGTTGATCTGCTTGAAGGTCGTGACAAACGAGGTCTTCATTTCGCCCTCCAGCTCGCGGATGATCTTTTCCAGATCCGCACGGGCGGCGTTAAGGTCAGCCAGCTGCCCCGACATATAATCGTAGCGCTCCTTGACCTCCTTGTATTTGCTGACTGCATCCAGATCCACGTTGCCGATGGCGCGCAGGCGGTTGCGACAGCTGGTCTGCAGCTCCACCGTTGCCGCACGCTCGGCGGCCGTGATCTGCTCGTAGCCGAGAGAGAGCGCCTCGTTGCGGGACATTTCGTAATCCTCCCAGAACTTGGTGGTCAGCTTGTCCTGCTCGTCACGAAGCGAATTCAGCTTATTCTCATTGATGGTATGGGTGCGGAAAATGAGATCCTTCTCCGCCATTTTATCGCGCAGCTTGGCATTGAGATCCGAGATCTTCTTTTCAAATGCCATATCACCCGCCGAAACGGCGGCATAGCGCTCGTTCAGCTCCTTGAGCACGCGCTCGCCCTCGGCAAAGGTGTTACGGTTTGCCTCCTGGCGGAGCTCGGCCTCGCGGATCTCCTCCTGCAGCTGTGCAATGCCCTGCTGCTCGCTCGCGATCTCCTCGCGGATCTGATCGGCACGGGCATCGGCATCGGCAATAAAGGCAAGGATGGTTTCGATATCCTTTTCCGCTGCCGAAAGCGCGATATAAAGCTCGGTCTGCTGTCCCTCAAGCACGGTGCGCTCATCCAGCAGCGTGTTGCGCTCCACATCCTTTTCGGCGCGAAGTGCTCCGATCTCCTCGATGCGGCGGCGCAGCTCCCTTTCCTTTTCGGTAAGCTGGGAAAGCTCCTCATCGTAGCCCGCACGCTGGCGGTTGAGTGCATCAAAATCGGAGGAGAGCTTTTCGATAAGGCCATTGTTGGCATCCAGCTTTGCCTGCAGCTGGGCCGCGGTACTCGCCTCCGAGCCCTGCAACGCCAAAAGCAGCTGACGGCGATCCTCCGCATCGGTGCGGTCCTCATTCAGTGCCGCGAGCTCCTTTTCAAGGCCCGCAAGCTCGGCGCGGTATTTTTCCATATCGGCGCTCCAGATCTTCAGCTTTTCGCTAAGATCCGCGATCGAGCCCGAGCGGGAAAGGATGCCCGCCTTTTGCTTCACGGAGCCGCCCGTAAACGAGCCGCCCGCGTTAATGACCTGCCCGTCAAGGGTGACCACACGCACGCGGTAGTGCAGGCGCTTGGCCATTTCGGTGGCACGGTCAAGAGTATCAAACACAAGGGTGCGCCCGAGCAGTGAGGAAACGATCTCGCAAAAGCGCTCGTCACACTGCACAAGCTCTGCGGCAATGCCGATATAGCCCGCAAAGCCCTCGGCCTGCTTCATTTCGGGAGTGGGGGTCTGCCCACGCATGGAGGACACGGGGAAGAAGGTGGCACGGCCTGCCTCGGCACGCTTGAGATAGGAGATGGCGGTCTTGGCAACGCTCTCATCCTCCACCACAATGTGCTGCAGGTTGATGCCGAGCGCGGTCTCAATGGCGGTGACATAATCGCCCTCGACCTGAATGACCTTGGAAAGCGGGCCGTAGATCTTGCCGCAGCGGTTTCCTGCGGCATCGGTGACGCGGCCTGCGGCATAAGCCTCCATCAGGTAGCGGACGCTGTGGTTGTAGCCCTCAAAATTCTCCTCCATGGCGCGCAGTGCATCCACACGGGCGCGGGCGGAGTCGGCGTGCATTTTGCATTGGGAAAGCTCGTTCTCCACGCGACGGCGGGAGGCATCCAGCACCTCGATCTTGCCGTCAAGCGCGGCAATGGCCTCCTCGGCCTCGGCGATCTGTGCGCCATAGCCCTCTACCACGGCGGCCTTCTCGCTATGTGCGGCGGCAAGCCGCTGGGAAACGGCGCGGTACTCGTCGATCTCGGCGGTCATAGACTCGTTTTTGCCGCTATCGGTGACCTTGCTGGTCTCGATCACGCGGCAGCGCACACGAATGTCGGTGGCCTCGTTCTCCCAGCGCTCCACATCGCAGAGTGCCGTAGCGATCTCCTCGGCAAGGCGCTCTGCCCTTGCGGTGTGCGCGGCGATCTCCTCGCCCTTTTTTCCGTGCGCGGTCTCAAGCTCCTCGGCACGTGCCCGCGCAAGGGAAAGCTCCGCACGGCGGCGGTCACCCTCCTCCACCTCCACGGCAAGACGCCCGCTCCGCTGCTCAATGGCAGCTCCCGAGGCGGCGATCTTCTCGCGCATATTGGCGATGGAGTTTTCGGTAACCCGATATTGACTGTCTCTTCCGCTGTTTTCCGCAATCAGGGCGTGGATGCGCTCGTTGAGCTCCTCGCGCTTGATCTTGTTGGCCTGCTGCTCCTCAAACAGGCGCTCGCTGCGGGCGTTGTAATCCTCGATCGCCTCCTCGGCGATCTTCAGGTCGTAGCTGCTGTTGCGGAACAGCTCCTCAGCCTCGCCTACCTCGCGCTGCATGCGCTCGGAGTCAAAGAGCCAGAGCTGCACATCAGCCTTTTTCTTGGTCTCCAGCAGATCGATGGCCTTTTTGGCGCGCTCGGCCTCCTTCTCAAGGGGCCCCACCTGTGCCTCTACCTCAAGGAACACGTCGTTGAGGCGGGTCATATTCTCTTCGGTGGTCTTGAGCTTGCGCTCGGTCTCGGTCTTGCGGTGGCGGTATTTTGCGATGCCCGAGGCATCCTCAAAGATGCTGCGGCGCTCGTCGGACTTGCGGGAGATGATCTCGGCGATCTTACCCTGTCCGATGATCGAGTAGCCGTCGCGGCCGATGCCCGTGTTCATAAACAGCTCATAGACATCGCGCAGACGGCAGGCGCGGCGGTTGATGAAATACTCGCTCTCGCCTGCGCGGTAATAGCGACGGGTAACGGTGACCTCGTCATACGGGCAATCAAGGCGATGCTCGGCCGAGGTGTTGTCAAAGGTCACGGAGACCTCGGCAAAGCCCATGGGGCGTCGGCTGTCGGCACCGCCGAAGATGATATCCTCCATTTTGGTGCCGCGCAGATTTTTCGAGGAGATCTCGCCAAGCACCCAGCGCATAGCATCCGATATGTTGGATTTGCCACTGCCGTTCGGTCCGACAATGACCGAGGTGCCGCGCTCAAAGGTCAGCTTTGTTTTATCCGGAAAGGACTTAAAGCCCTGCATTTCAAGTGATTTTAAATACAAAGCGCAGTTTCCCCTTTCTACAAGTTATATATAAATATTATTATAACTGATATAAGAGCTTTTTGCAAGTCTTTTTTACGATATGAGGGCGATTTTTTGCATTTTTTTGCAAGCAGCGGGGCAAGGCAATAATAATCCACCCGCATAGCGGGTGGTATTTCAGTTTCGGGCATAGCCCTAACATTACTGGCAGCGCACAAGTGCGCTAAGGATTGGCCTGTCAGCCATGCATTTGTTACGAAACCCCGCTCAAGCGGGACTAAAACCAAGCCTCCCTACGGAGGGAGGTGGCACGACGCAAGGAGTGACGGAGGGAGAGTGCGTGTATCTCAAACTTTAATAAAAATCCAAGGTCGCGCAGGCTCCTCCACCGCTTCGCGGAGCCCCCTCTCGGAGGGAGCCTTTGATATGCGTACATTCTGTACGGACTTTTTATTTGTTTTCTCCTCATCGGCAAAGCCTTTATGGAACCCCGCCACTATCGCGGGGTTTTCGTCTTACAAAAAAGGCTTCCCCTCGGAGGGGAAGCTCCCGCGAAGCGGGTGATGAGGTGCCCCCGCGCAAGTGTTTCTCTCACCTCATCCGTCGCCTGCGGCGAGCGGGCCGTCGAGGACGTCGGCCCCTAGGGGGGAGCGCGCACAAAACGGCTCGCACCAAATAAAAAAGATGTCATTCTGAGGAGGGCAACAGCCCGACGAAAAATCTCGCAGGCGGCAACACCGCCTGCGCTCCATACTTTGGTGCCGAGATTCTTCGCGCAGGCTTCACCCGCGCTCAGAATGACAGACGGATGCTTGGCGGACACAAAAAGGCTTCCCCTCAAGGGGAAGGCTTGGGAAGCGCGTTGCCACAGAGCGGTGCGCGGTACGAAAAAGGCTCCCCCTCTGGGGGAGCTGGCGCGGTAGCGCCTGAGAGGGGTCTTAAAACACCCTCTCCGTCAGCCCTTGGCTGCCACCTCTCCCCAACCACGCGAAGTGTGAGGCGACCTATCGCGTGATTTTGGGATGCAATAAAAAAGCAAGCGCCGCGGCGCTTGCTTTTTTACATCACAATATAAAGCCCCAACAGTGCCGCAAGGAGTGCGGGGACGGCCACCGTGACACCGTAAAGCATAAATTTCCGAAAGGAGAGCGAAACGCCGTGCTCGCGGAGCATGGCGATCCACATGATCCCCGCCAGTGCACCCACGGGGGTGAGAAATGCACCGATGTTTGAGCCGATGACCGAGGCAAGAAGGATCCCCGTGCCGCTCCCGCCCGCCTCGACCACGGAGGAAAAGAGCACGCTCATGGGAATGTTGTTGAGCAGATTGGCAGCAAGTAAGGAAGCCACGCCGAAGGAAAAGATCTCTCCCCTGCCGCACAGCAGCTGCGCCAATCGGACGGTGGCACCGTATTTGTGCAGCGCCAGAACCGACACAAACATGGAAAGCACAAAGGGGATCACATCAAGCGGCGCGCGCAAAAGACCCCGAAGCGGCAAAAGGAGGCTGCGGCGGCGCACCAGAAGCAGCAGTGTGGCGCTGACATAAAGGCCGACACACGCCACCGCGGCGATCAACCACATAGCAAAGTTCAGATAGGAGGAAAGTGTCATCAGCACGATGCAGCCGAGCAGCGAAAAAAGCCCAAGGGCCACCGAGGGGCGATCCGAAATTTGCTGAACGGGTGCGCTGCCGAGAATGGGAGCGGCCAGCTTTTTTCCAAACAGCAGCCAAAGCACAAGGAAGGAAACAAGACCTGCGAGCAGCGAGGGCAGCAGCATTTTTTGCAGGTAGGCAAGAAAGGAGATCCCCCCTCCCGCAGCCAGGTAAATGTTGGTGGGATTTCCCACGATCAGCATCATGCTCCACGTATTGGCGGAGACAAACTCGGCAATCAGATAGGGGAGCGGGTCGATCCGCGCATTTTTGGCAAAATAGCAGATAAAGGGGGTAAAGGTCAGCACCACAATATCATTGGAGGTAAAGACCGTCAGCACCGCCACCGCAAAATAAAGATAGCAAAAAAGCACCCGCTGGCTCTTGCCCGCAGAGCGAAGCACCACCCCCGCAAGATAACGGAAAAAGCCCGCCTCGTCAAGAAAGGTGGAGATCAGCGTCATCGAGAAAAACAGAACCAGTATTTTCAGCGGATTGACCGCTGTATCGGCAGCAAGGCCCGCGCCGATCTCAGCCGCGGTCAGCCAGCCGCCCGCAAAGAGCAGCAGCGCGCCGAGAAAGGGGGCAACCCAAAAAATACTGACCGCCACATGGCCGATATGAACGGCAGGCTTATAAAGCACCAGCGCGATCATCGCGCCCACCGTCAGCAAAAAAATCAAAACAACCGCCGTCATGCCATTCTCCCCTTGTGTCGATCTCTTTCACAATATAGCACAAATGAGAAAAAATTGCAAGACGGCGGTTGTATTTTTAAGAAATTTCTTCTCCCGCCAGCAGCGCCTCGTAGCAGTCGGGGAGGTCGCTCTCAAAGCGCACCCCCTCCATATGCAAAAAGCGGGCAATCGAATAGTCGTAGGAGGAAAGGGGACGGTCAAGGGCATCGTTGGAGTGTGCCGTCACCCGCAGTCCGCCCTCCCCTGTCTCCGTGATCAGCAGCGTATGGTAATAATCCCCCGCCTCGTCACCCAGCTGCACCACGTCGCCCACCTCCACGGCAGAGGCCTCCACCTCTCTGCCAAAGGGGCCGATGCCCCCGTTCTGTCGGGAAAAGGCGCCCGTCATAAAATCCCAAAACGCCTCCACCCCCGTAAAGGCGGGGGCGCGGTCATCCACGCTTCGGTAATACCACCCAAAGGTGGGAGTCATATTCATCACGCAGCTGCCTGCCAGCACGCATTGTGAGACAAAATTGGTGCAATCTCCCCCAATGCCCGTAAAATTAAAGAAGAGCGGGTTGCGCCCCCTCGCCCAACGGCGCGCATAGGCCACCGCACGCGCCCGTTCATAGGTCTTTACCGCCAACATAGCGTCACCTCCTTCTATCAGAGTATGCCGCACCGCGCGCATCGGTCAA
>JAZNFZ010000006.1:0-3313 GCA_045576195.1 Eubacteriales bacterium | reverse complement strand
CATCTCCATAATTATGTATCTCCTTTGGATAAAATTTATATTAAGGCACAATACATAAAGCCGTACGCTCTTTACACATTATACCATAATACCTTATTAAATTCAATAAATAAACTCAAAAAATAATATTTTTCTTTCGACGTTTATTCGCTTTTTATGCCTACGTATATCTCGGTTATCATTTCGTCGATTTCAAGCGGCGTGGTTGCCGCCTTAACCGTAGCCATAAGCGCGGGTGTTGCAGGCTGTAATTTGTTTTTTTGTACATGCTCCGAAAGCGTTTGCATGGCCGATTGCCATTGAGCAGGGGTTCCTTCTATTTGTATCTTTAAGGCGTTTGCTATTTCGAATTTCGATATGAACTTGTATTCCTCGGTAACGTTGATCTCCCGATCAAGAGGTATAAACACTTCTAAATCCATCACCGCCTCACCGTCTCTCATTTCAATGGCATTGGTAGCAGTGACAATGGCCCCGTCTTTTTTTGCATTTGCCGCTGTGTATACAGCCTCCATTTCCCTAAATCGCTCGTTTGTGCCTTGTTGTGTGACCCAGCCTCTGTAATATAATACATTTTCCATATATAAGACTTGATTTTCGAAAATTTCACTTATCATAACATTTTACCTTCTTTATAACAAATCTGTTTTCAAAAAGCAATCGCTTTGGCCAAATTTATGCTCCTGTTTTGCCATAATTCGCGTGGCGTGCCTTGACAAAAGAATAACTTCGTTATATAATAAAAAGGTATGTTGCTGTTATGGGAGGATGGGCGATGGATCTGAACCGTATTTTACATTCACTTGAAAATTGTCCCTGCGGCAAGCAGCACAGCTTTGTGACAAAGCAGGTCGAAATTGAGAGTGGGCTGACCCCGCGCACGGGCGAGATCCTGAAAAAGGCCGATTTCCCCCGTCGGGTGCTGCTGGTCTCTGACAATGCCGCGATCACGGCGGCGGACGGTGTGATCGAGAGCCTTGAAGCCGCGGGCTTTTCGCTCAAAAAACTGATCTATCCCGAAATGATGTATGCAAGGATCGAGCAGGTGCGCGAGGTCAAGGCGCTGGCCGCTGATGTGGAGGGCATCATTGCCGTCGGCACGGGCTCGGTCAACGATATCTGCCGTGTGGCAAGCTTCGAGCTTGGCAATCGCTTCTGCATTTTTGCCACCGCTCCCTCCATGGACGGCTTTGCCTCGGATACGGCGCCCATCATTGAAAACAACTTCAAAAGCTCGGTGAAGGCCGAGCAGCCCTCCCTGATCCTTGCGGATACAAGGATCCTTGCCAAGGCACCCACTGAGCTGAAGGCCGCAGGCTTTGGCGATATGGTGGCCAAATACATCGGCATTCTTGATTGGCGCATCGCCAATCTCCTGATCGACGAGTATTATTGCCCCGCCGTGGCCGACATTACCATAGAGGGCCTTAAAAAGGTGGTGGCCTGTGCCGACCGTGTTTCCGCTGAGGATGAGGAGGCCGCGGGACTTATTATGGAGGGGCTGATCCTCTCGGGTCTCGGTATGAAGCTGGCGCAAAGCTCTCGCCCCGCCTCGGGTGCGGAGCACGTGCTCTCGCACTATTGGGAGTGCTACAAGGTGGCACGCGGCATCTGGCCCGAGTTCCACGGCAAAAAGGTGGGTGTGGCCACGGTGCTGATCAATCGCATTTACCACAACATTGCCGACCGTGTGACCGAGATCGACCCTGTTCCCGAGCGCCCCGATTGGGAGGAGATCAAGGGCGCCTATGACGAGAGCCAGCACGGGGAGCTGATGAAGCTGAACACCCCCACCATCACCGAGCGGGTGGACCCCGCGCGGCTGAAGGCGATCTGGCCCGAGGTGCGCCGCCTGATCTATGAGATCCTGCCCTCTGACGAGGCGCTTCTCTCAATGATGCGCGCCGCAGGCGCGGTCACCGAGCCGGGGGATGTGCAGATCTCCCCTGAGCTGCTGGAAAACGGCCTCAAGTACCACTCCTATATGCGCTACCGCATTTTGCTGACAAGACTGCTGCCGATGATGCAGCTGAATATTATGGATTATGTAAAGTGAACAATGCAATGAAGTATTTATTTTTTGATATCGAGTGCGCCAACTGCTACGGCAACTGCGCCAAGATCTTCAGTCTTGGGTATCTGATCACCGATGAAAATTTCAACATTCTCCACGAGAAGGAGGATGTGCTGATCAATCCCCGCGACCGTTTTGACTGGTATGTGGCCAAAAAGATGATGGCGTATCCCCGCAGTATTTTTGCGAGTAAGCCGCCGTTCCCCGAATTTTATCCCGCCTTCAAGGAAATGTTTGAGGATCCCGACACCGTCGTGATCGGCTATGCCGTGACCAACGATGTGCATTTTCTGCAGGATGACTGCAAGCGCTACGGCCTTACCCCCTTTACCTACCGCTTCTACGATGTGCAGCAGATCTATGCAAGACAGCCCATCAACAACACCGCCAAAAATCTGGAGGATTCGCTGCTGGCCTGGTATGGCGAGGAGCCTGAAAATCTGCATCGCTCCGATGAGGATGCCTACAACACCATGCGGATCCTGAAGGCGATTGCCGCATACCACGGCACCGATCTGCCCGGTGTGCTTGCTATGTACCCCGATTGCGGCGGCGACACCCACGGCTTTGAGATCAACTACGCCTGGAAAAAGCCCGAGGGGGAGGGCGCAAAGAAGAAGCGCCACCGCAAGAAAAAGGGCAAAAAGACCGAGGAAGAGGCGGCCGTGGAGACCTCCAACAGCATGGAGAAGGGCTCCCGCAACGCCGAGCTCTTTGTGGAATACCTGAACGCGGTGAAGCCGCGAAGCAAAAATCGCAAGCCGCCGCTCCTCCGCGGGCATACGGTTACCGTCAGCCTTGATTATCAGCGCTACCACTTCAACGAGATGCTCTATCTGGTGCAGATGATCGTGGATGCGGGCGGGCGGTACACCCTTGTGACCCGCGAGGCCGATACACTCTACACCTACGGCGAGGAGGCCGACGACACGCGCCTTGCCATCGTCCGCCAGCGGCAGGAGGCGGGCGAGGAGGTTGAAACTTACCCCATTAAGGTGCTTTTTGACCTGCTTGAGACCAGTGAGGTGCGACTTTCCCGCAAGCCCCCGAAGGATCTTTCCGTGCTGCTGCCTCATTTGTTTGAGGGGAGCGAGGAGGGTGCCGAGGAGGGCGATACGCCCCCGCAGGAGGGGGCAGGGCAGGAGCAGCCCGAACAGATGCCCGTATAAGGGCAACAGAGATGCGACGGGCGACACCGCCCGATGAAAAGAGCCGCGAAGCGCCATAGCGCTTCGCGGC
>JAZNFZ010000005.1:0-6624 GCA_045576195.1 Eubacteriales bacterium | reverse complement strand
GCGCCTCGACGACCCGTTCCCCTACGGGTGAGATTTTTTAGGGAGCGCGCACAAAACGGGCTACACCAAATAAAAAAGGTGTCATTCTGAGGAGGGCAACAGCCCTGCGAAGAATCTCCCAGGCGGCTTTGCCGCCTGCGCTCCGTACTTTGGTGCCGAGATTCTTCGCGTGTCTTCGCCGCGCTCAGAATGACACGAACAGCGGGCGGTGCTTCGGTGCCGAGATTCTTCGCGCGGGCGAAGCCCGCGCTCGGAATGACACGGACAGTACGCGCAAAGATCCGCAGAAAGTCCTCCCACGGTGTGCGATTTTCAAAAAATGACACGCAACGGTGTAAAAAACCGCCGAGGCCGCTATGCGGCCCTCGGCGGTCGTTTTTTATCCCATCATACGGTCGATGACCGTGAGAAACGCGGGGAGAGCGCGAATGATCAGCAGCGCCAGCGCGGTGGAGAGCACCGCGGTTACGATCAGCGCCGACAGGCCGTTTCCCTTCTCCGAGAAGCGGATCTCCGCGCGATAGCGCAGCTCCTCCTTGATGTAAAACAGAGGCGGCTCCCCTTCCCGCTCGCATACCGTGACCAGCTTTTTGAGCACAGGGTTGCGGGAAAGCTCCAGCTCAAGCAGCGCGGAGTAGCGCACGCCCAGCGCCGCAGCATCAAGGGCGGTCTCCTCGGAGAGCGCGCCGTGCTTCAAAATAGCACGGACCAGCGTGCCCGGCACGCGGCGCTGATAAAAGGAGTAAAGCGCCGCGAGGAGGATGCCGATGAGCACCGCAAAGATCAGCGCTCGTGCGGTCTCTCTTGCCGCCGCATCAAAGGAAAAATGCTCGTAGCTTCGTTCTGCGATCTCAAAAAAATCCTTCATCAGAGCTCTTCTTTTCGGATCACGTCGCAGCCAAGGTAGGTGCGGAGTGCCTCGGGCACCGTGATCGAGCCATCCTCGTTCTGATAGTTCTCGAGAATAGCCGCCACCGTGCGACCCACGGCCACGCCCGAGCCGTTGAGGGTATGCACCAGACGGGGCTTGCCGCCTGCCGCATCGCGGAAGCGAATGTTGGCACGGCGTGCCTGGTAATCCTCAAAGTCGGAGCAGGAGGAGATCTCCACATACCGACCGTAGGAGGGCATCCAGACCTCAATGTCGTAGGTCATGGCGCTGGAGAAGCCCAGATCGCCCGTGGAAAGGCGCACCACGCGGTAGGGCAGACCAAGACCCTGCAGCACGCGCTCGGCGTCGTTTGTCAGCTTTTCCAGCTCGTCATAGGAGGTTTCGGGAGTGGTAAATTTTACCAATTCCACCTTGTTGAACTGATGCTGGCGAATGAGGCCTCTGGTGTCGCGGCCTGCCGAGCCCGCCTCGGCGCGGAAGCAAGCGGAATAAGCGCAGTAGCTGATGGGAAGCTTGCTGCCGTCAAGGATCTCGTCGCGGTGCATGTTGGTGACGGGCACCTCTGCGGTGGGGATCAGGAAGCAATCGTTGTTGGCCACGCGGAAGGCGTCCTCCTCAAACTTGGGGAGCTGACCCGTGCCGCGCATAGAGTCGCGGTTGACCATAAAGGGCGGGAAGATCTCGGTGTAGCCGTGATCGGTGTGCGTGTCAAGGTAGTAGTTGATGACGGCGCGCTCCAGTCTTGCGCCCATGCCACGGTAAAAGTGGAAGCGGGTGCCGGTGACCTTGGCGGCGGTGTCGGGATCGAGAATGGCAAGCTCCTTGCCCAGATCCCAGTGGGCCTTGGGCTCAAAGCCGAATTCGCGGGGCGTGCCGTTGCGGCGGATCTCCTGGTTTTCGGAGTCGTCCTTGCCCTCGGGCACCAGCGCGTTGGGAATGTTGGGGATCGAAAGGAGAATGCCCGTCATCTCGGTGTCAATGGCGGAGATCTTCTCGTCGTCGGCCTTAACGGTCTCGGAGAGTGCCTTCATCTCGGCAAAGATGGGGGCCACGTCCTTCCCTTCCTTCTTTAAGAGGGGGATCGACTTGGAGATCTTGTTTTGCTCGGCCTTTTTTGCCTCGGTGTCGGCAATCAGCGCGCGGCGCTGCACGTCCAGCTCAAGCAGGCGGTCAATGTCGCCGCTGTAGTCCTTCTGGCGGGTTGCCAGGCGGGTTTTTGCGTATTCGGGGTTTTCTTTGATCAATTTTATGTCTAACATAGCGGTATTCCCTTCTGCACCTCGTGCAATTTATTCCTCTTGAAAAATAGCAGCGCCGCAAAGACTGGTCAGCAGAGCCTCCATGTCCTCGTCGTCGTCGTAAAAGAGCTCAATCGATCTCTTTTTGTCGTTTTTGGTGATGCGGACCTTGCGCCCCAGCACCTCACGGGTGCGGCGCTCCAGATCCTTGATCCACACGCGACCCTGAGTAGAGCCGGTGATCTCGGGGAGCTCGGGGGTGGGCTCCGCGTTTTGCCTCCGTACCAGGTTTTCCACCTCGCGGACCGACAGCTCCTTCGCCACAATGCGTTCTGCCAGCGGCAGGATCAGCTCGGGGTCCTGCAGGCCCAGCAGGGCGCGGGCGTGACCTGCGGTCAGGGCGCTGTCCTTGGCGCGCAGCAGATCAAGCACGGGAACGGGGAGGGCCAGCAGGCGCAGGGCATTGGCCACGGCCGAGCGGGATTTACCCGCGATCTTGGAGACCTCCTCCTGCGTCATATCAAAGCGCTCCATCAGCGTCTGGTAGCCAAAGGCCTCCTCCACGGGGTTGAGATCCTCGCGCTGGATGTTTTCGATCATGGCGATCTGCGCGGTCTTCATATCGTCGCCATCCAGCACCACTGCAGGGATTTCGGTAAGACCTGCCATTTTGGCAGCGCGCCAACGGCGCTCACCGGCAATGATCTCATAGGAATCCTCAAAATTGGGATTCTGGCGCACCAAGATCGGCTGCAGCACACCGTATGCCGCGACCGAATCGGCCAGCGCCTCCAGCGACTCGCGGTCAAACTGCTTGCGGGGCTGATCGGCTCGCGGCTCGATCTCGGAGATGCGAAGCGTGGTGGCCGCGCCCTCCTTCATGCCCATAATATTGTCGTCCAGAATGGAGTAAAAGTCTCTGCCGAGACCGCCTGCTTTTTTTGCCATGGTTGTGTCACTCCTTTTCGTTTTTATCAAAGCCGCATGGAAAGCTCACGCGCGGCCTGCAGATATTCCTTTGCCCCACGGGCGCTTTTGTCAAGATAGTAAACGGGTCTGCCGAAGCCCGGGGCCTCGGAGAGCTTTACGTTACGCGCAATGGGGGTTTCCAGCAATCGGTCGCCGTAATGCTTTTTCAGCTCGGCCATCACCTGCGCGGAAAGCGTCAGGCGTGACTGATACATGGTTACCAGGATCCCTGCCACCAAAAGCCGCGGATTGTAGCGCTTTTTGATGCGCCCCACGGTCATCATCAGCTGCGAAAGGCCCTCCAGCGCGTAATATTCGCACTGCATGGGGATCACAATGCCATCTGCGGCGGAAAGCGCGTTGATGGTCAGCATCCCAAGCGAGGGCGGGCAGTCAATAATGATGTAGTCATAGGTGTCGCGCAGAGGCAGCAGCGCGCGCCGCAGCCTTGCCTCGGCACCGGGGGCCTCCAGCAGGTCAAATTCCGTGCCTGCCAACGAAATGTTGGAGGGCAGCAGGTCAAGACCCTGAAATTCGGTGGTGAGCAGCGCATCCTCGGCGCGGCAGCCGTCAATCAGCAGGTCTGCGGCGGAAAAGCGCAGTCCTTTTTTGGCAATGCCCACGCCACTGGTGGCACTTCCCTGCGGGTCGAGGTCGACCAGCAGCGTTTTGTAGCCGAGCAGACCGAGAGAAGCGGCGATGTTGACAGCAGACGTGGTCTTTCCCACGCCGCCCTTTTGGTTGGCAAATGCAATGACCTGACCCAAAATCAGCCTCCCCCTTCTCTTTCGCATTGAGCTGCAGCGCAACGCTGCAAGTCTGCTCCTTACCTAACGCTATTATAGCATTTTTTCGCGCCGTTTGCAATAGATTTTCAAGAAAAACACGAAAAAAAGAGAAAACTGCAGCTTGTTTCACGTGAAACAGGAAAAACGAAAGAAAAAATGTTCCACGTGAAACAAAGTGGGAGTAGCGGGTGGTGTTTCACGTGAAACAAAAATGGCGCGAGTGACAAAACACCAAATGTTTCACGTGAAACAAGGATAGGGAGGGCCTATATAATTAAGGAAGACAAGGCTTGCAAAAGTGACAAAAGCAGTAAAATGCGGTGAGAGCGCGGCAAAAGCTGTGTTTCACGTGAAACATTAGCCATGCTTGGGGATCATAATGACAATTTCAACGCCGCTCTCGCTCTCGCGGTGGGTGCATTCGGCACGCATTCCTGTCTTGCGGAAGATGGAAAGCGAGTGCTCGATGGAGTTGTAGAGCGGGCGCAGGTCGCGCAAGGCAAATTTTCGCGGACGAATTCCCTGCGGCGGAATGCTTGCCGCAGGGTCCTCACGCACAGCAGCGTTGGTAGAAACGGTGCTGACGGCAAGTCCTTTGGGGTTTTCCGCTTCCAAAAAGGCTCTTTCGTCTTTATTGACAAGAGGTGCCGGCTCTTTTTCTTCGGGGAGTGTCGCGGGCGGCAGGCTTTGCACGATCACCTCGCTTTGCGCCATCACCTCGCTTGGTGCCATCACCTCGCTTTGCACTACCGCCTCGCTTTTTGCTGCATGCAGCGGCTTGCTGTGAGGAGTATCGGCTGCCATTGCGGCACGTTCCTCCCTGCCTGCCGCCCACGCGGAGGGCGTTTTGAGGCAAAAACCGTCGTTTTGGGGCGGTTTTTGTGCCAAATAGGGCTGATTTAACTCAAAAACATAGCTTTGTGCGTTATTTTTGACCTGCTTTTTGGAGAGCAGATGGTCAACAAAGGCCTCGGTGGCGGAGACGTTGAGACGGTCGGCGATCACCTGCTCCAGGGCATCCTGGCGCTCTGCAGGGTCAAAAAGCCGCAGCAGCGTGCGGGCGTGGCGCTCGGTCAGCCGCCCTTCCAGAATTCGCGCTTGCTCCTTGTTACTGAATTTCAGCAAGCGCAGCTTGTTGGCGACTGCCGATTGGGAGAGCCCCAGCTGCCGCGCAATTCCCTCTTGTGTCAGCTGATGCACCTCAAGCAGCTCCCGAAATGCCGTTGCCTCTTCAAACATATGGCGCTTTTTTTGCTTCAGATCGGCAAAAATAGCGGCTTTTGCCATGGATTTGGTGTCATTTGCAAGAATAAAGCAAGGGATTTGCTCCATCCCCACGATGCAAGCGGCGTGATAGCGCTTTTCTCCGTCGATCAGAAGGTAAAATGGTCCCTTCCCCTCTTCCCCTGCCTGCTTTTCTACCAGCAGCGGCTCTAAAATCCCGTAACGGCGGATCGAGCTTGACAGTCGGATAATGGCATTTTGCTGTGTTCTTGCAAAAACCCCGCTTTTTTGGGGGCGAATGTCTGCCGCGCGCAAAAAAATGGAGCTCTCGGCGCGCGTTGTCGGGGGTTGTCCGGTGTTATTTCGCTCTATCAATCTTCTTTTCCTTTCTCACTTTGCTTTTTTGAAGAGGCTTGTCCATGGATCCTCGCGATACGTCGCCCTCGGAGCACCGAAAAAGCCGTTTTTTGCACTCTTTTTGACCATCCGATCAATTTGGGGCAAGGTAAACGGCCATTTGTCCGATGTAAAGCGGCGTTTTGGTGAGGAACTGTGCCTATTCTGTTTCAGTATAGCATAGGGAAAGCGCGAGGTTTGTCAAAACGCAAATGGAAGAAAATGGAAATAAAAGAGCAAAAAAGGGGAAAAATAAAGAAAAAACCGCCATCAAAGCGGTTTTTTCAGGATCTTGGCATAGGGCCTGGGGAGATCTTCGGGGGTTGGAGCGATTTTT
Organism: Eubacteriales bacterium; assembly: GCA_045576195.1. GTDB lineage: Bacteria > Bacillota > Clostridia > Oscillospirales > CAG-272 > Firm-07. The sequence goes on along the minus strand of JAZNFZ010000005.1, from coordinate 780 downwards.
TTGATCTCAATGATCAATCGCTCGTCCTGCTCGGCCTCTCCCTTCAGCAAAATGCGGTGCGCGGCAGCGGTTTGGCCGCCAAGGCGCTTGATGGCAGAGCCTGCGGCCTGCAGCTCCTCCTCGCCACGGCTTGCTTTCATGGCGATAAAGCGGCCGCCCACGCGGACAAGGGGCAGACAAAGCTCGGCAAGAACGGGCAACGGGGCCACGGCGCGGGCGGTGCAAATGTCAAAGGACTCTCTAAAGGAGCCTTTTCCACCGTCCTCAGCACGCATGGCGATGGCCGTGAGATGAGGGAGCCCCAGCAGCTTTGCGGTTTCCTTTACATAGGTGATGCGCTTTTCCGTGCTGTCAATGCCCGTAACAGAGAGATCGGGGCGGCAGATGGCAAGCGGCAGCGAGGGGAAGCCCGCACCGCAGCCCACGTCGGCAATTTTGGCGTTTTGGGGCAAAAACCGAGCCACGGTAAGCGAATCAACATAGTGTCGCAGGATCACGGCACCCTCCTCCTTGATGGCGGTCAGGTTCATGCTGCGGTTGACCTCCAGCATGCGCTCGGTCAATTCGTAGAACTTCCTTGACACGTCCTCTGTGAGAAATTCTCCAAGTCCGTTATCCTGCATAATGGTATAAAATAACTGGTTAAAATCAGAAAATTGCATTGCAATAACGCTCCTTTTGGAAAAGCATTCTTGACCGTGGTGATTTTAGGGTGATTTTTCCGCAGAAGGCACGGGGCTGTGGGGGAAAGAAAGCGGAAAACATAATTGAAAGGGAAGG
>JAZNFZ010000004.1:0-18025 GCA_045576195.1 Eubacteriales bacterium | reverse complement strand
CAGAACCGTTGGTTCCGGCGTCGTTTCCACCATTATTGCCTAATCTGATAGACAGATAAAGGATCCCCGCCGCCGTAAGGCGGCGGGGAATTTTACCAAATACTTCGGGGAATGGTGCAATTCCATACCGGCAGTGAAAGTCTGCGAACGCCAAAGGGCGCCGATCGGGTGAAATTCCCGAACCGACGGTTTACCACGCCATACGGCGTGCCACAGTCCGGATGAGAGAAGATGAGCCATAGTGCAGGGGTAGCCCTGCAATCCCCGACACACCCTTTTTAGGTCTGTCGGATTTTTTATTTGGGCTCTTCTTTCTGCCAGATAGGAAGGGAGAGAAATAGAATGAAGTTGAAAAAAAGTGCATCCCACGATCAGCTGCGGTATCTTGCGCTGGTGGCGATGTTTATGGCGATGACCTATGTGACAATGCTTGTTTTGCGTATCAAGGTGCCGCCCTTTTTGACCTTGGATATCAAGGATGCCGTAACCGCACTGTGCGGGCTGTTTTTAGGCCCCGTTGCGGCTCTTGTAATCGCGGTGACGGTTCCGTTACTGGAATTTTTCATCAGCGATACGGGGCTTTACGGCCTTATTATGAACATATTGGGCTCGGTAACTTTTTGTGTGACCGTTGCTCTCTTTTATAAGTGGAAAAAGACAATATGGAGCGCCGTAACGGGTCTTGTGACCGCGGCTCTTCTGATGACGGGCGTGATGCTGCTGGCCAATACCCTGATCACCCCGCATTACCTGGTTTTGATTGCGGGTATGGAGCTTTCCGCAGCCCGTGCCATGGTCCGTGAGCTGATTCCGCCCACGATCCTGCCCTTTAATTTGCTCAAGGGCTTTTTGAATGTAGGCTTGGTCCTGCTTCTCTATAAGCCGCTCTCCCGTGTGCTGCATAAAACGGGATTTTTGAAAAAATCGACGTCCGAGAGGTCGGGGGAGGCAGCAGAAGGCACAAATGCTGCATTCGCGCCCAAAAAATCGATCTCTACCAGCATTGTGGTTACGGCTGCGGCGGTGCTGCTGATCGCGGTTGCCTTTGCTTTGATTTTTACGGTGATGAAGGGCTCGTTTGGCGGCTGATACCTGCGCGAATTTCAGTGAATGTTGAAAAAATAAAGGAGGATGAGAGCCGATGAGTGCGTTGATTTCTGCTATTGAGAGCTTTTTGATCCATACGCTGGGGGCGCATTTCGGTGTGATGCTTTGCTCAATGATCCCGATCATCGAGCTGCGCGGTGCCATTCCGCTGGGGGCTGCTCTCGGAATGCCGTGGTGGCTGAACTATCTGTTTGCCGTGATCGGCAATATGATCCCCGTTCCCTTTATCCTGCTTTTTATTACCAAGATCATTGCTTGGATGTCGCGCTGCCGCATCAAGCTCCTCAACAAATTTGGCAACTGGCTGACGAAAAAGGCGGAGAAAAACCGCGGAAAGATCGAAAAATATTCCTTCCTCGGTGTTTGTCTGTTCGTTGCGGTCCCGCTGCCCGTTACGGGCGCGTGGACGGGCTCTCTCGTGGCCGCTACCATCGGAATGAAGTTCTGGAAGGCGTTTTTTTCCTGCCTGCTCGGTGTGATGATCGCAGGCGTGATCATGACTCTCGCCTCCTATGGCGTGGTTGCCGCGTTTCGGATCTTTTCATAAAAAGCCCCCGCGAGAGTTTTTGAAAAAGAGCACGAAAAAAACCTCTTTTTCGCCAAATTCTATTGCAAATATGGCATACTTATGCTATACTGATAAAGGTAAAATAAATATCATCAAGAGTAGGGGAGGGACAGGCCCTGTGATCCTACAGCAACCTGCCTTCGGGCAAGGTGCTAAATCCCGAGAGATGAGCAAGCCGACATGCTGACCCCTCGGGAAACCGAGGGGTTTATTGTCGAAAAAACACCGCCGCATCAAGGCGCGGTGGTGACTAACGTGTAAAGGAAAGGCAAAAACAATGAAGAAAAAAATGCTGTTTACCTCTGAGTCCGTCACCGAGGGGCATCCCGATAAAATTTGCGATAAGATCTCGGATGCGATCTTAGATGCGATGCTTGCCGCTGATCCCATGTCCCGTGTGGCCTGCGAGACCTTCTGCACCACGGGTATGGTGTGTGTGATGGGCGAGATCACGACCGAGGCTTATGTGGACATTCAGTCCATCGTGCGCGAGACCGTGCGCGAGATCGGCTACGACCGCGCAAAGTATGGCTTTGACTGCGACAGCTGCGCGGTGATCAGCTCGATCCACGAGCAGTCGCCCGATATTGCCATGGGCGTGAATAAGGCACTTGAGGCAAAGGCGGGCGAAATGACCGACGCGCTGGACACAGGCGCGGGCGACCAGGGCATGATGTTTGGCTTTGCCTGCAACGAGACCCCTGAGCTGATGCCGCTGCCCATTTCGCTGGCGCACAAGCTGGCGCTGCGCCTCACAAAGGTGCGGAAGGACGGCACGCTCGGCTACCTCCGCCCCGATGGCAAGACCCAGGTCACGGTGGAGTACGAGGACGGCAAGCCCTGCCGCGTGGATACCGTAGTCATTTCCACCCAGCACGCGGCTGAGGTGGAGCTCTCCACCATTCGCGCTGATCTCATCAAGCACGTCATTGAGCCGATCATCCCCGCCTCTTTGCTGAACGGGCAAACCAAGATCTTTGTCAATCCCACCGGGCGCTTCGTGGTAGGCGGCCCTGCGGGCGATACGGGCCTTACGGGCCGCAAGATCATTGTGGATACCTACGGCGGCTACTCCCGCCACGGAGGCGGTGCTTTTTCGGGCAAGGACCCCACCAAGGTCGACCGCTCTGCCTGCTACGCGGCGCGCTATATCGCCAAAAACGTGGTGGCAGCAGGCCTTGCCGACAAGTGCGAGGTGCAGGTGGCATACGCCATTGGTGTGGCACGCCCCGTTTCGGTAATGATCGATACCTTTGGCACGGGCAAGGTGGATGAGGCGAAGATCGCCGCCGCGGTCGAGCGTCATTTTGATCTTCGTCCCGCTGCGATCATTGAGCGCTTTGATCTCCGCCGCCCGATCTATTCGCAGGTCGCAGCCTACGGTCATATGGGGCGCGAGGATCTTGACATTCCGTGGGAAAAACGCGATCTCGCCCCGATCCTTGCAGCAGAGCTGCTTTAATTGATGATCGGCAAGGCGCACGCCTTGCCGATTGTGGCTTTTACCCCTGCCTCCTCATACACTGTTGTGAGGAGGTGCGCTATGGATATTTCATTGTTGGCAGATATTCTGGTGGCGGTGCTGGCGGTGGTGGGGGCTTATGCACTGGTGCGGAGTCTCGTGGCCGTCCTTTTTCCGCCTCCGTATGTGGCGGTGGCGCTGGAGATCACCGAAAAAGAACAGGTAATGATGCTTGCAGCCCTTGAAAAACGCGCAAGAGAGCATTTCTTTCTCGCGCCCCCTCGCCGCCCCACCGTGCTTATTGACAATAGCCTTGGTGAGGATATGGCGGTGCGGGAGCTGCTGGAGCAGGGCTGCGCGTGCTACCATTTTGTAGATCTGAAAAAATAAAGAAAGGAGGAAAAAGGAATTGTTAGAGAGCTTTGATGCGGCAAGCAAGGAGGCCGAGAGTCTGCACGGGTGTGTAGAGGGTGTTATTTACAGCAACGAGGAAAACGGCTACGCGATCCTTGATTTCGGCACCGATCAAAACGAGCTTGTGACCGTTGTGGGCACGCTTCCCTTCGTGGCCGAGGGCGATGAGCTGACGGTGTTCGGGAAATGGGTACATAATCCCAAATACGGCCGCCAATTCCGCGTGGAGCAGTTTGAAAAGCAGTTGCCCTCGGATGCGGCTGCCATTCTGCGCTATCTTTCCTCCGGTGCGGTGAAGGGGATCGGCCCCAAAAAGGCCAAGCGACTGGTGGAGCTTTTTGGTGAGGATACCTTTGACGTGATCGAAAATCACCCCGAATGGATGGTTGACATCCCGGGTATCAGCCGCAAAATGGCTGCCGAGATCTCGGAGGAGTTCAAGCGGCAGGCGGGCATTCGCGGTGCCATGCTCTTTTTCCGTGACTTTTTCGGCTCCGCTATGACGGTCCGTATCTATCAGACCCTGGGGCAGAGCGCCGTGGAGCGTTCCCGTCAAAACCCCTACCTGCTTTGTGAGGAGGTAGAGGGGATTGGCTTTGAAAAGGCAGACGGGATGGCACAACGGCTGGGAATGGCCTCCGATGCCCCCGAGCGCATCAAAAGCGGTGTTGTTTATGTGCTGCAATACAACGCCGGCCTGAACGGTCATACCTGCCTGCCCACAGAAAAGCTGGAGGCGGCCGCCTGCGAGCTGCTTGATGTGGATGCGATGCGCGTGAGGGAGGCGATTTCGGCGCTGCTTGCCGAGCAAAAGCTCTGCCGTATCCGCATCCGCACCGACGAGGGGGATATTTCCTACCTTTATACCCGCTATTACTACGAGTGTGAGCGTCGGATCGCCGAAAAGCTGGTGATGCTTGACCGCTCCTGCGTGCGCGTGGAGAATACCGATATCGGCGGTTTTATCGAGCGCGAGGAGCGCCTGCACAAGATCTCCTATGCAGATCTGCAAAAGGAGGCCATTGCGGGGGCCCTGGAAAACGGCGTGACCGTGCTGACGGGCGGCCCCGGTACGGGCAAGACCACGGTGGTGCGGGCGCTGCTCCGTATCTTTGACAGCATCGGACTGCGCGTGGCGCTGGCCGCGCCTACGGGACGGGCCGCCAAGCGCCTTTCGGAGGCGACTTCGGTGGAGGCCAAGACCGTGCACCGCCTGCTTGAAATGAGCTTTCAGGAAGGTAAGCAGCCTACCTTTGCCCGCAACGAGCGCGATCAGCTTGAGGAGGATGTGATCATCGTGGATGAGAGCTCGATGATGGATGCTCCGCTTTGCGCCTCGCTGCTTATGGCGATCAAGCCGGGGGCAAGGCTTGTGCTGATCGGAGATGCCGATCAGCTCCCCTCGGTGGGCGCGGGCAATGTGCTGCGTGATATCATTGCCTCGGGGCGATTTGCTACCGTCGCGCTGACCGAGATCTTCCGTCAGGCGCAGGATAGCCTGATCGTGACCAACGCGCACGCCATCAACCGCGGCGAAATGCCGTGTCTTGACGCGAAGAATAACGACTTTTTCTTCCTGCCAAGGGGCAGCGACCGCGAGATCGCCGCCACCGTGGCGGATCTTTGCCGCAATCGCCTGCCCCGTGCCTACGGCACGGAGATCGTCGGCAACATTCAGGTGGTCTCTCCCTCGCGTAAGGGCGAGGCGGGCACCGAAAACCTCAACCGCCTTCTGCAGGAGGCGCTCAACCCGAAGGGGAAGGGCAAAAGGGAGCATAAGGTGCGGGAGATGATCTTCCGCGAGGGAGATCGCGTGATGCAGATCCGCAACAACTATGACCTTGCCTTCGAGCGCGGCGATGAGGTGGGCTACGGCGTATTCAACGGCGATATCGGTATGATCGAGGCCATTGATGTAGGCGGCGGAAGCCTTTGTGTGGCCTTTGACGATCGCCACGTGACCTATGATTTTTCGATGCTGGACGAGCTTGAGCTTGCCTATGCCGTGACCGTACACAAGAGCCAGGGCAGTGAGTACCCCGTGGTGATCCTACCCCTTTGCTCGGCACCGCCCATGCTTCTTGCGCGCAACCTGCTCTACACCGCCGTCACCCGCGCCCGCCGTATGGTAATTCTGGTGGGGCGGGAGGAGATCGCCGCTCAAATGGTGGCCAACAACCGCCAGGCAGAGCGCTATACGGGGCTTTGCGCCAGGCTGACGGTAAAGGGAGGTAACGGATGAGCGAGCTTCGCTTTACCCTTCGTGATCTTCTTTTTCCGCCCCGCTGCGCGGTGTGCGGCGAGCGGCAGGAAGCACACACAAGCGGGAGCGAGCCCCTTGTGCTTTGCGCTACCTGCCGTGAGCTGTGGGAGCGCGAAACAAGGCTGCAATGTGATGATTGCTTTTGCGAGGCCTACCGCTGTCGCTGTGCCACCCCGCTGATGAAAAAGGCGGGTGTTACCGAGCTGTTAAGGCTGATGCCTTATGGTGATGGCGGCAAGCACCGTGCCGCAAGGCGGATCGTGTCGTCCCTCAAGACCCGCCACAGTGCCCGCTGCTTTTCCTTTGTGGCAGAGGAGCTTGCGGATGAGGTGAGAGGGGCGCTTTCCTCGGTGCGGGAGAATGCCGTGATCACCTTTTTGCCGCGTACGCGCCGTGCGGTGCGTCGTTATGGCTATGACCAGGCAGAGGAGCTGGCACGCGCACTCGCGGCAGAGGTGGAGCTGCCCTTTTTACCGTTGCTTTCTCGCGCACGGGACGGCAAAGCACAAAAAGCGCTGGATCGCCGCGCCCGTGTGGCTAATTTGCGGGGAGCCTTCTCTCTTTCGGGGGAGGTAGGTGGTCGGCTTGTGGTGCTGGTGGACGACGTGGTGACAACGGGTGCGGGTATGGCAGAGGCGGCAAGGCTGCTTCTTGCGGCGGGCGCACGGTCGGTTGTCGGCGTTGCGGTTGCCGTTACCAAAAAGAAACAAGCATGAATTTAAGTTTTTTTCGTTTTTCGTTGCTTTTTTTGAAATTTTATTGTATAATAAAATAGGAATTTTTCGGAAAGGGGGTAGACGCTTTGCTTCGTAAGAGCCTTGGTATTGATATTGGTACCACACAAACCACCATTTGCTCCACCGAAAGCGGCATTTTGCTGCAGGAGCCGACCGTGGCGGCCATTGATGCCGACACGGAGGATGTGCTGGAGGCAGGCGCTGCCGCTCTCCGATTGGCCGTCGAGCAGCAGGGTCGTGTGACCCTTTGCTATCCCGTTTGGGATACCGTGGTCAAGTCCGCAGGGGTGCTGGCTGCCATTCTTCGCATTTTTATGCGCCGCGCCCTGGGTCGCACTGTGCTGCGGCCGCACGTGCTGGTGTCGATTCCCTGTGACCTGACAGAATCGCAGGAAAACGCCGTGGAGGATGCAGTGCTGGCAGCGGGCGCAGGCAAGGTGCACTTGCTTGAGGCGCCGCTTTGCGCCGCCCTTGGTGTGGGGTTTGATTTTTCCGCTCCCACGGGCCAGATGCTGGTGCATATGGGAGCTGCGCGCACCGAGGCAGCAATGATCTTCCTTGGCGATATGGTCACCCACGTTTCCGTTCCCGTGGGCGGCAAGCGCTTTGACTCTGCCATTTCTCGTTATGTAAGAAGCAAGCACGGTATTCAGATCGGCACGCGCACCGCAGAGCAGATCAAGCTGCGGATCGGCGAGCTTTCCAATACCGAGCAGCCGCAGGAGATCTCGGTGAAGGGAAGGGTGATCGGTGGCAAGGCCACCCGTGTGGTCACACTCTCCTCAAGGGAGATCCTCACCGCTCTCAAGGAGCCGCTGACCGATGTGCTGGATGCCATTGTCTCGGTGGTGGAGCAAACAGGTGATGATATGCGCGCCGACATCAGCAAGAGCGGCCTTGTTCTGACGGGTGGCGCGATCCTGCAGGGAATGGACCAGTTCCTTGCCGATGTCATGGGGCTTCGCACCAAGCGTGCTCCCAATGCCGCCACCGCCGCTGCCGAGGGCGCGGCGCTCGCATTGCAACGTCTGGAAAAATAAAAGCCGCTTTTGCCCATCGGCAAGGCGGCTTTTTTGGAGGAATTATGAATTACCAAATCAAGGGCTTTCTACCCATCGAGCCCTTTCATTATTTCGAGGAGATCTCAGCCATCCCGCGCCCCTCGCTCCACGAGGGCAAAATCGCCGATTATCTGGAGCAGTTTGCCAAGGCGCACGGGCTTTCCTGCTACCGCGACACGCACCACAATGTGCTGATCCGTAAGAACGGCTGCCGCGGCAGGGAGGAAGAGCCCTCTGTTTTGCTGCAGGCTCACACCGATATGGTGGCCGAGGTGCAGGCAGGCTTTTCGCACGATTTTCTGTCCGAGGGGCTGACCCTCCTGCAAAGGGGGACGGTGCTCTCGGCTGACCGCACCACACTGGGTGCGGATGATGGCTTTGGTGTGGCAGTGATGCTGGCGATCCTGGCGGACAAAACCGCCTCGCACCCGCCCTTGGAGTGTTTGTTTACCTCCGCCGAGGAGATCGGTCTTGTGGGCGCGAGTGCATTTGATTATGACAGGATCACCGCGCGCCGCATGGTCAATCTTGACTCCGCCGAGGAGGATCTGATCATCACGGGCTGCTGCGGCGGCATTCGCACCACCATTGAAATGCCGATCTCAAAGGAGCCCCTTGAGGGCACGGCCATTGCGCTCTCGCTGGGTGGCCTTTTCGGAGGACATTCGGGGGAGGATATTCACCGCGGCCGCCTCAATGCCCACGCTACGATGGGCGCGCTTCTTCTTGCGCTGCGCGAGATGACCGATTTCCGCTTGGTTTCGGTATCGGGCGGAGAAAAGGACAATGCCATTCCCCGCGAGTGCGAGGTAGTGCTGGTGCCGCAAAGCCTTGCTGCCGCCAAGGCGGCGCTCCCCCGTCTGCGGGAGCGGCTTGCCTCACTCATTACGGCAAGAGAGGATGAGGGCGCATATCTGCGCCTTGAGGAGCTTGCGGCAAGCAGCGCCTTAACGGCAGAGGACACCGAGCATGTGCTGATGCTGCTTTGCGCCCCAAACGGCATTTTGCGCGCACGCGCTGATGGCTCGCCCGAAAAATCGCGTAACCTCGCGCGCATCCGCACCGAGGACGGCGTGATGAGCTTTGGCTATTCCTCTCGCTCACCGATGCAGGCGCAGTTAAATGAATCCTGCGCGGAGCTTGAGGCGCTTGCAGCAGCTACGGGCGGCAAGGCTACACATGTTGCACCTTACCCGGGGTGGGAAAGCCCCGCAGACTCCCCCCTTACGCGCGCGTGGAGCGATGCTATGCTTGCGGTTACGGGCAAGCGTCCCGTTACCACCGTCATTCACGCGGGGCTGGAATGCGGCCTTATTACGGGGGCCTGCAAGGGTATGGAGGCGATCTCGGTGGGATGCAACGTGCACGACCTGCACACGCCCAAGGAGACGATGGAGCTTGACTCCATGGAGCGCGTCTACCGCACGATGATCAAATTTTTACAGTTGATGTAACAGGAGAGCAAGGATGTCCATTGAACGGGTCAGAGAATTTTTCAGAAAAAAGGGAATGGAGCATCGCATCCTTACCTTTGACGTGTCAAGCGCCACCGTGGCGCTGGCCGCCGCAGCGCTTGGGTGCGAGGAGGCGAGGATCGCCAAAACGCTCTCCTTTGCGGTAGGCGAGCGGGTGATTTTGGTGGTGGCGGCAGGGGATGTGAAGATCGATAACTCCAAATACAAGGCGTTTTTCGGCACCAAGGCCAAAATGCTTTCCTTTGAGGAGGCGGAGCGCCTGGTAGGGCACGCCCCCGGCGGCGTTTGCCCCTTTGCCGTCTGCGAGGGGGTAGAGACCTATCTTGACGAGTCGCTGCGGCGCTTTTCCACGGTGTTTCCCGCCTGCGGCAGCGCTAACAGCGCCATTGAGCTTTCGGTTGAGGAGCTGGAGGCGCTTTCCGCCCCCCGCGGCTGGGTCGACGTGACCAAAAAGCCCGAATAAAATAAAAATGCGGTTGCCTTCTGTCGGCAACCGCATTTTTATGATCTGTCATTTATTGCGGGACGGCCAGCGCTGCCTGCAGTGCCTTGGCGAGCTGATCGGGGCAGGAGGTCGGCTTGAAGCCGCAGCGAATGCCCGAAAGGCGCTTGATGGCCTCCTCGGCGGGCATGCCTACCACAAGCGCGGCTACGCCTTGGGTATTGCCCGAGCAGCCGCCCTGAAAGCGCACCTCCTTGACGGTGCCGTCCTCAAGGATAAGGTCAATGCCGCGCGAGCAAACGCCGCGGGGCGTGTAATGATATGGATAGGTCATCGTGGCTCCTTTCTCAAGATAGGTGGGTATACCGCGCCGCAATTTCGGTGCGGGGGTAGCATAAGGCGAGATAGGTCTCAAGCAAACGGTCTGCCTCGCCGTCGCCCCGCAGGACCACACGGTGCGAAAAGCCATCCTCGCGGTAAGGGTCGGGGATCGAATCCATGCGGCGCAGGGTCAGTCCCGCCGCCGAGGCGGCAAGCAAAAGCTCGGCAATGGCAAGCTCGTGCTCCTCGGAGAAAATGCACTCCAGCAGATGCTCGTGGGGTAGATAAGGCACAAGCGGGGCATCCGCCAGCAGCGCCAGCCGCACCTCGCGGCTCTCGTCGGGGTAGGCAATGTCGCAGGTGTGAGTGATCTGCAGCTCGTAATGCTCGATCTGCCCGAGGCTGTGAAAGAGCCTGCCCTCGGCGGAATCCTCAATGGGAAGAAGCCCAAAGGCGGCGCGCCCCGCCTTGACCGCCTCGCAAACCGCGGAAAAGGAGGGGAGGGGAAGCACCTCGAAGATCCCCGTGACCGATTGAAAGCGCTCCGCCGCGCGCTCCCCCACAAGGCCGCCAAGGCAGGCGATGACACCCCTTTTTCGGGGTGATTCCTTTTCGCGGGGAGCGGGGAGATAGGGGAGCAGCGCCCGACAAAGCGCCAGCCGCTCATCCGTGGCAGCCGCCGCCAAAAAGGCCTTGCCGTCGGTCGCTTGCAGCGCGGGGTCGGGGGAAAAGGGAGGGAGCTGCAGCCCCTTTAGCTCCGAGATCTGCTTGATTTTCAGCTCTCCTGCCGTCTCCCTTGCCCACGCGGCGATCTGCAACAGGCGAAGCTCCCGATTGTCGCAAAGCCCCTGCCGCCACAGCGTCAGGTTCCGGTGGAGGACCTCTGCTTGCCTCATTGGGCGAGATCCGAGAGGATCCGATAGCTGGAGGAGAGAAATTCCTGCATCTCCCTTGCGTTCAGCTTCCGCTGGGAGAGCAGCGCCAGGCGGTAAAGATAGGCCGCCAACGATTTTGCCTTCTCCCCGTCCTCGGTAAGAAGGGTGTTGACCCGCTGCAGCAGGGGAGAGGAGAGGTTAATGAGGAGGGTGGTCTCCTTCGGGAAGGAGAAGTCCTCGCCCTCACCACCGCTCATACGGTACATTTTCATCATATCCTCCATACGGCGGGAGGACTCGGAAACATTGAGGATCACGGGCACCTCGGTGTCCTTCAGCTGCTCGGTCTTCACGGTCAGCCCTTCGTCGCCGGAGACTTGGCGGAAGAGCTCGCACAAGGCCTCATTAGCCTCTGCCGACTCCTCGGACCTCAGCACGCCCGCCAGATCCGCATCCACGCGCACGAATTTCACGTCGGGCATATGCGACTCCAGCACGGCGGCGAATTGGGTGTCGATCATATGGTCAAAGAGAACGACCTTGATGCCCTCCTTTTCGTACATGGCAATATACTGTGCCTGCAGCGAGGGATCGGTGGTGTAGTAGACCGTGTTCTCGTTTTTCTCCTTGGCACTCTCAAGATACTCCTTGACCGTGACGTGCGAGCCGTCCACCAGCTTCAGAAGCAGCGCATCCTTGGTGCGGTCGTAGAATTTTCCGTCGCGCATCGAGGCGTATTCCACAAAGGTCTTGATGTCATCCCACACCTTTTCATAGTGCTCGCGCTCGTCGCGGCAGAGCGCGCAGAGCTTGTCTGCCACCTTTTTGACGATATGGGCGCTTACCTTGGAAACATAGCTGTTGGTCTGCAGATAGCTGCAGGAGACGTTGAGGGGCAGCTCGGGGCAATCCAGCACGCCCTTGAGCATCAAAAGGTATTCGGGAATGACCTCCTTGATGTTATCTGCCACAAAGACCTGGTTGTAGTAAAGCTTGACCTGCCCCTCCAGCGACTCGTAGTTGCTGGTGATGCGGGGGAAGTAGAGAATGCCCTTGAAATTGAGGGGGTAATCGGCGTTGATGTGGATCTGAAAGAGGGGCTCGCGGAAGTCGGCAAAGACCTTGTTGTAAAAGCTCTTGTAGTCCTCCTCGGAGCATTCGGAGGCGGGCCGCTGCCAAAGGGGCTTGGTGTCGTTGATGGGGGTCTCCTCCTCGCCCTCCTTTTTCTCCTCGCCGTCGTCAAAATAGATCTCCACGGGCATAAAGGCGCAGTATTTCCGCAGCATCTCGCGGATCTTGCCGCTCTCAAGATAGGCGCTCTCGTCCTCGGTGATGTGCATGATCACCTCGGTGCCGCGCTCGTCTCTGTCGCTCGCCTCGATCTCGTATTCGCCCTCAGCCGAGCAGGTAAAGTGTACGGCGGGGGCATCGGTGAAGGAGCGGGTGTGGATCTCTACGGTGTCGCTGACCATAAAGGAGGAGTAAAAGCCAAGGCCAAAGTGGCCGATGATGCCGTTTTTGGCACCCTCTCCCTCTCCCTCATATTTTTTGATAAAATCCACGGCACCCGAAAGGGCGATGGAGCAGATGTAGCGCTTCAGCTCCTCCTCGGTCATGCCGATGCCGTTGTCCTTCACCGTCAGCGTGCGCGCGGTCTTATCCAGCACCACATCAATGCGGTAGGGCTCGGTGGGCTCGGCAGTCTCGCCGAGGGAGACCAGGCGACCGAGCTTGGTCACGGCATCGGTGGCGTTGGAGACGATCTCGCGGAGGAAAATATCCTTTTCGGAATAGAGCCATTTCTTGATGACGGGGAATATGTGCTCTGTGTTGACGGAAATGCCGCCGGTCTGCTTTTCTGACATATCGGGTTCTCCTTATTTAAAAAATAGAATGGGAAGGAGCAAGCGCTGCCGCTTGCTCCGTTTTTTGTTATGCTTGGTCGGAATTGCTCTCCTTCACTGCGCTCTCGCTCTCGGCGGGCACGGCGGCCTCCTTTGATAAGGTCTCCTTGATGGAGGCCTCGGCAAGAGGGAAGGTGTGGGTCTCATTAAAGATCTCGGCGGTGAGGTTGAAGGCCTTGAGGAACTTGTGATAGGCGATAAAGGGGCCCGCGAGGATCAGGAGACCGGGCAGCGCCCAGAGTAAAAATTCCTTTTGTGTAACGGGGCAGACCCGCTTGTTTCGCTTGCAATAGGCGCTAAAACGGCGGATCAGACGGCAATGCCAGATCAAGGGGTAAATGCCGAGGGTGAGAATGGCAAGCAGGCAAACGGGAATCACGCCCCAGGTGCGTTTCTTGTCCTTGTGGCAGGTGATGTTGGTGGTCTCCGCGATCACCTCGGTGAGGTAAAGGGGATAGATGCCAAGGGTGATGACCGAGAAGAGTACGGTGCGCCCAAGAGTGCGGTTGGCGGGGATGCCTTTTTTTGCAATATCGGCAAACAGGCTGCCTTCCCGATCCTCGGGAAGCTGCTTGACCGCAAAAATGTGATGCACAAATCTGCCGAATTTAAAGCAGCCGAGACGGAAATAGTAGCTGATGAAGCGGCGCTTCGAGCTCTTGGCGGGCTCCTCCTGCTCCACACTGCATACCCAGCGGACAAACTTTTGGGTCAGCGTGCTCTCGGAGCCCTCCTCGTCCTTTGGCCTGATAAAGGCGTTTGCTGCGTAGTATTCGTAAAGGTCGGTGGGAGCGCCCTTGCGCTTCAGTCGGGCCTTGGTCACATCGTCGAGAATGGCAAGGATCAGCGCGGCAAGCGGCACACCGATCAGCATACCTGCAAAGCCGAGCAGGCCGCCCATAACGGTGACCGAAACCAGCACGCCAAGAGAGGAAAGCCCCGTGTGATCGCCGAGGATCATCGGTGCGAGAATGTTGCCGTCAAGCTGCTGTACCACAAGAATGAGGATCACAAACAGCAAAAGCTTTGAGGGAGAGGTGATCATAATGATCAGACCCGAGGGAATGGCACCGAGGAAGGGGCCAAAGAAGGGGATAAAGTCGGTCACGCCGATGACCACGGCGATCATGATGGGGTAGGGGATCTTAAAGATGGTAAAGAGAATGGCACAGGTCACGCCCACTACCAGCGAGTCGAACATTTTACCCACCACAAAGCCGCCGAATTTGGTGTTGGCGGTCTTGCAGTAGTGCAGAACGGTGTTTTCCTGCTTTTTGCCGAAGAAGGCGCGCAGTATACGGGTAAAGAAGGCGTAAAGGCGGTCCTTGGCCAGCAGCACGTAGACCGAAACGAACACGCCGATGATGATGTTTTTGAGCACCGTGACCACGCTGCCCGCGATCGTTCCCACGCTGCCCACGATGGAAGCGCCGTACTCACTCAGCAGATTGACCACATAGGTCAGCAGCTTTTCGAGATTGATAAGGTTTTCGCTGTTCTCGGGCAGGGTAATGGGGAGCTTCGCCACAAAGGCATTGATCGAGTCGATCAGACGGTTGATGTAGGTAAGGCCGTTGGTACGCAGGTCGTTGATCGAGTCCACCAGCTGCGGGATGACCAGCAGCAGCATGCCTGCAATAAAGGCAAAGAGAAGCAGGTAAGAGCAGAGCAGTGAGAGCGCGCGGTTAGCGGTGCGGCGCTTTATCCTGTAAAAGACCTTTTTCTCAAAAAAACGCAGAAAGGGATTGAGCAGGTATGCCAGCACAAAGCCGATGGTGATGGGGGCGAGGATCGCACCGAGCGCGCGGAAGGGGGAAAGAATGGCCTGCAGGTTGGCAATGATCAGCACAAGAAGAATGCCGAGCACGCCGAGTGCCACCACTCGCATAGGGTTATTTTGCTTTGGCCCGCGCGGGGAGCTGCCGCTTTTTTCCTTTTGTTCTGCCATAGGAACCTCCACTTTAGACTTATCTAATTTATATTATAAACATTTTACCTCGTTCGTCAAGAGAAATGTGGAAGCTCTCACAAAAAATTCACAAACAACTTGAAAAGCGGCGAGCGGTGTGGTATGATTATGAAAGAAAACAAATGAGAGGGGACAAGCTATGACCGTAACCGAGATCGCACACGCCAAGATCAATCTCTATCTCGATGTGGTGGGCAGGCGCGCCGATGGCTATCACGAGCTTGTCACCGTGATGCAGTCGGTCTCGCTTTCCGATACGCTCACAGCAGAGCGGGAGGAGGGAGAGGGACTGTCGCTTACCACCGATGCCGCGCTCGATACGGGAGAGAGCAATCTTGTCATTCGCGCGGCAAGGGCCTATTTCAAAAGAACCGCGCAGCCCTTTGGGGTGCGCTTTTCGCTGCAAAAGAATATCCCTATGGCAGCGGGGCTTGGCGGCGGCAGCGCGGATGCGGCGGCAGCCCTGCGCGCACTCAACCGCCTTGACGGCAACCGCTATCCTTTGTCCGTGCTGTGTGAGATCGGTGCCACCGTCGGCGCCGATGTGCCCTTTTGTGTGGAGGGAGGAACCAGACTCTGCGGCGGCATCGGCGAGATAACCGAGCCGCTCAAAAGTCGCCTGCAGGGCAGCCTTGTGGTGGCGATTGGCGGTGAGGGGGTCTTTACCCCTTGGGCCTTTGCCGAGCTTGACCGCCTGCGCGGGAGCTCCTTTGCGGCAGAAGGGGATATTGCCGCCCTGCGGTGCGCGGTGGAGGGGGGCGACCTTGCCGCTGCCGCATCCCATTTTTACAATGAGCTGGAGGAGGTCATTCTGCCTGCACGTCCGATGGTCGGCAGGATCAAGGAAACCCTTTACCAAAACGGTGCCGTCGCCGCGATGATGAGCGGCAGCGGCCCCTCGGTGTTTGGTCTGTTCCGTGAGGAGCGGGAGGCCGCTGCCGCTTCGAGCGCGCTTCTTGCCATCGGCGCGCGCGCCTTTGTTTGCAAGCCTCTTGCCTGAAAAATGCCTGAAAAATGCGGCACGCGCCATTTGGCGCGTGCCGCATTTTTTTCAGAACACGGTCTCGATCAGCCGCGTACTGCAGGCGGGGGAGTATTCCCAATAGTCGATATGTTGGGTGCGCGCGGTGTCGATGTAGTAGGTCGGCGGCTCGGGCGGCTTTGGCGAGGGGTGGGAGTCGATGATCACCAACTTCACCTTCATCCGCTCGGGAATGATGCTTTTGATGTAGACCGCCGCCAGATCTCCCACCGACGCTCTTACCGCGTCGCCCGCGCTGCTTTTCAGCTCCGCAAGCCCTGCCAGATTTGGGGTCAGCTCCACAAAAATGCCGTAGGATTCAATGCTGCGGACCCGCCCCACCACGGTCTGCCCCGCCTCAAAGCGCGCCGCGTTCTCCTCCCAGGTGCCAAGCAGCTCCTTGAGGCTGACAAAAATGCGCTGCAGCTCGGGGTCAACGGTCTTGACCACCACAAAAAGGCTCATGCCGCAGTAAAGTCGGTCACGCGGATGCGAGATGCGCGAGACCGAGATGCAGTCGATGGAGAGCAGGGAGGAGATGCCGCACCCAATGTCCACAAACGCCCCGTAGTTTTCAAGATGGGTGACCCTTGCGCGAATGATGTCGCCGGGGGTAAGATGCGCCAGATACCGTCTTGCACATTCCTCCCCCGCCGCACGGCGGGAAAGGATCGCCACGGGCTCGCCGCAGCGCTCCTCAATGCGAAGCACCCGAAAGGCCACGGGCTTTCCCACCCGTGAGATCACGGCAATGTCCTTAAGCGGCTCACCGCGGCGGCACCAGACCGCCTCCTCCCGCTGGATCTCGCCTCGCATACAGCCAAGATCCACGTGCAGGCGCATCTGCCCGTCGCAGAGCGTGGCGGGGGCCTCAAGGATCCTTCCTTCCCGCATGGCTCGCTCCAGCGCGGCAGGGGAGGCCAGCGCCTCACGGTTTTCGGCGCTTGCCATCAGCTCTCCCTCGGGTCTGTAAAAATTGGGCATGGTTTTTACCTCCTCGTATTTTATTCCTTCCATTCTATGAGGGGGCACCCGAAAATAGCACGCAAAAAAATGAAATGGCGCGTGAGAAAAAACGAGGAAAACATATGAAAAAACGAGAAAACGGGAGATGGTACTGTGCTAAATCAAATTCTTTGAAATTTTTTTCAAAAAAGGGTTGACAAGCATCCGTCTCTATGATATAATGTGCAGGTCTGAAAAAATCAAAATTATTTGGAGGAAATTTCAATGTCCACTTTTATGGCAAAGGCAGAGACCATTGAGCGCAAGTGGTACGTCATCGACGCCGCTAACAAGCCTCTTGGCAAAACTGCTGTGGCTGCTGCCAACATTCTGCGCGGCAAGCATCGCCCTGAGTTCACGCCCAATGTCGATTGCGGCGAGTTCGTCATCATCATCAACGCTGACAAGGCAGTTCTCACCGGCAACAAGCTGCAGAACAAGTACTATCACCATCACTCCGGTTACATCGGCGGTCTGAAGTCCATTCAGTACAAGACCCTGATGGCAACCCGTCCCGAAATGGCTATGGAGCTGGCTGTAAAGGGCATGCTGCCCCACAACAAGCTTGGCGCCAAGGCTGCAACCCGCCTCAAGGTCTATGCAGGCGAGGCTCACAAGCACGCGGCTCAGAAGCCCATCGCGCTTTAATCTGGAAAGGACGGTAAAAGAGAATGTATACTAGTGCAAAGCCTTATTTCTACGGCACCGGCAGAAGAAAAAAGTCTGTTGCCCGTGTTCGCATCGTTCCCGGTACGGGCGTGATCACCATCAACGGCCGCGACATTGACGATTACTTTGGCCTTGAGACCCTCAAGCTCATCGTAAACCAGCCCTTTGGCGCAACCGGCACCGAGGGCAAGTTCGATATCATCACCACCGTTGTGGGCGGCGGCATTTCCGGCCAGGCAGGCGCGATCCGCCACGGCCTTGCCCGCGCTCTGCTTCAGGCAGACCCCAACTACCGTGCAGCTCTCAAGGCAGCAGGCTTCCTGCGCCGCGATCCTCGTATGAAGGAGAGAAAGAAGTACGGCCTCAAGGGCGCTCGTCGTGCACCCCAGTTCTCCAAGAGATAATTTCGACCTTTGGTCGAAATCTGCAAAAAACGTTCAGCTTATGCTGGACGTTTTTTGTTATCTCTTGGATGAACTGGGGTGCAGTTATGATTACCCTTGCGGGCAAGTTATGAGTTATGATTGGCTACGCCAAGCTATGAGCGACTGCGTCGCGTTGATGGGATGCGGGCAATCATATCATAACTTTTGCCGAAAAAGTATGATATAATGTAACCGTGAAATAAATTCGGCGCGGAGGGAGACATGTCAAAAACATACACGTTTGAATTTTGCGGAACGAAAGACGAGCTTGCTCTTGCGATAAAGGCACGATGTGTCTGCTCCTATG
>JAZNFZ010000003.1:0-9066 GCA_045576195.1 Eubacteriales bacterium | reverse complement strand
CAGCAGCAGAATGGCAAGAAGCAGACTTAAAATTCGTTTCATTATGGTTTTTGTCCTTTCGCAATTTCAGTGTCGATCTGTTAACCGTCCTTGAAGAGTCCTCTGGTCTGATCCTCAAGGATCTGTTCCATCAAAACATTTTCACACTCCAGATATACACGGCAATCCCTTCGCGTACCTCTGTACCAGCACAGATAGTCGTTTTCGGCAACATACAGGATCGTACCGTGATTTGCCGCTCTAAAATATTCGCTATCGGGATTCATCGCATAGTAGGCCGCCACCAGATCCCAGCTCATACGCCCCTGATCGGCACCGCCGAGGAAGGTCTCATAGGCAATGCGAACGGGATGATCGCGCCCAAAGCTTTGGGAATAGGTGCTGCCCACAATAATGCTGCCACCCGCGCCGCTGACGTGGATGGGAACGGGGCACTGCTCAAAGAAGCGCGCGGTACCGATGCTATCGTTGAAATAGTTGTAGCTGCTTTTATAGCAGCTGGGGTAGACCGCCTGCGCCTCCGACACCACCAGCTTGACCTTTTGGCGGAACAGCTCGATCCCTGAGAGTGGGCTGATGCTGTCACCCTTGGTGCGAAAGAGCGCCTCAATGGCTGTGGGCATTCCCACCAGCACCACCGTTACACTTTGATCCTCCGCCTCCGCCAAAATACGGCGGTAAACAGTGGCCGCCGCAGGATAATCCACATCGGTCTTACCCATCAGATTGGAGAACTTGCGGTTATAGGCCCTTGAGCCCTTTAAAAAATTAGCCTGGGTAGCCCGATAGCGTGCATAGCGGTCGGTCTCGACCACGCTATACTCGCTGTCATAGATCGTGCCAACAGGCACGGTAACGCCGTAATAGCGGCAGATGTAGTCGCAGCACGCGGCGGCATACTTACTGGGCACATCGGAAACAGCCCCCAGCAGCTCTGCCCTTCCCGCCTTCACATACTCTAAGATCAGGGCAAGCGCACCGACATCGTCGCAGTCGGTATCCATATCGGTGTCAAAAATCACCTTCGGGATCGCGGGAGGTGAGGTGGGCGGGGTGCCGTCCTGATCGCCCTCGTTGGGGTCGCCCCCGTTGGAATCGCCCTCGTTGGGGTCACCTTCGCTGGGGGCGCCCTCGTTGGGGTCGCCTTCGTTGGGGTCGCCCTCGTTGGGGTCGCCTTCGTTGGGGTCGCCTTCGTTGGGGTCGCCTCCGTTGGAATCGCCCTCGTTGGGGTCGCCTCCGTTGGGATCGCCCCCGTTGGGATCGCCGTTGGGATCGCCCCCGTTGGGATCGCCCCCGTTGGGGTTACCCGTATGGGAATCGCCGCCAAACAGATCCGCAAGCAATTCCTCCATTGTGCGTGCGGCATCGCATCCCGTAAGGCAAACTGCCAACGGAAGCAACAGTGCCACACAAAGCAGCAAGCATAGCACGCGCTTTTTCATATATCGTTTCCTTTTCTCCAAATCAGGAAAGCCGACTCTGCTCAAGAGCCGCCTCCCTCAAAAATTCCCTTGGTCTGCTTTTCCAAAAGCTCTGCCATCTCGGCCTTGGTTATGTCAAGCACCACAATACCATCGCCCCTTTGACCGTTTGTGTCATAGGCCGCCCAGTTATTGGTATTGTCATAGGTAATCGTGCCGCAGGGCAGCACGGAAAAGATGCTCTCATCGGGGTCAAGGGCATAGAGCATGGTGATCAGATCCCAGCTTGCCCTCCCCTTATTCTCGCCCTTGCAGTAGATCTCATAGGCTACACGAACAGGGTGATCTGCGTGCATTGAGGCGGTATAGGTCTTTCCTACCGCAATATCACCGCCCGCACCGCTGATCAGAATGGGGACGGGGCATTTTTCGAATACATTGACCGCGCCCTCGCGGTCATTGGTATAGTTAAAGCTGCGGGGCTTGGGGCTTCTTTCGTGCTTCATCTGCCCCATCGACACCACGCGGATCACCTTTTTTTCAAAGAGCTCAAGCCCCGAAAGAGGGCTGATCTCGTCACCCGTGGTGAGAAACAGCGCATCAATGGCCGTCAGCATTCCCACCACCACAACGGTCACGCTTTTGTCCTCGGCGGCGGCAAGCAGCTCACGGTAGACCCTGGCAGAGGAGGGGTAATCGACATCGGTCTTCCCGACCATTGCGGCGAGAGTGCGGTTGTAATCCTTACCCGCATTGATGTTATCCCGCTGTGTGCCGCGATAATTTTTGTAGCGCTTGGTCGCGCTTGCGGGATACTCGTGGTTGTAGATCGTGCCGATGGGCACATCGACCCCGTACTCGCGGCAGATCGCCTCGCAGGCGGGGGCAGCGTAAAGGCTTGGCACGTCGGTGACCACGCCCAAAAGCTCCGCCTTCTCTGCCTTGACGTATTCCAGCACCAGCGCCAGCGCCCCCACATCATCACAGTCGCAGTCCATATCGGTATCATAGATGATCAGGGGCACCGAGGGAGATGCAGGCGTGTCGGGGGTGTCGGGCGTATCGGGGGTATCGGGTGTATCGGGTGTGCCGTCACCGCCATTATGATCGGGATCACCGGCATTTGGTTGAGAGGGCCCACTCTGCCCGTCGGGAGGATTCTCGCCCATGTTGGGGGGGGTACCGCAAGAGGAAAGCATCATAACGGTCGAAAGTAAAAGTAACAAAGCAAGAAACAAGCTGATAACTCTTCGCATTGTGCGTTCTCCTTTATTTCTTTATTTTTCAAAAATACCCTTGGATTGTTTTTCCAACAAATCTTCCATTTCGTCGTTTGAAATACGGAGCGAGACCAAATAATCCTTGCGGCTGCTGTTCTCATGCCAAGCGGCAAGATTGGTTGCGGCATCAAAAGAAACAGTGCCGTGGCTCACAACAGAAAACAGCGGGGAGTCAAAATCCATCGCATACAGCACGGCGATCAGGTCCCAGCTGGATCTGCCCTTGTTTTTGCCCTGCAAAACCTCATAGCACATACGAACAGGGTGGTCCGCAGGCATAGAGACGGTGTAGGAAGCCCCCACAATTATATCTCCCCCCGCATCACTGACATAGATCGGCACAGGACATTTTTTAAACACATTCTCTGCGCCAACGGGGTCCATTTTATAGTTGAAGCTCACACTATAGCTGACGGGATAGTAAGCGCGCCCCATTGACACCACGCGAATCACCTTTTTTTCGAACAGCTCAACGCCTGAAAGAGGGCTTAACTCATCCCCCTCAGTCAAAAAAAGCTGATCCAGGGCGGTCAAAAGGCCCACCACCACAACGGTTACGCTCTTATCCTCTGCGGCGGCCAGGAGCTCGCGGTAAACACGTGCGGAGGAGGGATAATCGGCATCGACCTTGCCGACCCGCTGTGACATTTTTAAATTATATGCCCATCCGTTTTTGATAAGATCTTTCTGACCCTCTCGGTAGAGGTCAAAGCGATCTGTTTCTTCGGTGGGGAATTCGTGATTGTAGATCGTGCCGATCGGCACACGGATACCATAATAGGAGCAGATCGCCTCGCAGCAGGCGGCGCCGCCCTTGCTGGGAGCATCGGTCACCACGCCGAGGAGGTTTGCCTTCCCCGCGTTGTGGTATTCGCAAAGCAACGCCAGCGCGCCCACGTCATCACAATCGCGGTCCATATCGGTGTCAAAAATAATATTAGGCCCCGTTGCCCCCCCTTCAGGGCCGTTTGGCGCGGATGGCCCGCTCTGCGCGGGATCGCCTGTTGGGGGTGCATCACAGGAAAACAGCAGGGGGAATGTCCCCAAAAGCAACAAAAGGCAGAGTAATGTGCATAAAAAACGGCGCATAAATCTACCTCCATTTTGTGAATTTTCCTACATTTCATCATACCAAAATTCCCCTACTTTGTCAATCCAAAATGCGTTATTTCTCAAAATATTCACATAGTCGAAATATTGCTTTTCCAATTGTCTCACCGAGCAAAAAAGAAAAGGAGAAATGTAACAACATTACATTTCTCCTTTGATAATGGCAAGGGCTTGTCTTGCCTCCTCCTCGCTCGCCTGCGGCGTATCGCCGAGGGGATACGGAATGCCTAAATTTTCGTACTTTGCCTTACCCAGCGTGTGATAGGGCAGGACCTCTACCTCTACGGCGCGGGATAGCCTCGAAAGGAATTTGCCAAGGCCACGAAGCGCCTCCTCGCCGTCGGTAAGCCCGGGGACCAGCACATAGCGGATCCGCAGAGGGATGCTCTTTTGGTCAAGATGCTTGGCAAAACAAAGCACGTTACGGTTCGAATGGCCCGTAAGGCGCTTGTGCGTCTCATCATCCATATGCTTGATATCAAGCATCACAAGATCGGTCACGGCAAGCAGCCCGTCAAGCTCCTCGGGGTGCGCGGGATCAAACAGAATGCCCGAGGTATCAAGGCAGGTGTGGATCCCCTGTGCCTCGGCAAGGGTAAACAGCTCCTCCAGGAACTCGCGCTGCAGCAGCGGCTCGCCGCCCGTGGCGGTGATGCCGCCCGTCTCGTAAAAGGGTCTGTTACGGGTCATTTTTTCCAGCAGCTCCGCGGCGGTATAGGCAGTGCCGCTGCCCATATCCCACGTATCGGGATTGTGGCAGTAAAGGCAGCGCATAGGGCAGCCCGCAAAAAACGCCACAAAGCGCACACCGGGGCCGTCTACCGTGCCAAAGGTCTCGATCGAATGGATGTATCCCTTCATATCAGATGCTGGAATGGAAGGTGCGGGAGATCACCTCATCCTGCTGCTCCTTGGTCAGCTTGATGAAGTTCACGGCATAGCCCGACACGCGGATGGTCAGCTGCGGATAGAGCTCGGGGTGCTTTTGCGCGTCAAGCAGCAGCTCCTTGTCAAACACGTTGACATTGAGGTGGAAGCCACCCTTGGCAGTATAGCCGTCAAGCAGGGAGACAAGGTTTTTCTCGCGATCCTCCTTGGTTTTACCAAGAGCCGAAGGCACGATGGTAAAGGTATTGGAAATGCCGTCCTGCGAATCCATAAACGGCAGCTTTGCCACAGAGGCAAGGGAGGCCACCGCACCGCACGTATCTCTGCCGTGCATGGGGTTGGCTCCTGGAGCAAAGGGCTCGCCCTGCTTTCTGCCATCGGGCGTGGAGCCCGTGTTCTTGCCGTAGGTCACGTTGGAGGTGATGGTCAGGATTGAGGTGGTGGGCACGCCGTCGCGGTAGGTATGATTCTCGCGCAGATAGCTGATGAAGGTGTGCAGCACCTCCTTGGCAATGTCGTCCACGCGGTTGTCATCGTTGCCGTATTTGGGAAAATCGCCCTCGATCTCATAGTCCACGGCAATGCCGTTTTCGTTTCTGATGGGACGCACCTTGGCGTATTTGATGGCGGAGAGCGAGTCTACCACCACCGAAAAGCCTGCAATGCCCGTTGCAAACCAGCGCTTGACATGCTTGTCGTGCAGGGCCATCTGCAAGCGCTCGTAGGAATATTTGTCGTGCATATAGTGAATGACATTGAGGGTGTTGACATAGACCTGTGCCAGCCACTTCATCATGGTCTTGTACTTGTCCATCACGTCGTCATAGTTAAGATATTCACCCTCTGCGGCACGGTACACGGGGCCGACCTGCTGGCCGCTGATCTCATCCACGCCGCCGTTGATGGCATAAAGCAGGCACTTGGCAAGGTTGGCACGTGCGCCAAAGAGCTGCATCTCCTTGCCGATCCTCATCGACGAAACACAGCAGGCAATGCCGTAATCGTCGCCGTGAAGGGGGCGCATCAGATCGTCGTTCTCGTATTGCACCGCGTGGTGCGTGATCGAAATATCGGCACAGAAGCGCTTGAAGGCCTCGGGCAGCTGCTTGGACCAAAGCACCGTGAGGTTGGGCTCGGGGGCAGCACCGATGTTATTGAGCGTATTGAGGTAACGGAAGGACATTTTGGTGACCAGCGGGCGACCGTCGGTGCCCATACCGCCGATCGACTCGGTGACCCAGGTGGGGTCACCCGCAAAAATGGCATTGTAATCGGGCGTGCGGGCAAAGCAGACCATGC
Source organism: Eubacteriales bacterium (assembly GCA_045576195.1). GTDB lineage: Bacteria > Bacillota > Clostridia > Oscillospirales > CAG-272 > Firm-07. The sequence goes on along the minus strand of JAZNFZ010000003.1, from coordinate 3,068 downwards.
GCAGCTTCATCACAAAATGGTCGACGATCTCCTGCACCTCTTGCTCGGTGAGAGTTCCCTCCACCAGATCTCTTGCGGCGTAAATATCAAGGAAGGTAGAGGTTCTGCCAAGGCTCATGGCAGCACCGTTTTGCTCCTTGACGGCGGCAAGATAGCCGAAATACAGCGCCTGGGTAGCCTCCTTCAGGTTGGTGGCAGGCCCCGAAATATCGCAGCCGTAGATCTCCGCCAGCTTCTTGAGCATCTCAAGAGCGCGGATCTGCTCGGCGATCTCCTCGCGCTCACGGATCACGTCGTAATACATCACCGCGTGTGCGGTATCCTTTTGGTATTGCTTGTCCTCGATCAGACGGTCCACGCCGTAAAGCGCCACGCGGCGATAGTCGCCGATGATGCGGCCGCGGCCGTAGGCATCGGGCAGGCCCGTGATGATATGATTGCTGCGGCACTTCCGCATTTCGGGGGTATACACGTCAAACACACCCGCATTGTGGGTCTTGCGGTGCTCGGTAAAGAACTCCACCACCTCGGGGTCGACCTGATAGCCGTTATCCTTACAGGCCTTCACAGCCATGCGGATGCCTCCGTAGGGCTGAAGCGAGCGCTTCAAGGGAGCATCGGTCTGCAGACCTACGATCTTTTCCTTCTCACGGTCAATATAAGCAGCGGCGTGGGAGGTGATGGTGGAAACCACCTTGGTGTCCATATCAAGAACACCGCCGTTTTCGATCTCCCGCTTCTTCAGCGCGCTGACCTGCTCCCACAGATCAAGCGTTGCCTGCGTGGGGCCCTCCAGAAAAGAGCCGTCGCCATAGTAAGGGATGTAATTTTTGTTGATGAAGTCGCGCACATTGATCTCGCGCTCCCACTGTCCACCGGTAAATCTTCTCCATTCCTGTCTCATAACACACATCCTCTCTTGTCCGATCCACTCGAAAAACACGCCGATTTCGCAAAAAAAGCCGACTTGTCCCGAGCAAACGCCCAGACGGTCGGCATCATACTGTTATACTCCACATGGTTTCCCCATTTCCGTCAGTCATATAACACATATAGTATAACACGGTATTCGTCGTATGTCAAGAGATTTATCCCCGAAATTTTTGTTTTTTTCGGGAATTTTTTCACTTTTACTTATCAAGATAAGTAAAGCGCGGCAGCACCCTGCCCTCGCGCTCCACGGTCTCGTGCCACATGGCGGCAGGGCGGACCCAAAGCGCGCCGTCGCCGTACAGCGCGCGGTAGACCACCATTTCCTCCAGTGTCTCGGAATGGCGCGCCACGCCCACGACCTCATATTCGTTTCCCTTAAAGTGGCGATACCGCCCCGGCTTGATCTCCATCATCTGTAACCTCCGTTTTTCATTGATCCACAACGCAAAAAGTGCCTTGACGGTGTTTGTTTTACAGGCATTCCTTCTCCAACAGGTGCGAAAGCAGTGCGCGGCAGCCCCGCTCGATATCCCGATAGGCAATATCAAAGCGGTCGCTGTACCAGGGGTCTGCCACATCGCCGGGGGTATCGGTAAAATCCATCAGGCGGTAAATTTTCGGGGCAGCCGCAGCACCCAGCATACGGTGCATATTGCGGATGTTGGCGCTGTCCATCCCCACAAACAGGTCGTATTTCGAAAGGTCCTCGGCGCAAAGGCGCACCGCGCGCTTGCCAACGGGGTCGATGCCGTGGCGGAGCAGTTCTTCTCTCGCGGGAGGATAAACGGGATTGCCGCGACCGCCGAGGATCTCCTCGGTGCTGGTGGCCGAGGAGGCCGCAAAAAAGCGGTGGGCAAGGCCGCGCTCCTCTGCCAAGCGGCGAAAAATAAACTCTGCCATCGGACTGCGGCAAATGTTGCCGTGGCAAACAAACATAATTCTCGTCATAGCTCTCCCCCCTTTTCTATCAGCATACCATATTTTCGCGCGGAGCGCAAGCACCCGCTCTGCAATTTTCGGAAAATGCTTGACTTATCCCACCTTTTGTGGTAAACTTTGTTTGCTTGGATGAGGGAGTAGTAAGCACAAGCACTTGTGTAGCAAGTCAACATACCGGCCGACGGGTCTGGCTTGCTTTAAATTGCGAGACTCAAATATGGCAAGACCATATTTGGGTTTTTTTGTTTAAGGAGACGTTATGAACGCTGCATTTTTTCTGACCGCCATATCCCTTGGCGCTGGGCTTGCGATGGATGCCTTTTCGGTGTCCCTGGCCAACGGCCTTCATGAGCCGCGGATGAAAACCGCCCGTATGTCGCTGATCGCAGGCATTTTCGCCCTGTTTCAGGCGGCCATGCCCATGCTCGGCTGGGCCTTTGTGCACACACTTGTGGAGTTTTTTGAGGTCTTCCGCCGCTTTATTCCCTTCATCGCGCTGGCTCTGCTCCTCTTCATCGGCGGCAAAATGCTGATCGAGGGCATTCGCTGCAACAAAAGCTGCGAGGAGGGCGGCAGCTGTGACTGCGGCGGGCGCCTTGGTGTGGGCGCACTGCTGATCCAGGGTGTTGCCACCTCCATCGATGCCCTTTCCGTGGGCTTTACCATTGCGGATTACAACCTCCCGATGGCTGCTGTTTCTGCTACCGTTATCGCACTTGTGACCTTTATCATCTGCATGGCGGGGCTTGAGATCGGCAAGCGCTTCGGCACGCGCCTTTCGGGCAAGGCGGGCATTCTCGGCGGTGCGGTCCTCATTCTCATCGGCATCTATATTTTCATCAAGGGCATTCTGTAATTTTTGAATAGATCCCCCCTTTTGTGCAAAAACTGGTAACAGGAGAGAGGAAAGGGGGAAGCTGTTATGTCCAATCTCTTAAGCAAGCTGATCGGTGAGCATTGCTCGATCATCAACGAGGACGGCGAATACCTGACGGGGTCGCCCGACATTGCCTGCGAGATCCGCGATATGGATGAGGAGTGGATCAAGGTGGTCTTTACCGACCCCGCGGGGCATCGCATCGTGCGCCTTGAGCGCATTGAAACGCTCTGGCGCATCTCGGTCTTTGAAAAGCGCCTCACAAAGGGTCAGGTCTCGGCCTGAAGCAAAAGCCGCTAGCCACAGGGCCGCCCGCCCA
>JAZNFZ010000002.1:0-10724 GCA_045576195.1 Eubacteriales bacterium | reverse complement strand
GGGACCTGGGAGCAAAAAGCCAAAACCGCCGTGTGGCTTTTGCCACACGGCGGTTTTTTGTTATAAGTGCCTTAACGGTGTGAGTTTTAACCCTTTAAGGACTCGTCTGCCACCAGCTGGCGCACCCAGGTGCCGCGGCGGAGCAGAATATAGCCAAAGAGGGTCTTGAGGGTATCCACACCCTGGCAGATGATGAACAGTAGATGGATGTTTATGCTTGTGAAATAGGAGAACAAGAAGGAAACGGGCAGCACCACCACCCACATAAATACGCTGTCAAAGAGGAGGGTAATGGCCACCCTGCCGCCTGAGCGAAGGGTGAAATAGGCCGAGTGTGCAAAGGCCCCAAAGGGCATGATCGCGGCGGAAACAATGATCATAAAGGATGCAAGATCTCGCACCGTGTCGGTGGTATTGTAGATTTGAGGGAAGAGGTGCGAGCAGGCGATCAGCAGGGCTCCCATACAAGTGGCGCACCCGATGGAAAAGGCCATCATCTTGCGGTCGGTGTCCCTTGCCTCCTCCAGGCGGCCCGCGCCCAGCAGGTTGCCCACGATGATGCCGATGGAGCTGCCCACCGCCATATAGACCACGTTGAACACATTGACAATGGTGCTGTTGATGTTCTGAGCTGCTACCACGTCAAGCCCTCTGGTGGAGTAGCATTGGTTCCGCAGCGTCATGGCGATGGCCCAGAAGAATTCGTTTGCCATCAGGGGAAGGCCCTTGATCACAATACGGAAAAAGAGGGCACTTGGTATGCGAAACGAGCGATATACGCCCGAAAGGAAGGGGTATTTCTTTGGGTGGAGGTGTCCCCAGAGAAGGAGGACAAGCAGCTCTGAGAAGCGGGAGATGACGGTGGCAATAGCCGCGCCGCGCACCCCGAGGGCGGGAGCACCCAGCTTGCCGAAGATGAGGATGTAGTTGAGAAGGAAATTGACCCCCACTGCCACAAAGCCGGAGACCATAGGCATAATGGGCTGCGCGGTCTCGCGCAGGGTGGAGGCGTAGACCTGAGAGACGGCATAGGGGATCATGCCGATCAGCATAATGGCAAGGTACTGCTTGCCGTGGGCAAGGGTCAATGCCAGATCCCCCTCGGTGCTGCCCGTGTGCAGGAACAGCGAAACAAGCCGGTCGTCAAGCAGGGCAAAGGCCACCATGGCAAGCACCGTGGCGATGACGCTGATGAGAAGCTTAAAGCGGAAGGTGTAGCGCACGCCCTCCTCGTCGCCAAGGCCGTGATACTGCGCCGTGAAGATGCCCGCCGCCGTGATGGCACCGAAGATGAGCAGATTGAAGATAAAGACGAACTGATTGACGATGGAAACACCCGACATCGCCTCGGTGCCGAGACGGCCCACCATAATGTTGTCAAGCAGGTTGACCAGGTTGGTGATGCCCGTTTGTGCCATAATGGGTAGAGAAACGGCCAAAACCTTTTTGTAAAAGGCTCTGTCACCGATGAATTTTTTGAGAAACATGGGGCACCTCCTCCTTCAAAAGCGATTAAAGCAAATTATAGCGCATTTTTTGTCGAAAAGCAAGCCTTGTTTTGTTAAATTTTATCAAAATACGGCAAAAAGGCGGCGCACGGGGGAAGAAATCGGCTTTTTTGAGGAAAAATTCATCAAAATATCACAAAATAATCGCGAAAAGGGGAGATGGGACGGTTGATTTTGGCGGAGTGTTGTGCTATAATAATAATGTATATGCCAAGCTGCGCCCGCCGCTCTTGGCAAACCGAAACGGAAAGGATCCTGTTATGATTAAAATCGATCATCTGGTCAAGAGCTACGGCGCCACCTGCGCGGTGGATGATGTTAGCTTTGAGATCGCCCGTGGCGAGATCGTGGGCTTCCTTGGCCCCAACGGTGCGGGAAAAAGCACGACCATGAATATTTTGTCCGGGTATCTTTCCTCCACCTCGGGACGCGTGCTGGTGGATGGACTGAACGTGCTGGACGAGCCGCTTGAGGTCAAGCGCCGCATCGGCTATCTGCCCGAGCAGCCCCCTCTTTACCTGGATATGACGGTGGAGGAGTACCTCATTTTTGTGTATAACCTCAAGGGCTGCACCCTCAACCGCACCAAGCATCTGGAGGAGATCTGCGAGGTGGTGAAGATCAAGGATGTTTACCGCCGCGTGATCCGCAACCTTTCCAAGGGCTACCGTCAGCGCGTAGGCATCGCCCAGGCACTGGTGGGAAATCCTCCCGTGATCATTTTTGACGAGCCCACGGTGGGTCTTGACCCCAAGCAGATCATTGAGATCCGCAATCTGATCCGTACCCTCGGAAAGGATCACACCGTCATTCTTTCCACCCACATCCTGCAGGAGGTGCAGGCGGTCTGCGACCGTATTCTGATCATCAACAAGGGCAAGCTGGTGGCGGACGAGCTGACCGAGAACATCAATCGCGTGGCAGAGGGCGCGCGCCGCTTCCGTGTGAAGATCTGCGGCCCGCAGCGCGAGGTGCTCAGTATGCTTCGCTCCCGCCCCGATATTTCCTATGCGGAGGTGCTGGCCGCCCGCGACGGCGATGCCTACACCTATATGGTGGAGAGCGCCAACGGCGTGGATATGCGAAAGTCGCTCTTCCACACACTGGCCGAGCGCGGCTGGCCCCTGGTGGGGATGGAGGCGCTGGGCATGAGCCTTGAGGATATTTTTATCACCATTGTGGAAAAGACCGATAACGGTATGCAGCGGCGTGCCGTCAAGGGCAACCGCCGCCAGAAGAGCGGGGTGGACCTTGAGAAGGATCTGGCAGAAGCGATCCTCGATGCCACCGCCGAAAAGCAGTCTACCGTGGCCCCTTATGTAGAGGGCGACGACTGATCTCACCGATAGAACAGAAAGGAGTGTCGGCAGGGCCGACGCCAACGTCATATGTTTGCTATTTTCAAAAAGGAGCTGCGCGCGTATTTCACGGGCCCCGTGGGCTATGTGTATACCGGTATTTTTCTCGCAGCCGCCGCGCTGATCTGTGCCTTTACCACGATCCAGCAGGCCAGCTATGATACCACCTCGTATTTTCAATACATGATCTTTGCCTTTGTGGTGCTGATCCCGCTTCTCACCATGCGCTCCTTTGCCGAGGAGCGGAAAACCAAGACCGAGCAGCTGCTGCTGACCGCTCCCGTGACCATCACGGGCATGGTGATCGGTAAGTATCTGGCGGCGCTCTCGCTGTTCGTTTCCACGATGCTGGTCTCCTGCATCAACTTCTTCCCGCTGGTCTCCTACGCCATTATCGAGCGCAGCTCGGCCTCTGCGGGCTCGCACGTAGGCCCCGTGGGCGGACAGGTGGTGGGGTGCCTCATCGGCGTGATCCTGATCGGCGCGGCCTTTATTGCCGTGGGCCTTTTCATCTCCTCGCTGACCGAAAATCAGCTGGCTGCCGCCGTGGTCACGGTTGCGGTCATTGTGGTGATGATCCTGGCGGGCATCTTCAACCAGTATATCGGCTCCTCCTTCCTTCGGGGGATCCTTGACTGGATCTCGATCCTCAGCCGCTTTGACAAATTTGCCTACGGCTTGTTCGATTTTTCCGCCCTGCTTTACTATGTTTCGATCGCAGGTGTATTCTTGTTTCTGACGGTGCGCGTTTATGAGAAGCGCCGTTGGGGCTGATGGGAGGTGCCGCAATGAAGCTTCTTCACACCAAAAAATTTCGTTACGGCAGCGTCTCCCTTACGCTGACGGTCATCATCATTGCCGCCGTGATCCTCGTCAATGCCATCTTTACTGCTTTGGCAGAAAAGTTCCTTTGGTATATTGATATGACCTCGGAGGAGATCTACACGCTCTCGGATGAGGCCATTGCGCTGCTGGATTCCGAGGCGGCCGCCCCCTTCCGCGAGGCGGATGTCACCATCATCTTCTGCAGTGACAAGGACGTGCTGGAGGGCGAGACCCTGACACGGTATATGCTTTACAGCGCACTGGATATTGCAGATCGCTACGATAATGTCAAGATCCGCTATGTGGATATCTACACCAATCCCTCTGCGGTGCAGCAGTTTACGGCTACTCAGGATATTTACGCGCAGAGCGTGATCGTGACCAGCGGCACCGAGTACCGCGTGTTCTCCTGGAACACCTTCTTCCGCTATGACAGCACGGGTGAGACCATAATCGGCTATGACGGCGAGCAGCGGTATGTATCCGCGCTGCTCTCGGTGACCCAGGCCGAGTCTCCCATCGCGTGCGTGACCACCAACCACGGCGAGATCGATTCGCTGACCGCCGACAGCTCGATCCTCTCGCTACTTCACGAGAACGGCTATGAGCTGAAAAACATTGACCTGACCAAGGAGGAGCTGCCCGAGGACTGCCGACTGGTGCTGGTGTTTGACCCCCAGAGCGACTTTGTGGCAGGGGGCCTTAGCGAGGTGGACGAGCTGAAAAAGCTGGATGATTTCCTTGCTGACGGCAACTCGCTGATGGTCTTTTTCGACTACGAGACCCCTGTGCTTCGCAACTTTGAGGAGTTCCTTTCGGAGTGGGGCATTGCCGTGAGCCGCGAGGGCACGGCCAACTATCTGATCAAGGATGCCGACCATTCCCTTACCGCCAACGGCTATACGATCAAGGGCGACTATGTGGTGGATAACGGCGCAGGCGCCAAGATCACCGCGCAGCTCCGTGCGGATGCCTATCCCAAGGATGTGATCTTCCCCTACACCTCGGCCATCGGCCTGCCCGAGGGCTGGATGCTGAAGCAGAACACCGAGGATGGCTTCTCGGTCTACAGCAGCACGGCAAACGGCATCGTGCGCTCGCGCTACGGTGTCTTTACCTCCTTTGATTCCGCCGAGGCCTATGCGGGCGAAAATAAGGGCGCGGACGGGCCCTATTACCTGATGACCATGACCAGCGAGTATCACGCCGAGACCCAGAGAAACGCCTACGTGCTTGCCTGCTCCTCCACGCAGTTTGCCTCGGCAGGAGCGCTGAATCGCAGCTACGGCAACCATTCCGCGCTTTCCTACGCCAGTGTGGTCATGGGGCGCACCGTGATCCCCGTTTCGCTCAACTGCAAGTATTTTGCGGATACCGAGATCGATTCGATCACCAGTAAGGCTGCCAACCAGTATACGGTGGTGCTTTCTGTGGTGCCCGCTGCGATCATCTTCATCGCCGGCACTTATATTATGGTGAGGAGAAAATACGCATGACGAATGAAATGAAAGCTCCCACGCCAAAAAAGCGGCGCTCGGCGCTCTCGCGCCAGCGCAGAGCGGTTGCCATCTCGCTTGCGGTGGTGATCCTGCTGGGTGCGGCCCTGGGTGTGGTTACCTTCATCACCAGGCGCAGCACCTTCCGCGACCCCGTGGATGACGCCAAGTATGTGATCGTGCAGAAGGGCGACGGCTATGTGATGCAGGATGCCGACGGCAATCCCCTGCCCACCACAGAGGAGGGCAACTTTAAAACCGCCGCGGGCACCGTGGTGATGGTGAACAGCGAGGGCAAGGCCTCCGTGATCGCCGTGGTGGATATTGAGGGCACCGAAACGTTGAAGTTTGACTCCTATTACGGACAGTATGATGTACTGATGTATCCGCTGCTGGAGCGCGCGGATATTGCCGGCATCAAGGTGGTCAATGAAAACGGCACCTTTTCCTTCTCCCGCGACAGCGAGGATAACGTGATCCTGACCGACCATCCCAAGACGGGTATCGATAACACGATGTTTGCCACGCTGGTGGTCTGTACGGGCTATACCCGCACGCTGCAGCGCCTGGCACTGTATGACGAGAACGGAAACAAGACCGCGGGCTTTGCCGAGAACGGCTATGGGGAATATGGCCTGCCCGAGGATCCCGCCGATGCCGAAAGCTATTTTGTGATCACCGCAAAATCGGGTGTTTCTCATACCGTTATCGTGGGTGATCGCATTCCGTCGGGCAACGGCTACTATGTCCGCTATATGGGCAGAGATCAGGTCTATATCCTCAAGGAGCTGGATGAAAGTGAATCCAACGCCACCTTCTCCCAGGCGATTTTGGGAAAGGTGGAGGATTACGTCACGCCGATGGCCACCTATCCTGCCGCCTCCAACAATTTCTTTGATGTGACCGATTTTGAGATCAGCCTGGCGCCTACCATTGCGGGGGGCACCGCTACGGGCGATCAGTTCCGCTCCGTGGTGGAATTTTCCTTTGTTCCCATCGAGGAAAGAAAGGGCACCTATGCGGCCAATACCCCCTATGTGGCGCAGGGAAGACTGGATGGCTTTTCGGTCAATTCCTCCCAGGCCTATACCAGCCTGCAGACCCTCAGTAATATGGTGGCTTTGCGTACCGTTTGGCTCTCTACCAAGGCAAATCCCATTGATGAGATGAAATTTGCCGAGGAGTACGGTGTGGCGTATACGCTGGAATATGTGCTGAACCTGGCGCGCAACCAAAACGACTATTCGGTGGCGGATGAGGACAAGGTCTATCACCAGGTCTGGATCAGCCCCAAGACCGAGGATGACACCTACTACCTCTACAACGAGGGCTACGGAATGGTGATCGAGGTGGAGGCCATCTACCTTGAGTTCTTGGATTGGAGCGCCTTTGACTGGATCGAGACCGAGGTGCTGTCTGCCAACATCGCCTTCTGCAAGAAGATTGAGATCTTTACTAAAACTCCTACCGTTAAGGGACTTAATGGGCTGACGCACGTCAGCTTCGTGCTGGATAACTCCAAGTCCTCGAAGGAGGAGGATCCCACCAACTCCTCGGATATTTCGATCATTGCCGATTATACGGTGAACGGCGAGACCCATACGGGTATTGCGGTCAACGTGGCGCAGTTCCGCCTCTTTTATCAGACTCTGCTGCGCTCCAATTATTCGGGCAATGCCGCCATCAGTGAGGAGCAGCAGGATGCCTACCGCGCCAAGGGTGACGATGCCGATGTGGTGATCCGCCTGACCTTTGACGTGAACGGCAAGGATGTGACCTATGTGTATCGCTGTCACAATTATTCTGCCCGTCAGACCTATATGACCAAGAACAACAACGGCTCCTTCTATATCCTGCAGAGCCGTGTGGAGAAGATCGTGAACGATCTGGGCCGCGTGTTCAGCACCGATGTGATCGATCCTGCAGGCAGAGATTAAAAAAAGAACGGAATTACCCCCGTTAAGGGGGTAATTCCGTTTTTTGCGTAGTACTTACGGCTTTGCGACCTTTTGCTGCAGCGCGCAGAGTGAGGAGAGCGGGCAGGCGTGGCAGCGCGGGGCGCGCGCGGTGCAAACATCGCGGCCAAATTGCACCAGACGGTGGCAAAGATCGCTTTGCTCGGCGGGCTCTACCAGCTCAAGCAGTATTTTCTCAACCCGTTCCGGGTTCTTTTCTGTGGTGGGGTAAAAGCCGAGCCTGCCGCAGATGCGGATGCAGTGGGTGTCAGCCACGATGGCGGGCAGGTGAAAAAGATCACCGCGCAGCAGATTGGCGATCTTGCGGCCCACACCGGGGAATTTCAGCAGCTCCTCCATATCCGAGGGCAGCTCGCCGCCGTAGTCCTCAAGCAGCATACGGCAGGAGTCCACAATGTTTTTGGCCTTGGTGCGGTAAAGGCCACAGGGGCGCACGATGCGCTCGATCTCGGAAAGCTCGGCGTAGGCAATGGACTCGGCAGTAGGGAATTTTTCAAACAGCTCACGGCAGACAATATTGACGCGTGCATCGGTGCATTGCGCCGAAAGTCGCCCCATGATCAGCAGCTTGAAGGGAACACCGCCCGACTCCAGCGCGCAGGGGGCCTCAGGGTAAAGCTCCTTCAGCGCGGCAACCACCGCTGCCGCCTGCCTTTTTTTCTCTGCCTTTGTCATAAAAACGCCCCCTTTTCGGTTGTTCTGCCAACAGTATAGCACAGATGCGAGAAAAATGTCAAATCTTTTTTGACAAAGTGAAAAAATAGGGCTTGACAAAACGGATTTGTTTTGCTATAATAATGCAGTAATAAATCTCCTGCCCACATATCGGGATGTAGCGCAGTTGGTAGCGCGCCTGGTTTGGGACCAGGATGTCGCAGGTTCAAATCCTGTCATTCCGACCAAGTCGGCAGTGCCGATAACCCGTCGGTTGTTGGCCTGCTGACACATAAGGAGGCGTAGCTCAGTTGGTTAGAGCGCACGGTTCACATCCGTGAGGTCAAGGGTTCGAGCCCCCTCGTCTCCACCATAACAAAAAGCACCCCTTGTGGGTGCTTTTTGTTATGCCGCAGACGGGGGCGAGCGAGAACCCTTGCTTTGCCGCAGGCAAAGCAAGGGAAGAATGCCGATTTGCCTTGGCAATGGCGACGTTCAGTCGCCAAGGCATTCTGTTTTATTCGCCGCAGGCGAATTGGGCGAGCCCCCCTTGAAAAGCACCCCTTGGCGTACCTGCGATAAAGCAGGTACATTCGAAAAGACATGTTCAATTCGAGCATGTCTTTTTTATTTCAAAAAAGTAAGAGATACTTGGTTGGCAAACAATATATTTATAATTGACTATTACTCCTACGTGGGATAAAATATAATAAAGCTGGCAATATCAATAACCAAAGATTGGAGTATACTAATCAATTTGCGGTTGTTTTTTATCATTTGTGAATTGCTTGAATAAATTACTGTTGTGTGATATAATATAATCACCAAATGCAGGAGGTGCAAGATGCAAATACAGATTGCCGAGAGCATAAAAAGATTTCGCACGGAGAAGGGGCTTACCCAAAGTGATCTTGCAACACTTTTGTCAGTTTCTCCTCAAGCGGTGAGCCGATGGGAAAACGCTCAAGCTTTCCCCGATATTACTGTTTTACCGATGCTTGCTAAGTATCTCAACGTAACCATAGACGAGATCATGGGGAATGAAGGACAACGAATTGAATGCTTGAAAAAAGAGGCATTTGAACGCAAGATGGCAAATATTGATCATGAATCCGAAAGGGTGAAAAACGAGCTTCGTATTCTTGAAATTTATGAAGAATTGGCACATACGGAGTTGCCTTATCTGATCAATTATTTTCGGAGTTTAATGAATATAAAAGCCCATAAACGTTTTATACTAAATGATTTAGAGAGCCGAATTGAAAGTGCTCGGCAAATGATTCGGGATCGCCTGAGAATATCAAACATACGCGACCGTGTGACTCTGTTAAGTACCGTGGCTGCCTACGAAGACGAAGAGAACCTGACACGTTGGGCAGACGAATATCAGCTCCCCGAATATATTAGAGCAAACTTTTGGGATGAGCTTTTACTGACAAGATATACAAGAGAACAAAACCTCAATAAATTGAGCGAGCAAAACCAAAAAATTCTGTACGAGCATATCAAAAACACCATTTATTATTTGACCGACAGTGTTCCCAGCGTGATAAAAGCACAAGGAACAGAATTTAGTGATCCGGAAAGATATAAAACGGCATTTGATACACTTTCCCTTTATTCGACACGAGTGGACGATATTTTTATCCTTGTACGTATTGTTGCAGAGGCAAGATACGCCGAAGCACTTTTGATGAATGGGCGCATTGAAGAAAGTCTTTCATCGTTTGCGTTAGCCACCGAACATCTTTCGATATTGCATCAATTACCTGAAGGAAGCGTGCTTTGCGGTTCTGTTTCCGCGCTCAGTTCGGTTCGTCTTGTCATTGACGGCATAGATAAGCTTGAAAAATGCGTGTTCAATTTGGGCGGCTATAATAAAAAACCGCTTTTTGATAAAATTCGCACAGATGAGCGTTTTATAGAGTATGAGGAAACGCTGAAAAAATTTCTTCCTCAGAGGAACTGCAGAAGCTGGGTGAACGAAAACGGAAGCGAAACTTTGGATGCCAAGTGGGAAATGCTTTTGAACAGAGCAAAAAAGGAGGCGAATGAGCTTTCCAATGGCAACACAGTGGTGATGCTTAGCGCCAAAGGCACTATTTATTCTGTTTCATTTCAGAACGGTCATTCTGCAATTGAAGCAGAGGGCGTAATGAAGTTTTTTATTGAGAAAAAGAAAAACAGTGATGCCAAAATCGAACGGTTGGTATGCATGTGGCATGACGGCAGCATCGACCTGCCTTCATACGCTTTCAGAGAGGCGCTTCTTTCCGTTAACCGTACAAATTTTTCAACCAAGATGCTTTTGAATGGATTAACCGGATATATCGTTAAGACGGTAATGGTAACAATGCCGAAAGGGTATGAAGCTTAAAAATCTATGTAATTTCTCGCCTCGCCGCGCGCGGGGCTTCGCTTTTGTGTCCACAAAAGCAGTGCTTGTCAGGAAAAGTAGATAGACTTTCGGGGCTCACAAACCAAAGGCTCCCTCCTGGGAGTTGCCCTCGCCTGCGGCGAGCGCGTCACTTGCCTTCGGCAAGATGCGGGGGCTGGCGCCGAAGGCGACTGAGGGAGAGCGCGTTGCGATAAAGTTAGTGTAATTCTAAAGTTACGCGGGCTCCTTCCGTCACGCTACGCAGCGAACCCCCAAAGCTCATTTCATTCGCTTCGGGGAACCCCTGCCGCGGGCCCCCGTCTCGCTTCGGCTCGGTCACGCTCGGGCTCTGACACCACACCGTGGTGTCATTCACTACCCTCGCGCCGCTTCGCTACCTCCCGGAGGAAGGCTATGTTGCCGCCCGACAGTACACCAAAAAGGTGTAACACACTAACCTAAACGAGCAAGGCGTGCGAAAAGGAGTACGAACGAATCGTCCGTACTCCTTTTGTTATTTTTTCGGAAGG
>JAZNFZ010000001.1:0-16436 GCA_045576195.1 Eubacteriales bacterium | reverse complement strand
GGTGGATCTGCCCGGCTACGGCTTTGCCCGTCGCCCCGCGGCAGAGAAGGAGAAATGGTCCTCTCTCACCGACGGCTATTTTACCAAAAACCCCAATATCGATCTGCTGAGCCTTGTGCTGCAGCTGATCGACCTGAAGGTCGGCCCCACGGCGGACGACGAGATGATGCTGCACTATCTCAACGAGATGGGGCTGCCCTATGCCGTTGTGGCCACCAAGGCAGACAAGCTGAATAAAACCGAGCGCGAGCGGGCAATGGCCGCTCTGCGCGCGCATCCCTATATCAAGGAGGACACCCCCATCATTCCCTTTTCCGCCATGAAGGGCGAGGGAAAGGATGCGGTGTGGAGCTCGATTTTTGAAAGGATCCATTGAAATGACCAGAGTAATTATTGTCAGACACGGACAAAGTGAGGGAAACGTCGCCCACTGCTTTGCCTCCCATACCGATGTAAAGCTGACCGAGATCGGCAGGACACAGGCAAAGGCAGTTGCTGCAGAGCTTGCGGCAACCGAGAGGATCGACGCGGTCTATGCAAGCGACCTCTCCCGCGCTTATGACACCGTTGCCCCCACTGCGGCACGCTTTGGGCTTACGGTCATCCCCGACCCTGTGCTCCGCGAGATCCGCGCGGGGGATTGGGAAAATCAGCTCTACACCGAGCTTGAGCAGAATCCTGCCTTCGCGGCAGACTATGCCACCTGGAAGAATGACCTCCCCCGCTGCCGCTGTACGGGCGGCGAGAGCGTGGCGGAGCTTTATGACCGCGTGGTGGGAGAGGTGCTGAAGATCGCCGCGCGCCACGACGGCAAGACCGTGCTGATCGGCACCCATTGGACCCCCGTGGCCGCTGTGCTCAGCTACGCGATGTGCGGCTCGGTGGACGGGATGTCGCACCGCCTCAACCCCATCAACGCCGCCCTGCAGGTCTTTTCCTTCGAGGACGGCAAGCTCACGCTTTTGGAAATGAACCGCGACGAGCATTTGAAAAACGCGGGCTTTGTAGAGCCCTACAAGCCCTGATTGAAAGGAACCGCTATGCTTCTTTTTCCGCATTTGAACACAAACGCCGAGGGTCACCTGACCATTGGCGGTCTGGATACCGTGGCGCTGGCAAAGAAATTCGGCACGCCCGCCTATATTATGGACGAGAATGTGATCCGCACACAGTTCCGCACCTATCTTGAGGCGGCCCGCCGCCACTTTGGTGCGGATGCCCTGCCCGCCTTTGCCTCGAAGGCGCTCTGCTTTACCGAGATCTACCGCATTGCCGCCGAGGAGGGCCTTGGCATTGACTGTGTTTCGGGCGGTGAGCTTTACACCGCAGGACGCGCGGGCTTTCCTGCCGAGCGCATCTATTTCCACGGCAACAACAAGACCGATGCCGATCTTCTGCAGGCGCTGGAGATGGGCGTTGGCACCGTTGTGGTGGACAACCGCGACGAGCTGATCGCCCTTGACGGGATCGCCCGCAAAAAGGGGCTGGTGCAGCGTATTTTGCTTCGCATCACTCCCGGCATCGATCCTCACACCCACCGCGCCATCTCCACGGGCAACGTGGATTCCAAGTTCGGCAACGCCATTGTAACGGGGCAGGCCATGGAGATCACAAGGCTCGCCCTCTCCCTTGAAAACGTCCGCCTCGTGGGCTTCCACTGCCACGTGGGCTCGCAGATCTTTGAGATCGATCCCTTCCGCGATGCCGCCGACATTATGGTGCGCTATATTGCCGATGTAAAGCGGGAGACGGGCTTTGAGGCCACCGAGCTGAACCTCGGCGGCGGGCTTGGTGTGCGCTACACCGATGCCGACGAGGGCGTGGATTACGCCGCCGCCATTGCCGACATTGCCGCCATTGTGCGCGAAAATGCCCGCAAGGCGGGCATTGGAATGCCCCGCGTGATCCTTGAGCCAGGGCGCTCTCTGGTGGCGGCGGCGGGCATTACCCTTTACACCGTCGGCAGCGTCAAGGAGATCCCCGGCTTCAAGAATTACATCTCGGTAGACGGCGGTATGCCCGACAACCCGCGCTATGCGCTTTATCAGTCGCAGTACACCGCGCTGATCGCCAATCGCGCAGGAGAGGCTGCCGATTACTCTGCCACGGTGGCGGGCAGATGCTGCGAATCGGGCGACCTGATCGGCGAGAATATGAAGATCCAGCGCGCCGCGCGCGGTGACATTCTTGCCGTGCTCTCCACGGGCGCTTACAACTACTCGATGGCCTCGAACTACAACCGCCTGCCCCGCCCGCCCGTGATCCTGGTGCGCGACGGCGTGGCGCGTGTTGCGGTGCGCCGCGAGAGCTTTGAGGACCTTGTCAGAAACGACGTATAACACATCACCCGAAAAGGAGTTTTTATGTTTCGTTATCTGCTGGGCGGCGGAAATATGCAGAGCTTTGTCATCAGCATTTTACTGTCGCTTCCCGTTATTCTTCTTTCCCTTTCCGTGCACGAGGCGGCGCACGGCTTTGTCGCTTGGCGCCTGGGTGACCCCACGGCGCGCAATCTCGGCAGACTCACGCTCAACCCCCTCAAGCATCTCAATCTGTTTGGCTTTCTCTCTATGCTTTTTGTGGGCTTTGGCTGGGCCAATCCCGTTCCCATCAACTCCCGCTACTTTAAAAAGCCGCGGCGCGACATTGCGCTGGTGGGCGTGGCGGGGCCACTTTCCAATCTGCTGCTCTCGCTGCTGTTTTTGCTGCTGCTCCGCTTTGTGGGCTTTGGGTGGCTGGCGGAGCTTGAGTTCCACTCGCAGTTTACCTTTCACCTGGCCTATTTCACCATCGTTTTTCTCTATTACGGTGTCTATATGAACGTGGCGCTGGCGGTGTTCAACCTGCTCCCCATTCCCCCGCTTGACGGCTCACGCATCTTCTATATTTTTCTCCCCCCGAGGATCCAATACAAGATCATGCAATACGAGCGGCAGATCACGCTGATCTTCCTGCTCATCCTGCTGCTTGAGCCCTTCGGGCTGATTGGCAGGCTGACCGATCTGATCCTCTCCGGTATGTTCTCGCTTGTGGGTATGCCGGGCTTTCTTCTCTGACGATCTTCCGAAAAAAAGGAGTTTTTCCAATGGAAAATATGACCTATAAGCTGACAGATTTTGAGGGTCCTCTTGATCTGCTGCTCGCTCTGATCGAAAAAAACAAGGTCAATATTCTGGACATCCCCATTGCGCTGCTCTGCGACCAGTATCTTGAGTTCTTAGCCGAGGCGCGCGCCATGGATATGGACATTGCCACCGACTTTCTCAATATGGCAAGCCAGCTGATGGTGTGGAAGAGCACCGAGCTGCTGCCCCACGAGGAGGAGGCCGAGAAGGCACCTCGCTATGACCTTTCCGAGATCCTGATCCGCCACCAGCACGCCAAAGAGGCGGCACCCAAAATGCACCCGCTGTATGCCTACTTCAGCAACCGCCACGTGAAGGATACCGACGAGATCTCACCCGACAAGACCTTTGTGCTGGATCAGAACGTGGAGGATCTGATCGCGGCGGTGCGCCGCATCAACTCCTACCGCGATTCTCTGCAGCACGCCAAAACCAACTTTACCCCGATGATCAGCAAGCCGATCGTGCCCGTGGAGGGCAAGATCGTTGCCATTCTTGATACGCTCTCCACCTTTGGCACCGCCACACTGCGCGAGCTGCTGATCGACGCTCCCACCCTCGCCGATATGATCGCCTCCTTTATGGGCGTGCTGGAGCTGATCAAGGTTCGAAGGATCGTGATGGAGGAGAGTGAAAACGAGGACAACGCCGTACACGGTGAGGGCACCCGCTTCTTTTTGAATCCCGATGCTCCCACCGCCGACGAACAGGATGCCGCAGCAGAGCCCGCGGCGAAGGAATAAAGG
This sequence comes from Eubacteriales bacterium, assembly GCA_045576195.1. Taxonomy (GTDB): domain Bacteria; phylum Bacillota; class Clostridia; order Oscillospirales; family CAG-272; genus Firm-07. The sequence continues at coordinate 12,565 of JAZNFZ010000001.1, read as the reverse complement.
AGAAGGACTATGCCACTTGAAGAAAATCTTGAGCCCATTAAAAATGCCGAGAGCTGCATTGAGGCAGTCGTGTTTGCTGCGGGCCATCCCGTGACCTACCAGAAGCTCGCCGATGTGACGGGCCTTGGACTGCGGGAGGTCAAGCGCCTTACCGAGCATATGGCAAAGGCCTACGAGGCCGACACCCACGGCATTATGCTGCTTTGCTTTCCCGATTCCTGCCAGTTTTGCACCAAGGAGCAATACGGCCCCTACATCCGCGAGGCGCTGGGCATTCGCCGCGGCGGCAATCTTTCCGCCTCCTCAATGGAGGTGTTGGCCGTTACCGCCTACAACCAGCCCGTGACCCGTGCCTTTATTGATGCGGTGCGCGGTATGGACAGCAGCTATGCCGTCAATTCCCTGCTCGACAAGGAGCTGATCGAGGCGGTGGGCCGTCTGGATGCGCCCGGTCGCCCTATGCTCTACGGCACCACCGAAAAGTTTTTGCGCGTGTTTGGCCTTGACTCGCTGAACGATCTGCCAAAGACCGAGACCCTGCTGCCCGAAAATATGGAAAACAGCGAGCAGCTCTCCATCGCCCTTGAGGAGGATAATCCCGAAAACGGCGAGATGGTCGATATGAGAAAAGAGGCCCTGCTCGCCGAGGAGGAACCCAACGAGGCGTAACCCCGCGAAGGGCTGCCGAAAGGAGGTGTACCGTGCAGACTCCGCTGTTGATTGCAGGGGGGATCGTTCTTCTTTTCGTTCTGCTTCTGTGTCTGCGCGTGCGCGTGGTCTTCACCTACCGTGACACGGTTGCGGTCCGACTTTCGATCCTCTGCTTTACCGTAAGGATATACCCCAGAAAACAAAAGGTCAATTTGAAAAAATATTCCCCCAAAAGGGCCGCCCGCGCCGCAAAGCGCGCCGCGCGGCGAAAGAAGCGAGGTGACCGCAGAAAAGAGCAGCACCAAACCCCAAAAAAGCGCCCCTTACGCGAGAGCGTGCGGCTGCTTCGCGGGCTGGTGGCAACGCTCCTTCGCAGCACCAAGCGGCATTTGCGGCTGCACGTGGCACACCTTGACATTCGGGTGGCCACGGGAGACGCTGCCAAAACAGCGGTGCTTTACGGTGCCGTTTCGGGTGCAGTCGCCCATCTCATTGCGCTGCTTGACCGCGTTACGGCGGTAAAAGCACCGCAAAAAAGCGTTTGTGTGCGAGCCGATTTTCTCTCCGAGCGCTCATGCGCCCACGTCAAGCTGGTCTTTTCGATCTCGGTGGGCGGCGCACTCGCGTCACTTTTCTCGGTGATGCTCTCGCACCTGCGGCGCAAGGAAGCCCTGAAGACCGCAGCGCGGGGGCGGCGTGCCGCAACCGACAGGAAGAATACCGAAATTTCGGAACAGAAAGGAATTGTTCACCATGGCTGAAGAAAGCAAATTGCAGGATATGATCCGCACCTCTCTTGAAAGCATCCGCACGATGGTAGATGCCAACACCGTTGTGGGCACCCCCATTGAGACCCCCTCGGGCACCACCATTATTCCGATCTCCAAGGTATCGGTGGGCTATGCCTCGGGCGGCCTTGACTACAACGGCAAAAATACCGCCTCCAAAAACTTTGGCGGCGGTGGCGGCACGGGCCTTTCGGTACAGCCCGTCTGCTTCCTTGCCGTGGATGCCGCAGGACGGGTGGATCTGCTGCCCCTTGGCAGCACCGCCGCCGACCCCATCGATAAGGTGGCGGATCTGGTGGAGCGCGCCCCCGATATTCTGATGAAGTTCAAGTCGGTTTTTGCCGGCAAAAAGAAGAAAAAGAAGAACGACGAGGCTGTGCTTGACGACCTGGCCGAGGCGGCTGCCGAGGCAATGGAGGAAAGCGCACAGGAATAAGCGCCCGCCCCTCCCCCATATATTCTGATATATGGAGGTGATGTTTTGCGCGCTGCTCTCAAGATCTCTGTCGTTTTGCTGCTGCTCCTCTCCCTTGTCGCTCTGCTTTTTTTGCCGAGCGGATCCGAAAGGGCTACAGCGCTCCCCCGCGCCAAAGAGGCCACGCTGCCCTTGCCCCCCGCCACCTCGGCGGCGGCAATGGCGCTCCTTGACCCCTCGGACGGCACACTGCTGGCGGGGAGCAATGCCGATGCGCGCTTGCCGATGGCAAGCACCACCAAGATCATGACCGCGCTGGTCGTGCTGGAAAGAGCCCTGCCCGATGCCACCGTGACCGTTCCCCGCGAGGCGGTGGGGGTGGAGGGCTCCTCGATCTATCTCTTTGAGGGGGAGGAGCTGACCGTCCGCACGCTGCTTTATGCGCTGATGCTTTCCTCCGCCAACGATGCGGCGGTGGCACTGGCGCTGCACGTGGCAGGCAGCATCCCCGCCTTCGCCGAGCTGATGAACGGCAAGGCCCTATCCCTTGGCCTTACCGACACGCATTTTGAAAATCCCCACGGCCTCCCTGCCGAAAACCACTATACCACGGCAAGAGAGCTGGCGCTCATCACGGCGGCGGCCATGAAGGATCCCGCCTTTGCCGAGATCGTAGCCACCAAGCGGTACAGCGTGCCGCAGAACGGAACGGGAGCCACCCGTCTGTTTCTCAATCACAACCGTCTTCTCTCCTCCTGCGAGGGGGTGATCGGTGTGAAGACCGGCTTTACCCGCGCCAGCGGCAGATGCCTGGTCAGCGCCGCCCTGCGGGAGGGGCTGACCCTGATCGCCGTCACGCTGAACGACCCCAACGACTGGCACGACCATCGCGCCCTTTATGACTTTGGCTTTGGCGCGTATGAGGCCTTTACCACCGCAAGGGAGGGAGTGACCCTGCCCGTGGTGAACGGCACGGTGGGAAGTGCCCTGCTTTTGCCCCAATACCAAAGGAGCCTTACCCTGCCCCGCACCCATCCCGACATTTCCCTTGTCATTGAGGCACCGCGCTTTTTGTTTGGCGGCATTGAGAAGGGGGCGGTCTGCGGGTACGCCGTTTACTATATGGGGGAGGAGGTCATTGCCAAGATCCCGCTTGCCGCTGCAGAGCAGATTCCCCCCGCAAGCACCAAAAAGCCGCTGTTTGCCCGTTTCAAAGCACGATTCGGGCGCTAAAGTGAAAGGAGCCATACCGAAAGTGGTCCGTTTGCAAAAATATTTTACCGATTGCGGCATTCTCTCGCGGCGCGCCGCCGAGGAGGCCATTGAAAAGGGGCTGGTGACCGTGAATGGCCGCCCCGCCGTGATCGGACAAAAGATCGACCCCGCCTGCGATGAGGTGGTCTACCTGGGGCGACCGATCAAGCCCCCTGCCGATGCTGTGCGGCACTATATTCTTCTGAACAAGCCCCGCGGCTTTGTGACCACCATGTCCGACGAAAAGGGGCGCCGCACCGTGGCCGATCTGGTTTCGGGCCTCGGCTGCCGCGTTTATCCCGTGGGCAGGCTGGATATGGATTCCGACGGGCTTTTGCTGCTCACCGACGACGGAGAGCTTGCCAATCGACTGACCCATCCGCGGCACGAGATCCCCAAGCACTACAAGGTCACGGTCAAGGGCGAGGTCACGCCCGAGCAGCTGGCAAGGCTGCGCCTTCCCTTCTGTCTTGACGGCTATGACACGCTCCCTGCCCGCATTGCGGTGGAGGAGACGGCCGCGCAGCACACGGTGCTTCGCGTTTCGCTGCTTGAGGGGAGGAACCGCCAGATCCGCCGTATGTGCGAGGAGGTGGGGCTGCGGATCACCCGACTGACGCGCGTGGCCATCGGCGCCGTGGCCCTCGGCACGCTGCAGGAGGGGCACTACCGCCATCTGACGGCAGACGAGATCACATATTTGAAAGGAAGTAAGGATCTATGATCAAGGTAACCCCCATTGAGGAAAAGGAGGAGCAGGCGCGCCTGGCGGCGCTTTGCGGCGTTCCCTTTCGCACCGAGCTTTTGGCCTACCGCGCCGAGGATGAGAGCGGCTTTTGCGGCATCTGCCAGTTTTCTATGAACGGCGAGGGCGGACATATTTACCATCTGGCCCCGCCTGTGGGTAAGTGCTGCGACGATGCGCTGTTCGTAATGGGACGCGCGGCGCTGAATTTTATTGATCTTTGCGGCGTGCATATCGCCTTTTTTGACGGTGAGTGCCACTCCGAGGCGCTACTGCGGCGCATTGGCTTTGTGCGGGATGAGCACCAACGCCACACCATCGATCTAAAGGACTTTTTCACCCACCCCTGCTCACATCACCCCCAATAAGACGATTTCTGTCGACTGCCGACGAAAAGATAAGAAAAAAGACAACAACTTGTGACAAATTCCCAAAAAGTTGTTGTTTTTTTTATGCCATTTTTTATGAAGGAAATACTTGCATTTCTTGGAAAAATATGGTAATATATAGATGCAGAGAAAAAAATATCTTTTCTTGGAGGTTAGAAATATGGAAATCACCACAAAAATCTTGATTGCTGACGAAAGCACGGGAGAGAGACAGCTCCTGCGCGAGGGACTGAACCGCGCGGGATACCGTCTGATCGACGAGGCATCCAACGGCGACGAGGCGCTGCAAAAGCTGATGCGAAACCACTATGATGTTGCGCTGATCGATATGATGCTGACGCGCATTGACGGCATCGGTGTGATGAGAAGCTACCGCGAAAACAGATTTGGCGAGGGCGAGGCTCCCATATTCCTGATGCTGGCGCCCGTGGCAAATCGCACGATGATCGCCGAGGTGGTGGCCGCAGGTGCGGACTATTGCCTGGTCAAGCCCGTTGACATCAAAAGCCTTTGCGACCACGTGGACAGCCTGCTTGGCAACCGCAGAAAAAGCAAGAGCGGCGAGGCTCCCCTGATGGCAGATGCGGCCGCCGATACGGGCGACATCGAGACCCAGGTGACCAAGATCATCCATCAGATCGGTGTCCCCGCGCACATCAAGGGCTACCAGTATCTCCGCACGGCCATCCTGCTCACCATCAAGGACAGCGACATCATCAATTCGGTGACCAAGGTGCTCTACCCCTCCGTGGCAAAGAAATACCAGACCACCACCTCCCGCGTGGAGCGCGCCATCCGCCACGCCATTGAGGTGGCGTGGGATCGCGGCGACGTGGATACCCTCAATTCCTACTTTGGCTATACCATCCAGAACAATCGCGGCAAGCCCACCAACTCGGAGTTTATCGCCATGATCGCGGATAACCTGAGGCTCAAATACAAGTTATACTAAAAGAGCCTCCCCTATGTAAGGGGAGGTGACTCGCGCGGCGAGGCGGAGGGGTTGTAAAACAATCCCTCACTCGCTTCGCGGGAGCTCCACCGAAGAACGCAAAGCGTTCTTCGAAAAGAAGCCTTCGGCTTCTTTCGTTTGCGACAAGGGAGCCTTTGGCAAAAGTACATTCTGCGCCGTTTTTTATTTGTTTTCTGCTCATCGGCAAAGCTTTTTTTGAACCCCGCCACAGCGCGCGGGGTTTTCGTTTTGCTAAAAAGAGGGGCACGTAGGGTAAAAATTGTTCAAACAAAATTAACGGACGAGGAATTTACAAGCGGCGGGATTTGTGGTAAGATAGAGGAGGAGACCTTTGCTTTTCCAAATTCTTTCTGCGAGGAACAGCTATGAAACGCTTGCTTATTCCGCTTGCTGCACTCACGCTTATTCTGATCACTGCGCTGGCGCTTACCGCCTGCAACGGCGGTGGGGACGACCTCTGCAAAAACGGCCACCGCACCGAGGATTACATCACCGACGTGGCACCGACCCGCACCACGGCGGGCCACCGCTATGCGATCTGCCAAAACTGCAAGCAGACCGTGTTTGACGAGGTGATCCCTGCCCTTGGCTCTGTGGGGCTTGATTACACCGAGTCCTCCGACGGCATCACCTGCACCATCGCAGGAATGGGCGAATGCACCGACAAAGAGCTCTTGATCCCCGAGCAGATCGACGAGCTTCGCGTGACGGGAATTGCCGATGGGGCCTTTTCGGGTTGCACGGAGATCACCTCTGTCAGCCTCCCCAAAACGCTTACCACCATTGGTGCCACCGCCTTTTCGGGCTGCACGGGGATCACGGAGCTGACGGTTCCCGAAACCGTCAAGCAGATCGGTATGGATGCCTTTCTTGATTGCAGCAGCCTCTCTACCATTTATTATAACTCCACCTTTACCGCCAAGGAGGATGAGCTTTTCCTCAATCTCCCCTCCCTTAAGCGGATCGTATTTGGCGGCACGGCAGTTCCCTCTCAGATCTGTCGCGGTGCGCTGTCTCTTGAGACCGTGGAGCTCCTTCCCACCGTGGGTAACATCGGCAGCGGTGCCTTTTTGGGCTGCAAAAGCCTTACATCCATCACCATTCCCCAATCCGTCACCATCATCGGCCCCTCTGCCTTTGAGGGCTGCTTCAGGATGGAGGCCATCACCGTCCCCGCCGGCGTTTCGGTGCTGGGTGAGCGCGCCTTTGCAGGCTGCGCCGCGCTGAAGACGGTTACGTTTGAGGAAAACAGCCCCATCACCGAGATCGGTGCCGGAACCTTTACGGGGTGCACGTCGCTGGAGCGCATCAGTCTGCCGTCGCGGACAAGGGCCTTGGGTGACGAGGCATTCTCCGACTGTCGGGCACTCGCCTCGGTTACACTGCCCGAGGGTCTTGTCTCGCTGGGTGCCAACGCCTTCAGCATCTGCCATTCCCTTGCCGAGCTGACCCTTCCCTCCTCACTGACCACTGTTGGGGACTATTGCTTCTTCGCGTGTCTCGCTCTTTCACATATCACGCTTCCCGAGAGCCTGACCTCGGTCGGTTCCTATGCCTTTTACAGCTGCAATGCGCTGGGGAGTGTGACCTTTGCCTCCCCCGAGGGGTGGGTCTCCCCCATTGACGGCTCCCCCCTTGTGATGAGCGATGCCGCCGAAAATGCTACATTGCTGAAGGACGCTTACCTCTCCTATTCCCTCAAAAAGGCCGCTTGATCCCCACGGTGACAAGCCTTGCCTCTTGGGAAAGCAAAAAGCCGATACGAAACGTATCGGCTTTTTACTATGATTCTTCCTTAACATATTCCATAATATCGCCGATATCACAGCCCAAGGCAGTGCAGACGCGATCTAAGATATAGCTGTCGTAACGGACAACACGATTTTTATAATAGCGATCTATCGTTTGGAATTTGACATCGGTTCGCTTGGCTAACTCATACCGTGTGATGCCGTGTTGATCCAAATACTTATCAATAACCAGTTTCACCATTCGTGTCTGCTCCCTTTTAATCAGTCAAACAACGCACGAAAATCGGGGTCATTGTAGCTCTCGGTGATGATGTGGGTGCCAAGGGATCTGTGCAGGGTGCGCTGGCGGGTGGCGTTTTTGTCAAGGCGGCTGACGGTCAGCGCACCCATTTTCACGCCTGCGGCGATCTCGGCGCGGCCATCGCCCACCACCAGAATATTGGCGCCGTCGATCTGCATTTCGGCGGCAAGCCGCTCCATAATTACGTCCTTGGGCAGCTTTTTGTCCCAGGAGGAGCCGATGATATCCTCAACCATCTTGCCCTCTCCGATCTCAAAGCCAAGCGATGTGACCTCCTCGTGCATACCCATTCCCTTCTCTACCACGGCACCCGTGACAAAGTAGTTTTTCACGCCGTGCTCAAAAAGGAAACGCATAAACTCCATTGAGCCGTCCACCAGGTATTTTTCGGGGTGCTCTCTTGCCTCCTTGAGGTTTTTGTCGCGGCAATAGCCGTTGAGCACCTGCTCGTAGAAGCGGAAGAGGCGCGGGGTATACTCGCCGAGGTAGGCCTCAAGCTCCGCGCTGTCGCGCTCCGCGAAGATCTCCTCGCCGCGGTAGATCTGCTCGATCTTACGGCGGTTTAGCGCCTTGTCGCAGGGAATGTCGATCCTGCCGTTGTCAATGGCGCGGCGGATCGCCCACTCCATTTGCGTCAGCGCCGAAAGGCCTGCGGATTCGATGCAGAAATCGTCGGTCTCGGGCAGCGGGCGGGTGCCTGTACCCGCAATGACGCGTGCAAGATTTTCCGCGCTGTCAAAATCGGCAGAAAGGCCGTTTTCGATCACATAGTAAAGCACCGCGCTCATCACAGGGGGCCACTCGCGGATAAGGGAGTGGGTACCGTCGATGTCGTGGAAGGCATACAAAATTTCTCTCTGCTCAAAGGGTGCAAGGACCACAGCAGAGGCATTGCTTTGAACGTTCATCATATCCTCACTTAAAAAGAAAGAGTAAAAAAGCCCGGACAAAGCCGGGCTTTCTTCTTGGCGGATGAGGGGATCAGTCCTTGATCTCTACATTTACCTTTTTGCCACAGGTGCCCGCGGCGGCCTTCATCACTGCACGGATCGCCTTTGCGATGCGGCCGTGACGGCCGATGACCATACCCATATCGTCGGGATGTACACCGAGCACCAGTGTGATTTCGCCGTTTTCCTCCTGCTCGGCGATCACGATGTCATCGGGATGATCCACAATGGCAGACGTAATATCGTGCAGGACCTTTTTCAGCTCCAACATAGTGCTTCCCCCGACTCATCAACCGATGACGCCGGCTTTTTTGAGAAGCGCCTTGGTGGTGGGGGTGGGCTGTGCGCCGTTGGAGAGCCACTTCTTAGCGGACTCCTCGTTGACCTTCAGCTCCTTGGAATTGGGGTTGTAGAAGCCGATCTCCTCGATGAAGCGACCGTCGCGGGGAGAGCGCTGATCGGCAACAACGATACGGTAGGATGCGGAATGGGTCTTACCCGTGCGGGTGAGTCTGATTTTAACCATGGTTGAAATCTCCTTTTGTTTTGTTCTTATATATTTTTATTTTTATAAAAATCCCGTGTGATAAATCAGTACGGAAGTTTCATCTTACCGAAAAGGCCCTTTTTCATGCCGCCGTTGGCAAACTGCTTCATCATTTTTCGCATCGCGTCAAACTGCTTCAAGAGCTTGTTGACCTCCTCGACCGAGGTGCCGCTGCCCTTGGCAATGCGGATCTTGCGGGAGGCGTTGATGATCTCGGGCTTTTCGCGCTCGCGCATGGTCATCGATTTGATGATGGCCTCGGTGTGCGCCAGCTGCTTTTCGTCGATCTTGGCATCCTTGAGGGCGGCCTGGTTCATACCCGGCACCATCCCGATCAGGCTTTCCAGATTGCCCATTTTTTTGATCTGGGCAAACTGCTCAAGATAGTCATCCAGTGTGAAGGTGGATTGGCGGATCTTTTTTTCAAGCTCCGCAGCCTTCTTTTCGTCAAAGGCCTGCTCGGCCTTCTCGATCAGCGACAGCACGTCGCCCATTCCGAGAATGCGGCCGGCCATACGGTCAGGGTAGAAGGGCTCGATGGCATCGAGCTTTTCGCCGATGCCCACAAACTTAATGGGCTTGCCCGTCACATGGCGCACCGAAAGGGCAGCGCCGCCACGGGTATCACCGTCAAGCTTGGTGAGGATCACGCCCGTCACATCCAACTGCTCGTTGAAGTGCTCGGCCACGGTGACGGCATCCTGACCGATCATCGCATCAATGGTAAGCAGGATCTCGGTGGGGGCGGTGGCTTTTCGGATATCCTGCAGCTCACCCATCAGCTCCTCGTCAATATGCAAACGGCCCGCCGTGTCGATAAAGACCATATCATAGCCCTTTTTCTCGGCGTATTTGAGGCCCTCCTTGGCGATTTTAACGGGCTTTTCCTTATCGCCGAGGGTGAAAACGGGAATATCCAGCTTTTCGCCCACGACCTCAAGCTGCTTGATGGCGGCGGGACGGTAAACATCGCACGCCACAAGCAAGGGGTTTTTGCCCTGCTTTTTATACATACCCGCGAGCTTGCCCGCGTGTGTGGTCTTACCTGCGCCCTGCAGACCCACCATCATCACCACGGTGGGGGGCTTGGGGGCAATGGTGAGCTTGGCCTGGGAGGTGCCCATCAGGCGCACCAGCTCCTCGTTGACGATCTTTACGATCTGCTGTGCGGGCAGGAGCGACTCCATCACCTCAGCGCCTACGGCGCGCTCGGAGACCATTTTGATAAAATCGCGCACCACCTTGAAGTTTACGTCAGCCTCAAGCAGCGCCAGCTTGATCTCGCGCATACCTGCCTTGACATCCGCCTCGGTGAGCTTGCCCTTGTTGCGGAAGAACTTAAAGGCGTTATTGAGTTTTTCTGTCAGATTTTGAAACATTGACATCGGCACGCCTCCTTATTCTTCTTCCGTGGCAGCCACGCCTACCGCGTCAAGCAGCGTCAGCACCGCATCACGCAGGGCGGCATTATCCCCTGCTGCCTGCAGGAGCGAGGCGGCTGCGCGGGAGACCGATTCTCCCCGCTCGAACAGATGAAGGCCGTTTTCAAAGAAAAAGAGCTCCTCCTCTGCCTTTTTGATGCTGTCGCGCACGCCCTGGCGAGAGATGCCGACCTCGGCCGAGATCTCACCAAGTGAAAAATCCTGATTGTAGTAGAGATCAAGCAAATTGCGATGCCGTTCACTGAGGATACCGGCGTAGCAATCCAGCAGGCCTGCTACCTCCAAATTTTTTTCAAACATAACATCACCGCCTACATTTGGCTGTAAAGCAAATTCCTTTACAGAGTATACCACACCTTTTGGTCTTTGTCAAGGCTTTATTAAAAATTTTTTGCGCTCTTTTCCTGCTTTTTTATAAAAGATTTTGATAAATTGCAAAAAAATGCTTGACACCGCACCGAAAATATGTTAAAATCTTGAATTGATGCGGATCGGCAAAAGCAAACCTTGCCCTTCCGTCTCCTTACCGCATATAAATTCTTCATGTGTGCGGTCATAAGTCCATAGGGAGGTGTAAAACATGGAAAAGATCATCAATTCTTACGAAACTCTGTTCATCGTTGATGTCACCAATGGCGAAGAGGCTACCAAGGCTACCGTAGCAAAGTTTACGGACATTATTGCCAAGAATGCCGAGATCGTTGAAGTGGCTGATTGGGGCAAGCGCCGTCTTGCATACCCCATCAACGATATGCCCGAGGGCTACTACACGGTAGTGACCTTCAAGGCAGAGCCTGCTTTCCCCGCAGAGCTGGAGCGTCTTTTCAACATTGACGAGACCGTTCTTCGCTCGCTGGTCCTGAAGCTGGAGTATGAGGCAGTTGCTAAGGCTGCTCCCGCTCCCGCCGAGGAAGCTGCAGTAGTGGAAGAGGTGGTGGCTCCTGCCGCAGAGGCCGCTGAGGCTCCTGCCGAGGAAGCTGCTGAAGCTGCTCCTGCTACCGAAGCTGCCGAATAAGCATTTGGAAAAAGGAGGCGTTTGATATGTCAAGTCTTAATCTCAACAAGGTCGTTCTCTGCGGACGGCTCACGGCCGACCCCGAACTGAAGCAGACACAAAGCGGCATTGCCGTTGTTACCTTCACGCTTGCCGTCAATCGCAGATTCCAGTCAAGGTCGAATGATGCCGCTCAGTCGCAGCAGGCTGACTTCATCAGCGTGGTGGCATGGCGCCAGACCGCTGAATTTATTTCCAAGTACTTCAAAAAAGGCTCTGCGCTTTGCGTAACCGGCTCGATCCAGACCAGAAGCTGGCAGGATCAGCAGGGACAAAAGCGCTACGCCACCGAGGTGGTCGTTGACGAGGCTATGTTCGTTGACAGCCGCGGTGACTCTCCTGCCGCTACGCAGGGCTCGTATACGCCCGACGCGTATACCGCACCGTCCTTCTCCACTCCCGCGGCCGCTGCGCCGAACTTTGAGGAGCTGAAGGCGGACGACGATCTGCCCTTCTGACAGATCACAAAATATACTGAATAGGAGGATTCGTTATTATGGATAGAACCGAAAATACGGCACGCCCCGCGCGCCCCATGAATCGCAAGAGAAAAAAGGTTTGCATTTTCTGTGCGGACAAGGTTGCTTTTATTGACTATAAGGATACCGCCAAGCTTCGCAAGTTCATCAGCGAGCGCGGCAAGATTCTGCCCCGCAGAATTTCGGGCACCTGCGCAAAGCACCAGCGCGAGTTGAACACCGCTATCAAGCGTTCCCGTCAGGTGGCTCTCTTGCCCTACGTGACCGACTAAACGATTACAAAAAGGAACCGTGCAATGCACGGTTCCTTTTTTTGACCTTAAAGAGCCTTACGGTTGCCACGCTTGCGTGCAAGCGCCCATCCAATGACCTCAAAGGCGGGCGCGGCAGCCATGGCGGCCATGGAGAGCCACACCATAAGATTTCCTATGCGAGTATAAAGCGTTATGCCGTCGCGCATATAGGCGGTATAAATGCTTACGCCCTCCACAAGGGGCAAAATTTCCTCGTGAGAGCTGCCATCGGGAGAGATGACAGAGGAAATTCCCGTATTGGCGGCACGCACCACAAAGCGGCCGCTTTCAATGGCGCGCAAGCGCGCCTGCGCGCTATGCATATAGAGCGCGGCGGAATCGGTAAACCACGAATCGTTGGTAGAAAGGCAGATCAGCTCCGCGCCGTCAAGCACGGCCGCGCGCGTCAGTTCCTCGTAGATAGAGTCAAAGCAAATAAGCCCGCCCACAACACCCACAGGCGTGTGCTGCAGCGCGCTATCCTCGCCCGCAACAAGATCCTCACTCAGCATGCTCATAGTGGCAAGCGGGGG